>RPRB01000368.1 GCA_003818285.1 Myxococcaceae bacterium
GGCGAGCGCCACCGGCAGTCGCGCCGCCCAGAGGGTCTCGCCGAAGAGCGCGAAGGCGAGCCCCATCGCCCAGTAGAGCAGCGGCGGCTTGGTGAAGTCGGGGCGGCCGTCCACGGTGGGGGTGAGCCAGTCCCCTCGGTCGTGCATCTCGCGCGCCGCCTGGAGGTAGAGGCCCTCGTCGGGGTGCGTGCCGCCCGCGGGACTGCCCAGCCCGGCGAGGAGCACCGAGGCGACCACCAGGAGAGCGACCGCCCTGGGCATGCCAGACGGGTTGCCAGCGGCGGGGCCGAGAGAGAGGCTTCCCATCGAGATGGCCGGACCTCTACCAGAACCCGTGCGCCGGGCGAGCTGCGGGTGCGGACAGATCGAGCTCCATGCCTCGGGCGAGCCACGGCGGGTGGGGCTGTGCCACTGCCTGGACTGCCGGAAGCTCCATGCCGCTCCGATCACCGCCTTCGCCATCTATTCCCGGTCGGCGGTGCTCATCACCGGGACGGAGAAGGGGCCCCTCCCTCACGCGGTGCTCGGCACGTTCCAGAGCAAGCCCGGATACCACCGCGCCTTCTGCACCCGCTGCGGCTCCCAGGTGTTCGGGGTGACCGACGGCTCGGACGAGATCGAGCTGCACCTCGGCTCCTTCGACGAGACGAACCTCTTCACCCCCACCTACGAAGCGTGGACCGTGCGGCGCGAGACATGGCTCGGGGTGCAGCCGACGCTGACCCGCCACTTCGAGCGGGACCGCCTCGACGACGTGTGAACGCCGGGGGAGGCAATCCGCGGAAGAGGGCTTGTGGAGGAGGGTCTCCCGAGACTACGAGCCCCCTCTCCATGAGGACTCTCGCCTGTCTCTCGCTCGCCCTCGTGCTCGGGTGCGCGCATTCCCCTCCGGCGGAGACGCCGCCCCCGGCTCGGCCCGCCGTCGCCCCGACACCCCCGCCCTCGGCCGACGCCGCGGCAGCGCGCTTCATCCCGCCCGACGCCAAACCGGCGTTCGAGATCCCGGTCGACGCGTACACGCTGGCCAACGGCCTCAAGGTGGTGCTCTCGCGCGACACCACCGCGCCCATCGTGACGGTGGCGGTCTACTATCACATCGGATTCCGCATCGAGCCGCGCGACCGCACCGGATTCGCGCACCTCTTCGAGCACATGATGTTCCAGGGCAGCGAGAACCTGGGGAAGCTGGCCTTCATCCAGCTGGTGCAGCGGAACGGCGGCATCCTCAACGGGTCCACCCGCTTCGACTTCACCAACTACTTCGAGGTGGTCCCCTCCAACGTGCTGGAGACCATGCTCTGGGCCGAGGCGGATCGGATGCGCGGCCTCAAGGTGACCCAGGAGAACCTCACCAACCAGCAAGGGGTGGTGAAAAGCGAGGTCCGGGTCAACGTGCTGAACCGGCCCTACGGCGGCTGGCCGTGGCTCACGGTCCCGATGCTGGCAAACAAGAACTGGTACAACGCCCACAACTTCTACGGCGACCTCGGTGACCTGGACGCCGCCACCCTCCAGGACGTCCAGCAGTTCTTCAAGACCTACTACGCGCCGAACAACGCGGTGCTGGTGGTGAGCGGGAACTTCGACCCGGCGCAGGTGAAGCCTCTCGTGTCCCGCTACTTCGACAGCATCCCCCGGGCCGAGGTGCCGCCCATCCCGGACCTGACCGAGCCCCCGCAGACCGAGGAGCAGTGGAAGACGGTGGACGACAAGCTCGCGCAGCGCCCGGCGCTCGCGGTCGCCTACCACATGCCTCCCCGCGGCTCGCCCGAGTTCTGGGCCATGGCGCTGCTCCAGCAGATCCTGGTCGCGGGGCCGGACAGCCGGCTGTACCAGGAGCTGGTGCAGAAGCACGGGCTCACCGGCGAGGTGTCGGGCGGCGCGAACCTGCTCGGCAACCAGTACAACTACCAGGGGCCGATGCTGTGGATGGCCTACCTGTTCCACGACGCCGCGCACTCCCCCAAGGAGATCATCTCGGCCATGGACGCGGCGATCGAGCCGCTGCGTCAGGCCCCGGTGGACGCCGCCACCCTCGAGCGCGCCCGGGTGAAGGCCAGGAGCGCGTACTACGCGGACCTCGAGACGATCTTCGGCTTCGGCCGGGCGGACCTCCTCGCCACCCACGCCCTCTTCGACGGCGACGCCGCGGCGGTGAACCGGATCGAGCCCAGCCTGCTCGCGGTGACTCCCGAGCTCATCCAGCGCACCGCCCAGGAATGGCTCCGTCCCACCAACCGCACCGTGGTCGCCCTGCAGCCGGCGGGAGGCAAGTGATGTCGCGCACCGTGCTCGCAGTCGCGCTGCTCGCCACGGGGCTCGCCACGGCCGCTCCCGAGGCACCTCCCAAGGCGGGACCCACGCCGCCGTTCGAGCTGCCCTCCACCACGGTCTTCTCGCTGAAGAACGGTCTCAAGGTGACGCTCGTCCCCTACGGAGCCGTTCCCAAGACCGACGTGTCGCTCGCCCTGCGGCTGGGCAACGCGGACGAGGCCGCCGACCAGACCGGTCTCGCCGACCTCCTGGGGAAGCTGCTCCTCCAGGGCACCACGAAGAAGAGCGCGGTGCAGGTGGCCGAGGCCGCGGCGAGCCTCGGCGGGGCGCTCGAGGCAAACGTTCGCGTGGACGAGACCTCGCTGGACATCGAGTGCCTCGGCGACTCCACCGTGGACGCCATTCGCCTCGTGGCGGAGGTGGCGCGCACCCCCGCGTTCCCCACCGCGGAGCTGGCCAGGCTCCGGGGCGACCTGCTGCGAGAGGTGGCGATCCAGCGCAGCCAACCGCAGCCTCTGGCCGAGGAGGTGTTCTTCCGGGCCATCTATGGCAACCATCCCTACGGGCGGGTGCTCCCGGTGGCGGCGGAGGTGGAGCGCTTCAACCTGGAGCAGGCGAAGAAGCTCTGGACGCGCTTCGCCGGCGCGGACCGGGCGCACCTCTACGTGGTGGGACGGTTCGACCCGGCGGCGGTGCGCGCCGCGGTCGAGGAGGCGTTCGGTGGCTGGGGCAAGGCGAAGGGCGTCCCTCGGCCGAAGCCCGCGCCCAAGGCGGGCCGGCGGGTCCTCCTCCTGGACCGACCGGACGCGCTGCAGTCCACGGTGCGGCTGGGCCTCCCGGCCATCCCTCCCACCTCGCCGGACTACATTCCGCTGGTGGTGACCGACGCGCTCCTGGGCGGCAGCTTCGGCAGCCGCATCACCGCCAACATCCGCGAGAAGCACGGGTACACGTACTCGCCCCGGAGCGTCATCGGTCTCCATCCGGGAGTGGGCACCTGGGCCGAGGCGGCGGACGTCACCACCAAGGACACCGCGGCGTCGGTCCGCGAGATCGTCAACGAGATCGAGCGGCTCCGTAAGGAGCCCCCCGGGGACCAGGAGCTCGCCGGCATCCGGAAGTACGTGGCCGGCACCTTCGTGCTCCGCAACAGCAGCCGCGCGGGGATCGTGACCCAGCTCCGCTTCGTGGACCTCCACGGCCTCCCGGCCGACTGGCTGCGGACCTTCGTGCAGCGGGTGGAGGCGGTCACGCCGGCGGACGTCACCCGGATCACGCGGAAGTACCTCGATCCGCAGCGGATGACCCTGGTGGTGGTGGGCGACCGGAAGGTGGTGGAGGACTCGCTGAAGCAGTTCGGTCCGGTGAAGGTCGAGGCGCC
>RPRB01000369.1 GCA_003818285.1 Myxococcaceae bacterium
CTGATCCGCTCCCGCCCGAATCGCCGTGGTCGCCGTCCGGCGAATTCGCCCAAGCGCGGACGTCGGAATCGGAACCCCGCTCCGCCCCAAAATCCGCTCGAGGAGCCACTTCTTCCCTTCGCCGTCGCTGTCGTCAGGATTCGCCATGTGCTCCGCTTCCGGGTGACGGCGGTCGAGACCTCCTAGGCCATGACGGTCTGATCGATGTCCTGGATGAAGACGGCGCCGGAGGCACGGTCTACCGGGTTGTAGCGGATCCTGATGGCGAGGACTCTTTCCGGCCGGCGGGTACAGCTCGGATGGCTCGGCCGCGGCAACTTCTCCGGCGAGCTCTCGTGGCTCGATCGGCGAGAACGCACGGTGGCCGCCATGGCCATCGAGGCGACCGTGAGTGCCAGGCAGCCAGGCGAGCGACGATCCTCCCAGGCGTGTTCCCCCTGATCCGCAAAGCCATTGCTTGTGCCCCGAGCGGGATCGGGCGCAGCCTCGCGATTCATGGGGAAGGGGACGGCGCACGGGGAGCAGCGCGGTCCAGGCGACGCTGGGGGTCGCGCGCGTTTCGTTCGCGGAGCGTTGCTGGCCGTGGTCCTCGGCCTTCAGGCCGGGTGCAAGGATCAGCACGCGGAGAACGTCACCCAGCCCGAGCGGCCCTTCCTCTACGAGGCGGAATTCTCCCGGACCGCGCCGCTGGCTGCCCTCGCGCACCAGGTGGTGATCCATGAGCTCGAGGAGAGCAGCTCCGGGAGGCTCGCCGAGAACGTCTCGCGGCACGCGCTCGAGGCGGGGAGCTACACCTTCTGCATCGAGCGGGACGACCCGTGGGTCCGGCAGCTGCTGCTCGACGACGAGGAGGGCCGACGGCGCGTGGCGCTCCAGGCCGGCTCTGACTGCGTGACCCTCGAGCTCGGCCGAGGGAACTACCGGCTCACGCTACTCCACGACGGAAAGAGTATCGCCGGGCCCCACCGGGTAGCCTTCGTCCGCCGGCTGAACGCGTCGCCCCCACTCCTCACCGATGCCGGCGTCCCGCGCAGCGGCTGGTGGGCGCTCGCGCCCGACGACCCGACCGGGCAGGGTCGAGTGGGTCGGCTTCGCGCGCAGCCGCCGCCACAGAGCCTCGACTCCTTCTTCTACCCGTCAGTCGAGCCAGTCGTCGCCGATTTTTCCAGCCGGCAGGTCGATGAGTACGCCCTCTTCAATCTCGAGGCGCTCGGCGGCAACGCCCCGCTGGGACCTCTGCCCCAGATCCTTTACCAGCAGTTTCCGCTCGATGTGACGACCGACATCCTCAGCGTCCCCTCATCCACCCTCGTCGCGAACGCCAGCGGAACGACGCCGAACAACAAGTTCGGGTTCGACCCGCTGCTGGTGGTGGACCTGGGCAACCAGAAGGCTCAGCTCCAGGCCCGGACCAATCTCTTCCAGGGGGGGATCTACAGCGGGTTCTTCATCGATACGTCCGACAGCTCGATCGTCAAGTGGTACCAGAAGCCGGCGGGTATCCCGTACATGGACACCCTGGTTCTGTTCCGGGCGTTTCCCTACGGCGATCAGGACGGAACCCAGGTGGTCCTGCAGGAAGGGGAGGTGGCGCTCTATCAGCAGTGCAACTTCGGCGGGCAGGTGACGGTGTTCGTGCTCGACACGTCGGACTTCTCGGCCCTGACCAGCTCCGCCCTCACCCTCGACCGGACGACCGCGTCGGTGAAGCTCGGTCCTGCGACGGGAGTCGTCCTCCACGCCGACGCTGGCTTCACCGGGACGAGCCAGACCGTCGAGGTCGACACGACCTGCCTGGATGGAAGCCCCATCGGCCGGGGGACCCGCTCGATCCAGGTGCGTCCCCTGGTCCAGATCTTCGTGGCCTCCTCCAGCTGCGAGGGCTGCAACCTGGCCGGCGTGGACTTCAGCAATCTCACCGTCAGCGGAGCAGACCTGGCCAACGCCTCCCTGGTCGGGGCCACGCTGAACAGGACCGTCTTCCATGCCTCGAAGAGCCTGGCCGGCACCGACTTCAGCGGAGCGACCATCACCTGCAGCGACTTCTCGGGAACGCCGGATCGCCTGGTGGACCTGACCGCGACCAAGATGCTCACCGCGGTCTTCACCGACGAGCTTCCTACCTGCCGATCCAACGTCGCGGACACGAAGGTCAGCGTGCTGTCCCTGGCGCCGGTAGCGCTGAAACAGGGCAACCTCACCGGCTCGAGCATCGATTTCCTCGGCGCCGGACTGACGGACCTGCAGGGAGCGATGTGGCCCGGAGCGACCGTGCTGAACGGCCTCTTCTTCGATGTCGATTTCTCCGCGGCCAATCTCTCCGGTGTCACGTTCGTCCGGACCGCATTCGACCCCAACTGCTCCGGCCGGATCTGCCGGCGCAGCTTCGGCGGTGCCACTCTCGATGGGGTTCTCGGCCTCAGGCTCGCCAGCCCCGGGCAGCCTCAGGACCTGACGAGCGCCGACTTCAGCGGCGCCAGCCTCGGATGTCTCGAGGACGGAGGACCCCAGTGCGTCGACTTGAGCGGAACGATGCTCGCGGGCGTCCAGTTCGAGGGAAGCCGGCTCGCCGGGACGCGACTCGGCACCTCTCTTCCCGATGCGAACTTCACCGGAGCGAGCCTCGACGGGGTCACGGGTCTCACCGGAGCCGACCTGCGCGGCGCCGTCTTCGCCGGAGCGACCCTGCCCGGCACGGACCTGACCGGAGCGATGCTCGATTTCGCCGATTTCCGGGACGCCGGCGTCGACGGCGGAATCCTCGGCAGTGTGACCGGCCTGAACACCATCCTCACCACTGGCGCCGACTTCACCGGGGCGCAGTTCGGCGGCCCGGGGCTGGCGGGGGCCTCGCTCCAGGGCGCAACGCTCGACCAGGCAGTCTTCGCTTCCGGCTCGGACATGTCCGGCATCCGCTTCAACGACAGCAGCCTGATCGCGGTGGACCTGAGCGGCCGCTCCCTCTTCGGGGCGAGGTTCACCCGCGCCAACCTGACCAACGCCAACCTGTCCGGGGCACTGCTCTCCAACAATCCGCCCGCTGTTCCAACACCCGCGGACTTCACCGGTGCACACCTCAAGGACGTCAACCTGGCCAGTGCCAAGCTGCAGGGGACCGTCTTCGACTACGCCAGCCTGTACGGATCTTTCAACGGGCTGAACAACGGTCCTCCGGACTTCCCATGCGAGACCGACCTCGGCAAGTGTGGAGCCTCGGCGCCCACCGGCTTCACCTGTAGCTGCGCGACCGTCGTCGGCGCGACGATGACCCGGACGAAATTCACCAATGCCTTCCTGTACGGGGTGGATTTCGGCGGCAAGTCCACCGTCATCAACGGCGTCGATTTCAGCAACGCGCTCCTCGTCGGGGCGAACTTCGAGAACACCACCTTCCAGACCGATCCCACGCAGGGCGGTGCGCAGCCGGTGTTTTCCGGGGCGTTCCTGCAGGGAGCGAACCTCAGCACTGCCTCCCTGGACACGACCAGCTTCGAGAATGCCTACGTCGATTTCGAGCCAAACGGAAACGAGGTGCAGGTCGTGCTCGGGTCGTCCTACCTCGGCTTCAAGGGATGGGGCGGCTCCAACTCGTCGGTCTGCGTCCAGATGGCCTACGACTTGTTCGTGACCCAGGCGCCGGTCACGACGGCCAA
>RPRB01000370.1 GCA_003818285.1 Myxococcaceae bacterium
CCTCGGTGCGGACCCGGTCGAGCTGCTCCAGCGCGGGGCCGCCGGAGCCCGCCGAGAGAAGGCGCGTCCGCTCGGCGTCGAGCGTCCGGAGCAGACGGAGACCGGCCGCGATGCGGGGCTGGGCCTGGAGCGCCGGTCCCAGGCCCAGGCCGAGCGTGTCGCGTTGCGCGGGGCCGGAGAGCAGCGCCACCTCCTCGGCCGAGGAGGAGCGGCGGTCCACGAGGGCGACGAGCCGCTCCGCCAGGGGCCGGTAGGCACCGGTGAAGCCGTCGAGGACGCTCCGGGTCTCCGGATAGAGGCAGGCGTGGAACAGCACCGTGGCCTCCAGGATGCGGGCCTCGGGAAGGAAGGAGGGCTGGAGCTGTGGCGCGCGCGTGGCGTGCACGGTTCCGAGCGCTCCTCCGTCGTCGCCCGCGCGGAACCGGGGATAGCCGCGCTCGAACAGCGACTCGGGCCACACCCGGCTCTCGCGCGGCACCCGGTCGTAGGCTGCCGCCGAGGCCGCGTCCTGCCGCAAGCCGTAGAGGATGCGGGCGATGCCCATCTGGGCCAGGGCGCGGGTCTCCATTCCCTCGGTTCCCCCTCCCGGGTACCCGAGCACTGCTTGGAGCTCGTCGAGGGCTGCCTGCGGGCGCGGCCCTCCGGGGTGGCGCGGGTCGGAGAGCACGATGCCCAGCGCGTACCGCGCACGGGGCGCCAGGGGAGACCCCGGAGGGATGCGGCGGAGAAGGGACTCGGCACTCTCCAGTGCGCCGGTGCGCTGGTCCTCGAGGCCCCGGAGCAGGAGCGCCCTTTCCTGGAATCCGGCCGAGGCGGGGCGGAGATCGGGATGGGCCGCGAGGAAGGCGGGGACGAGGAGCTGCTCGTCGAGGCGCTCCTGAGCCGCGAGCAGCGCGTCCAGCGCCGGCCCCTGCGCCGGTCCCGGAGCGGTCGCGGCGGCGCGGAGGGGTCCGATGGACGTCGCGTCCAGCCCTGCGGTCTGGAGCGCCTGGCCGAGCGCGAGCGCGTCGGATGGGCTCCCGTCCGGAGCACGGGCCGCCGCGAGCAGCTCCGGCGTGGGTCCGCCCCTGGCGCAGGCCAGCGCTGCGAGCGCGGCGACGAGCAGCAGGGGCCTCACAGCTGCACCCCGAAGCCGAGGTACACCCCCACCACGTGCAAGGTGTCGGTGCCGCCTTCGTTCACCTTGGCCTGCGCGATGCCCACGTCGTTGCTCCGGTCGTAGCCGGCGCCGGTGGTCCCCTGGAACGCCCCCGCGTTGCACTGGCCGCTCACCCCGGTGCCGGTGATCCCTCCCGAGCTCCGCTGGTCGCTGAGGATCTGGAGGTCGGCCGCGTCGCATCCATTGATGCGGCTCACGCTGCCCCAGTGGATGAGGTCCTGCACCTCGAGCCGCACCGTCCACCGATCGCCGAACTGCATCCGGAATCCGGCGCCGCCGGTGGCGACCAGCCGCAGGCCCGTGCTGCCGTAGGTCGCGGGCCCGAACGAGTCGGAGGTCTTCAGCTCGATCTCCGTGCCGCCCACCCCGGCCCCGGCGAAGAGCACCAGCCCGTAGCGCACCGTCCCCCCGAAGGCGGCGAACTTCCCGCGCACCGGCGACCACTCCGGGGCGGCGATTGCGCCCCACTGCAGCATCACCGAGCTCGGAGCGGCGGCGTCCTGGCGCACGCGGCTCAGGAGCTCACTGGAGAAGCGGGACCGAGCGGCATGCCATACCCAGAACGGCTGCAGCCGCAGCCCGAGCCACTCGGTGGCGTGGAAGGTGTAGGTGAAGCTGGTGAGCCAGTGGGTGGTGAAGGTCGACCCGACCTGGGGCACGAAGGGCTGGAGGGTCAGCTCGTGCCGGAGCGCGTCCGGGAACGGCTTGGGCTCGAGCACCCGGAACTGCACGTTGGGGCTGGCCGCCAGCGGATCCGGCGCGGGATCCGGCGCGGCGCCGAGCGCGGTGACGAGGACGATGGCTCCGAGGACGGACATGGGCGTGGGGCCTCAGAAGATGAAGGCGTATCCGAGCTGGATCAGCACGGTGTTGGTGAAGCCCGGGCTCGGCGCGCGCTGGCCGCCGACGTTGCCCGCCTCGGCCGCGGCACGGTCCACCCCGAGGAGGTAGTCGTCCTTCCAGACGATGTTGCGGAGCTCGAGCACCACCGCCCCGTGGACGCCGGTGAAGAGGCGGAAGCCGAGCGCAGCCGAGACGGCCGGTGCCACCCGGCTCTCGGTCAGCCAGTCGCCGCACGTTCCCTCCTCTCGAGAGGTGACGTTCCGGCAGATGACCACCGAGGTGCGGTCGAGCCACGCCGCGCCCCCGCCCAGCCAGAGGTATCCCTGGAAGCGGATGGGCAGGTCCGGGCCGAGGTTGAACTTGCCGTACACCGGCGCGAGGCGAACGCCGGCGAGCACCATGGCCTTCAGCTGCCAGAGGTCGGACAGATCGTCGACGGTGCCCACCGGCGGCGTCTGGAGCACATGCTGTCCGATGCGGTCGGCGAGCGCGGTGTGTCCGGAGAGGGCACCGGTGACCGAGGCGTCCAGCCCGAGCCACTCGTTGAAGTCCCAGCCGGCGCGCACCTCGAGGGTGCCGGTGCGGGTCAGGGTGTCGAAGACACTGATGCCCACCGTCGCGGCGAGCGAGAACCGGCCGCCGACCGGGTACAGCCGCGGCTGGACCGGGGGCTCGGGGCTGGCGTGGGCACCGCGGGCAGGGAGAGCCAGGAAGGCCACCAGCCCGGCGACGGCGAGCACTCGAATGGAGGACACGTGGCCCGCCAAGCTGGCCCGTGACCACGCCGCTGCCAACGGGCGGTCACCGTGAGTTGCTGCCGGAACGCCCGATGGTCGTCATTGGACGGCCGGGCAATGCCCGCGTCCAGACGTTTACGGCCTCACTTCTTCGCGTGCTGGGCCCGGAGGGAGACCTTCACCGACGGACGGACGAAGACGATCCCGTCGCTGTGGCCGGGGACGGCGCCCTTGACCAGGAGGAGGTTCTTCTCGGCGTCCACGTCGACGACGGTGAGGTTCTGGGTGGTGACCTGCTCCACCCCGTAGTGCCCGGGCATCTTCTTGTTGGGGTACACGCGCCCCGGCGTCTTTCGCTGTCCGATGGCGCCCGGGTGCCGGCGGTACTCGTGGGTGCCGTGGGTCTGGCCGAAACCCCTGAAGTTCCAGCGCTTCATCACGCCCTGGAAGCCCCGGCCCTTGGTGATGCCGGTGACGTCGACCAGCTGGCCCTTCTCGAACAGCGCGACGCCCACCGTGTCGCCGACGTTCATCGCGGAGGCCTCGTCCGGGCTCATCCGGAACTCCCTGAGAACGCGGCGCGGCTCGACCCCGGCCTTCTTGAAGGCGCCCTTCTGGGCAGAGGTGAGGCGCTTCTCCTTGGCCTGCCCGAAGCCGAGCGTGACCGCCGAATACTCGTCGCGCTCCGGGGTGCGCTTTCCCACGACCGTGCAGCTGGAGGCATCGATGACCGTGACCGGCACGAGGTTTCCGTCCTCGTCGAACACCTGGGTCATCCCAATCTTCTTCCCGATCAAGCCCTTCAAAACGCCTCTCCTGGCAGCGAAGCGGGGCTACATAACAGCTTGCCGGGGGGCGTCAAGGCGGGAGGAACCCCCGGAGGGCC
>RPRB01000371.1 GCA_003818285.1 Myxococcaceae bacterium
CTCGACTACGTCGGGTGTCTTGCCGTGTCCGGGGTGGACACTCGGTTTCTGAAGGACGAGAGCCGCGCGCAGCTCGGGGAAGCGCTCCGGGAGCTCGTGGGAGGCCTCGAGGAGGCGGTGACGCTCCATTTCCTCAACCGGGTGCACCGCGACGTCGAGGCGGACATCGCCCGCTACCAAGCGGCCATGGCGCCGGGGAGCACCCGGGTGATGCGGGCCTACGTCGATGCCAAGGTGCAGTGGCTCCGGGAGCAGCCCCTCCGGAGGAACGAGCTGTTTCTCTTCTGCTCCCGGGGCGACGGCAATGGTCCGCTCGACCGAGGCGTCCTCGGCGAGCCCCTGCTGTTCAAGAATGTCGATCGCCTCTCCCGGGTGGAACACGCCCGTCGCCTCCGGGCGCTCGCCGCCCTCCGGGACAGGCTCCAGGCTCGGCTGACCTCCGTGGGGGTGCGGATCCGCGAGCTCGAGCCCGAGGAGGTCTGGGCCCTGCACTACGCGCTCCTCAATCCCGGACGGGCCGGGGCCCAGGCGGAGGCTCCTTCCGTGGAGCTTGTGGACAACCTGTGGAACGAGGAGCTGGCGCGCAAGGAGGGACGGCACTTCCTCGAGTACACCGAAGCCGAGTGCCTGTGCTTCGAGTCGCTCCAGGAGGAGCGCGGGTACTTCCAGCAAGGGGGTCTGCTTCGGCGCGTCCTCACGCTGAAGGTGCTGCCCGAGACCCGGACTCGCCATTTCGAGGCCATGCCGCTGCAGGCCCTGGCGCACCCGCTCACTGGCGAGCCCTTCGGCTACACGCTCTCGGTCTGCATCCACATCAAGCCGCAAGCCCGGGCCAAGTTCTTCCTCAACCAGCAGCACAAGCTCGTCGCGGCGCTGCGCGGCCTCGTCCATCAAGTCGCTGGCGAGGACGCCCGCCGCGACGTGGCCGACGCCCACACCCAGGGGGCCATCGTCCACCTGTTTGCCGAGCTCGAGTCGATGTCCTCGAAGCTGGCAGAGCTGTCGGTGTCGGTCCTCCTCGATGGACGGAGTCATGAGGAGCTGGAGGCCCGGACCGAAGCGGCACGTACCGCCTTCCGGATGGCCGGCAACAGTGAGCTGCTGGTGGAGGACGTGGCCCAGCTCCCCTGCTACCTCGCCGTCTTCCCCGGCGCTGGCCGCTACCAGGTTCGCCGGAAGGGCTGCACCACCAGGAACGCCGCCGACTTCATCCCGCTCTTCGAGCCGTGGGCAGGTTCGAACTCGGCGGACAGTCTCCTGACGACGCCTCTGGGGACGACGCTTCGCTTCGGGATCTTCGATTCCTCGATGGGCAATGCCTTTCACGGGCTCATGTGCGCGGACACGGGCGCCGGCAAATCGCTGACCGCCGGGGCGCTCATCGCCGATGCCTTCATCGCCGGGAAGGACGCCATCCTGGTGGACAACGGCGGCAGCTGGGCGCGGCTCACCCGGGCCCTGGGCGGGACTCACCTCGACGTCACCCTCAACACCTCGCTGTGCCCCTTCCTGCCGTACCGCGACATGGTGGACGCGGAGGCCCGGGCCCGGAGCGGCATCGAGCAACTCGACAACACCCTCGTGCAGGAAGTCGTCGGGTTCATCCAGCTGTGCGTGGAGGACCGGGAGGTGCCGTCCTTCACCATCCCGGAGCAGAACCTGGTCGGCCAGGCGGTGACGCGCACCTACGAGGCTCTGCGCGGTCAGCCCGAGAGCCGGCCTCTCATGGGCCACTTCCAGGCCTCGCTCGGCGAATTCGCCGGCGACGAAACGCTCCACGCCGAGGACAGGGCGCTGGCCGGACGGCTGGTGCGGAGGCTCGAGCTGTTCTGCACCGGCACCTACGGACGCTTCCTGAATTCGCCGAGCGAGCTGCGCTACGACACCCGGCTGCTCACGTTCGAGATGGGGGCCATCGGAAAGGATGCCCTCCTCAAGCGGATTGCCTTCGCGGCGGTGATGGGCGCCATCACCGCCCGGGCCGCCAGCCGCCGGGCGAAGACGGTGTGCGCGATCGACGAGGCCCACGACTACCTCGGGGACAGCGCCGCGGCCGACGCCTTCCTCGGGAAGGCCTACGCGAAGATGCGGAAGTTCGAGGTGGCCATGTGGGCCATCAGCCAGAAGTTCGAAGACTTCCAGCGCTCGCGCGCCGCAGCGACCATCATCGGCAACTCCTTCCTGAAGCTCTTCCTCTGGCACTCCTCGGGCTGGGAGGTGGTGCAAGAGGCGCTGGGATGGCCGCAGAGCCTGCTCCGGGCCTTCCGCGCTCTGGAGCGCGTCCCCTTTCGTTTCACCGACTTCCTCCTTCTCTACGGACAGCACGTCGCCACCGTGCGGCACGCGGTGCCGCCGCTGGCCTACTGGCTCCTCACCACGGACGGCGATGACCGCCGGCTCCTGGAGCGCGTTCGCGCGGCCAACCCTCACCTCGATGAATTCTTGCTCCTGCAAGAGATGGCGGCTCGCTACCCCGCCGGAGCCGCTGCCCTCCCTCGTGCCTGAACCCTTCGCCCACCCCCGGACCTTCGCCATGTCGAGACGCCGCCTACTTGTACCCTCGCTCTGGCTCGTGCCGGCTCTCCTGGTGGTGCTGGCCGCGCCAGCGGCGTGGGCGGACCTCTTCGGCGGCGACGTCCCTCTCCTTGGCACACTCGTCACGCAGGGAAGCCAGCAGCTCTCGAACGCGGCCCAGCTCATCCGCACCGCCAGCGAGCAGCTCACCGCGGCCAAGCGCCTCGTGGGGTACGCGCAGGAGGCGAAGACTGTTTTCGAGGGCTTCCAGCACTATTCGCTGGCGGATTTCGGCGACGACGTCATGGGACTGTCCGGCGGCGCCGTCCCTGTCTCGGACGCGAGCCGTCTCGTCAGCGGCGTCGGCAGCTGGGCTCCGGCGACGGGAGAACTCCGTGCTGTGGTCCGACGGTGCCTCGCCTCCGAGGGCACGGGCAGCGCCGCCTGCCGACAGATGCACGACGCCATCACCCAGGCCGATGCCCGGGAGGCGCTGAGCCGCACCTTCGGCACCGCGCTCCATCCGGAGACGCAGGCCGCGGACTACGAGGTGGCCCGGGCGCTCTCCGCCGCCGACACCCACGCCCAGCAGGAGACGTCGCGCGCGGTGGCGTCCGCCGCGAGCCGGAAGCGGGCCTGCGGCAGCACCGGGGACGCGACGGTGTGCGGACTGGCCCAGGGCGCACGGCAGGAGAGCCAGCTCGACACCGTGAATGCCCAGCTCTCCGAGGGAAACCGGCTGTCGGCCACGGCGCTCGCCCTTCGCAATGCCGAACGCAAGCGGGCGCTCCTCGAGGCCGCGCAGCGGCGTCAGGTGGTGACCGAGGGACTGAAGACGCTGCAATCCCCGGCGCTGGACGTCCAGGCGGACGGCGTGCGCCTGGCGGGAGGTGAGTAGGTGCGGCCGGGGTCGCTCCTCAACACACTCTGGGCAACGGCGCCCGCGAGCTGGGACGTGCTGGACCTGCGCGGGGGAGCGGTGGGGGCCCTCACGGGGAAGACGCTCGGTCTCGCCCACGGCCTGCTGGCCTTCCTCTTCGTCCTCGGCCTCGTGGTGGAGCTACTCCGGGGGCCGGGACAGCGCCGGCGCTACCTGC
>RPRB01000372.1 GCA_003818285.1 Myxococcaceae bacterium
CCCGACCGGCACTCGACCCGAGGCCGAGCCATCGTCGGGTCGGCTGCCGCAGGCAGCGCACAGCAGAGTCAGCCCCAGCAACGACACCCTCGGGACCCTGGCCATGGCGACCTCCGCGCGATGGCTCGACCCTGTGCATGCCGGCGCGCGAGGCAAGTCCCCCGTATTTCGTGTCGAGAGCGCACGCCCGGCGGCCAGTACGGTCTCCACGCACCACGAGCGGACCCTGGAGTCCGTGGGCGCGGACGACCGTACCCAGTGATCTAGGTCGGGACGGACCGGCCGGTCGCCGCCTCCTCCCGAGGCGGTGGACGCACCCGGACCGAGAGGACCGTCCGGGGCGTCGCCTCCAGCACCTCGAGCACGGTTCCATCCTCCAGCCGGAACCGCGTTCCGGGGGCGGGGATGGCCTGTGCCCGGGCGATGACCAGGCCGGCGACGGTCGACCAGTCGTCGCCCTCCGGGAGGTCGAGTCCCGCGGCCTCGTTGAGCTCGCGGACCGGCGTATCGCCGCGCACGCGGAGAGAGCCGTCGGCTTCCCGGGTGAAGGGGACGGTCGGCTCGTCCGATTCGGTGAAGATCTCGCCCACCAGCTCCTCGAGGAGGTCCTCGATGGTCACCAGGCCCGAGAACGATCCTGCCTCGTCGACGCAGAATGCCATCGGGACGCGCCGGGCCTGCATCTGGCGGAGCAGCTGGGGCACCGGGATCGACTCGGGGACGAACCAGGGAGGGCGGAGGCAGTCGTCGATGTTGATGAGACCTTGCTCCAGGGCGAAGGAGAGCAGATCGCGCGCGACCACGTAGCCGACGATGTCGTCGAGCGAGCGGTCGAAGACCGGCATCCGCGAATGCCCGTGCTCCAGAACGATCGGCCGGAGCGCCTCCTGGCTCGCGGAGCGGGGAATCGCCACCACCCGTCCCCGGGGAACCATGACCTCGCTCGCGACCAGCTCCTGGAACCGGAGCGCCCGCGTGGCGATCTCCGCGGAGTGCCGTTCCACCTCCCCGGTCCTGGTGGCCTCCGACACCAGCTGCCCGAGCTCCTCCGCCGACAGACGCGCCTCGGTGAAGCTCGTGCGATCCCCGAAGGGTCGGAGGATCAGATTGGAGCTGGCGGTGAGGAGCCACACCACGGGGCGGGCGAGCTTGCTGAGCCACACCATGGGCCGGGCAGCGGCGAGGGCATAGCGCTCGGCGGAGCGGAGCGCCAACGACTTGGGGACCAGCTCGCCCAGGACCAGCGAGAGGTACGAGAGGCCAGCCACCACCAGGCCGAAGGCGACATCGTCCGAGGCCTCGCCCAGGCCGATGCTCCGGAGGGGCTGCTCGAGCTCACGGGCGATCGAGGCGCCGCCGAACGCAGCAGCGACGGTCCCGAGGACAGTGATGCCGATCTGGACCGTGGCCAGGAAGCGGTCGGGGTGTGCCCGGAGGTAGTCCAGACCGCGCGCTCTCCCCCCGTGGGTGGCGAGCAGCTCGGGCATTCGGCTTCGACGGATGGAGATGACGGCGATCTCGGCCCCGGAGAACAGGCCGTTGGCGAGGATGAGGAGGAGGATGATGCCGAGCTCTGCGACCATGACCGGTGATCCTCGCCCGGGAACCGGTGGGGCCGGACCGATTACAGCCGGGCATCGAACGCCGGCAGCGTTGCCGTGTCACCCAGCGGACCTTCAGGGTGGATCCTCCATCACTCCGAGGACGAAAACCGATCGTGAGGAGGCGCAGGCGCGAAGCGCTCATGCGGACCCGCGGCGCTGCTTCAGCGAGGCGTAGAGCGCATCGTAGAGGAACGCGCTCTTTTCCATCGTCTCCTCATCGTCACGGGCGACCAGCGGGAAGCCGCGGGAGATGGTCAGCAGGCCGGGACATTCGGGAGCGGCGCCCAGCTCCTTGAGGTCGGCGCCGTGGATGATGCGGGCCATTTCCCGGAGGACCGGATCCTCGGGGCAGCGCTCGTCCATCAGGGCCTCGAAGGAGCAGCGTCCCTGGTCGTCCTGGTGGGGATAGCGCGCGCCGGGCGCGTCGAAGCCGATCGCTCCCTCGCGACCCTGAACGGCCTCGACCTGGTCCGGGTCGACGAAGAGGAACTCGGCTCGGGGATCGATGAATCGCCGGACGAGCCATGCGGTGGCGGCCCGGTTGACCTGGATTCGCTTGCGAGTGACCCATTTCATGGCGCGCTCCTGAGGACGTCGGCGCTGCAGTCGGCGACGGCCGGTCCAGCCCGGGGCAACCGCCGGATCGACCCCGCGTCACGGCATCCTCCCCCGGAGCGGGGCTCGAGGTCGAAGCTCGGCGGGTGTCGATGCGCAGCCGCTGCGCGGGCCACGGCGGTCGCGCGCAGGACTTGCGGTGCCAGGCTCACCTCCGCCACGTGCCGCAAGGGGTACGTCCGATGCAGCGCCGGAGGGCATGAGACCGTTCCTCGTGGTCTATGCCACCCGCGGCGGGTACACCCGGCAGATCGCGGAGCGCATTGCCGACCGCATTCGCACCCTTGCCCACGAGGTGCAGATCCAGGACGCACGAACCGAGGCGCTACCCCCGCTGGAGCGCTACTCGGCAGTCATCCTGGCCGCGAGCGTCCACCTCGGTCACCACGAACGGGAGATGGTGAAGTTCGTCCGGGCTCGCCGCCGCGAGCTGGACCGGCTTCCCACGATCTTCCTGTCCGTGAGCCTGACCGAGGCGGCCGCCGCGGACGTCCACCGGCCGGACGACGTGCGGCTGGACGCCCAGCACGCGACGCGCAAGATGCTGGACGACTTCGTCCTCGAGACCGGCTGGCGCCCGGGCAGAGCGGTGCCCGTCGCCAGCGCGCTGACTGACTCCATCTACGGACCGGTGATTCGCACCTTGATGCGGAAGCTCCTCCGGCTGGACCTTCCGGACGAGCCGGCGCGGGAGGTGGTGTTCACCGACTGGACCGCGCTCAATCGGGTGGTGGACGGGCTCGTGCGCGAAGGGGTGGAGCGGAGCGGAACGCTGCCCCCGGAGCCTTCCCAGCCTCCGGCGTTCCGCACCGCCGTCGAGGGTGCGGTCCTCGCCCCGTAGTGTTCCGACCGGCCCCGGCCGGAGCGCTCAGGGTCGCCTGCTCGGTCATCGTTCCGGCGCACGTGGTGGGCTCTCCCTGTCCGGATCGGGTCAGGGAAGGGGACCGTTCGTTCGCCGTCGCGCTTCCGGGGCCGCCGATCGAGGGCTCGGGTCCCCACGGGCGACCGTGAGATCGCTTCTCTTCCGGTCGGCGTGAAGCTGCGGCGGAGCGCCCCGTGCGCCGACCTCGCGCTGAGGGGCACGCACCAGTGCTCCGTGCTCGGACAGCGTGCCTTGAGCACGCACAGCCGAGAGGGTCACAGGCCGCCTCCTGAGCTGGGTGGGTCCGGCTCGACCGGGGAACCGAGAGGGAGGTGCCCGATGAACGTCGTACACACGTCGAGAGCGGTCGCGCTCGCGCTACTCGTGGGAAGCGGCGGATGCGGACCTGGGTCGGTGGGACCGCTGCCCCCAGCGGAGCCGGAGGCCGATGCGGACCTCACGTCCGCGAGCACCGGGCTGCGCGTGCCCTTGCAGGCGCGCCCTGGGGAGCC
>RPRB01000373.1 GCA_003818285.1 Myxococcaceae bacterium
GCTGCCTGACGCTGGACGCCACTCCCCTCCGCGCAAGGTGCCCTCGTCGAGTTGAAGGGCCCAGACCGGCTGCTGTTCAGGAGCAACTTTCCAGGCGCCCTGCCGGGGGCGGTTATGAAGTCCCAGGTGGAAGCAGCTCCCGCACCCGGGGCACGCCCTGGTCCAGGCTCGCGACGAGCACCCGCCGCGCGAGCCCGACAAACAGGCCGTTCTCCAGCGTGCCGGGGATCATCTTGAGATCTCGCTCCAGCCTGGCCGGGTCGGAAATCTCCGTGAAACGGACGTCGAGCAGCAGGTTCCCCTGATCGGTGACGACCGGCCCTGCCTTCTTCACCGCCATCCGCAGCTCCGGCTGTCCGCCGAGGCGCTGGATGGCCCGGGACACCGGGGCCACGGCGAACGGAAGGACCTCCACCGGCACAGCGCGGGACGAGCCCAGGCGATCGACCAGCTTGGCCTCATCGACCACCACCGTGAAGTCGACGGCGAGCGCGGCGATGATCTTTTCCCGGGTCTGCGCCCCTCCGCCGCCCTTGATCAGCGTCAGGTCAGGGGCCACCTCGTCCGCGCCATCGATGGCGATGTCGATGCGCTCGATCTCCTCGAGGTCGACCAGGCGGATGCCGAGCTCTCGGGCCAGCATGGTCGACTGGTACGAGGTGGCGACGGCCCGGATGTCCTGGAGCTCGCCGCTGCGCAGGCGCCGAGCCAGCGCCGGCACCGCGTGGATGGCGGTCGATCCCGTTCCCAGGCCCACGACCATCCCGGAGACCACCCGGCTCGCGGCTGCCTCGGCCGCGGCCCGCTTCAGCGCATCGACCGGGCTCGAACTCATGACGTGAACATGCCACGCCAGTGAGCCGGAGTGACGGGATTCCCTTCCAGGGCGTCGCGGGACTGTTCCAAGGAGCGCCCGGAGCGGCTCCCCGGTGGCAGGAGCCAGCGCGGGCCCCGCCTGGCGCATACGTGCGTCGCGCTGAGGCTCCTATCGCGGCTCTGGTCATCTCAGTGGCTCACACCGGCGCCCGTCGTGCCCTCACGCCAGACCGGCGCCGGATCCAGCGTCCGGTCCTTGGTTCTCGGGTCGATTCCGAGCTGCCGCAGCGTCTCGTCGTCCGGGTAGCCGGTCTGGGGCAGCCCCTCGCTCTTCTGGAAGGCCCGGATGGCGCCTCCGAGCTGGGTTCCCTCCGGGGCATTCGCCGCGAGGAAGCCGCGGGTCCGGAGCGCCGCAGCGAGCTGCTCGCGCGAGTTCGGGTGCGGCAGGTCGACCGAGTCGAACGGCGCGAGCGGCGAGGTGCCCACCGCCGTGCCCCGGGGGGGCGCACCCTCCGGGTCATGGGCGCAGGCTCCCGCCGCCAGCACCACGCCGGTGAGCAGCCAGCCGATGCCGACGATCCTGCCCATGCGCCCATTCTCTCCGGATCGCTCCGCGTCTTCAGGGTCTCGCTGGGCGCAGCGGTCTCCCGGGACGCTCGGACGTCATCTTCCCGTCATCGAGGACCACCCGACCGTTCACCACCACGTGGCTGAAGCCCTCCGAGTACTGCAGCGGCTTCTCGAAGGTGGCCAGATCCCGGACCCGCTCCAGATCGAAGACCACCAGGTCGGCCGCCATTCCCGGACCGACGATGCCCCGGTCGAGGAGGCGCACCCGGCGGGCAGGAAGCGAGGTCATCTTCCGGACCGCCTCCTCGAGCGTCAGGACTCGCTCGTCACGGACGTAGCGCCCGAGCACCCGCGCCATGCTCCCGAACGCACGCGGATGGGCCAGGTCCTCGGCGAAGGGGCCGTCGGTGGCCTGGCCCGGGTTGTCGGTCACGAAGCTCACCCAGGGCTGCCGCATGGCGAGCCGGACGTCGTCCTCGCTCATCCAGAAACGCACCACCCATCCCTGCGCCTTGTCCGCCTCCACCAGCGCGAGCAGCGCCTCCTCCGGTGGCTTCCCCATCTCCTTCGCGACGTCGTCCAGCCGCCGCCCCATGTACTTCTTCAGCTCGGGGTTGATGCAGTTCGCGAGCAGGATGTCGCCGGGCGGCTCCCGCTCCAGCGCCGTCTTCACCTCGCGCAGGATTCGACCGCGGGTCTCGGGGTCATGGAAGCGGCGGATCATGGTCTCGGTGCCGCCGGCCTGTGCCCAGGCGGGCACGGTCGCCGCTAGCCCGTTCGAGGCCGCGACGTAGGGGTAGATGTTGGCGGCGACGTCCACGCCCTCGGCGCGGGCGCGCTCGATGCGGGCGACCACCTCCTTCATCCGCCCCCAGTTCTTGCGGAGGCTCGTCTTGAGGTGCCAGATCTCCACCGGCACCTGCGCCTCCCGGCCGATGCCGATCGCCTCGTCCAGCGCCTGGATCACCACGTCGTCCTCGCCGCGGATGTGGCTCGCGTACAGCCCACCGTGGCGTCCGGCCGCCCTCGCCAGGGCCACAAGCTCGGCCGTCGTCGCATACGAGCCCGGCGGGTAGATGAGGCCCGAGGAGAGTCCCACCGCGCCCTGCCGCATCGCGGTCTCGACCTCCTGCTGCATCCGCCCGAGCTGGGTGGAATCGGGCTGCACCTCGCCGAGGCCGAGCACCGTGCCGCGCACCTGGGCGGCGCCGACGTAGGTGACGAGATTGACGGCCGGACGCGCCTTCCGGAGCCTCCGCCAGTATCCGTCCAGGTCCTTCCAGTCGATGGTGAGCCGGTACTTCTCGAGCCAGGGCTTCATCTCGGCGATCCACACCTCGCTCATCGGAGCGATCGAGCCGCCCTCCCCCGTCACCTCGGTGGTGATCCCCTGGCGAATCTTGGACTCCACTCGGTTGTCCACCAGGAGGTGGAGCTCGGACTGCCCGAGCATGTCGATGAAGCCCGGCGCCACGTACTTCCCGGCGGCGTCCACGCGGCGCTTCGCCGACGCCTTCTCGAGATTTCCCACCGCGGCGATCCGGTCGCCCCGGATCCCGACGTCTCCCCGGAACCACGGCGCGCCGGTCCCGTCGACCACCCGGCCTCCGGAGATGATCAGGTCGTAGTCCGCCGCGCTCGCAGGCCCGGCGGCGAGCACGCCGGCGAGCAGGAGCCCCAGCCACCGCAGTCGGAGCATCGTCTTCCCTCCCCGGGCAGAACCGTAGCCGAAGCGCCACCGACCCGGGGGTGACGTCAGTCGTCGTCGTCCTCCTCCTCCTCCTCTGAGGAGGTCTGGCCGCTCGGGCCTTGCCCCAGCCCTCCAGGCCGCGGCTCGCCGCCGCGCACCACCTCCGCGCCGCCGTGGACCAAGGCGCCACCGCGGCTTCCGGTCTGGATGCCGAGGACCAGCATTCCCACCGAGAGCGCAACGCTCGCCCCACCCGCGACCAGGAACGGGCCCGGGCGCTTCCGCAGTGCCAGGGCGACCGCCGCGGCGAGCAACGTCGCGCCCGCGGCCGTGGTGAAGGCCTGCGCCGCGCGCTCGTGCTCCTCCACGGCCGACTCGCCGACCCTGGCCTCCACGCGGTCCTCGCCGTCTACCGCAAGGCCGGGCTCGCCGGCCGGGCGGAGCTCTCGGCCTTCTTCCTGGAAGACCTGCTGGCGCCTCCGGGAGCTGCTCCCGCGCAGGCGTGAGGAGCTGGTA
>RPRB01000374.1 GCA_003818285.1 Myxococcaceae bacterium
CCACGCCGGACGGGGGCACCGCCGAGGCGCGCACGCCTCCCGGTGGCATCCGGCTCGAGTCCGAGGAGCTGGTGCTCGAGCCCGAGGCGCTCCTCCTCTCCGGCCCCGAAGCCGCGCAGACGCCGGTGGCCGGGAACCTGGTGGAGGAGCTGAGCGAGGCGCTCCGCCGGGCCGGCTCGGAGGCGCCACCGGACCTCTTCCAGGCCCCGAGCACCGAGGCGGTGGGGAGCAAACCCGCGGAGCGGACCCCGCTCCGGCTCGGTCCCGACGCCGGCGGGGAGGAGGCGGATCTCTGGAAGCTGGTGAGCGGCGCGCCCGAGCCCGCCGGCTCGTTCGAGGCCGCGCTCCGGCAGGTCGATGGCCAGCTCGAGGCGCTGGCCGGGCTGCGGGCTCCGAACGACCCGGAGAATCCGACGACCGTCCCCCTCGCCACCAGCGACATCGATGCCCTGGTGAAGGCCTCGTTCGAGTCGGGTGAGTGGAGCATGGCGCCGCCCGCCGGCGAGAAGGACACCAGCACCGACAGTGGGCGCATCGGGCTGGCGGCGCTGAGCGGCACGCCGGTCCCCGGGCCGCCTCCGGGCACGGAGCGGAGCAGCACCCCGCCCGAGCTGCCCGCGGCGCGCCGGCAGGAGCTCCTCCGGCAGGCCCGCGCCGCCGCCGAGCGGGAGCCGGTGGCCAGCATCCCCACACCCCCGCCGCGGTCGCTCGAGGACGCCGAGCTGGCCGAGGCCATCGAGGCCCGGCACGCCGCGCTCACCCGCGACCCGGACCGGTTCGCGGTGCTCGGGCTCGCCCCCGACGCCGGCCGCGACGACGTGAAGCGCGCCTTCATCGAGCTGGCGAAGGCCTTCCATCCCGATCGGCTGCCCCGCTCCCTGCAGCTGTTCCGTCCCAAGGCAGCCCGGGTGTTCGACGCCATCCGGGAGGCGCAGGAAGTCCTCCTCGACGACGTCCGCCGCGGCGAGCACGCCGCCCGCTCGCAGGGGACACCGGCCCGGACGAGCGATCCCGCCGCCGCTGCCGAAGCGCTGGTGGCCGGCGAGATGGCGATGCGCAAGCGCGAATACGCGCAGGCCGAGGCGCTCTTTCGCGAGGCCTACGAGGCCGACCCGCGTCCGGCCACGCTCGCCGCCGCGGCCTGGGCCATCTACATGGACCCCTCCCGCCGGGCCGAGGCCCAGAGCGCGCGGGCGATGATGGTGGACGCTCTGAAGGCCGATCCGGACTGCGACCGCGCCCACTACCAGCTGGGAGTCATCGCCCGCGTCGAGGGAGACGTGGACCGCGCCGAGAAGCACTTCCGCGAGGCGGTGCGCAGCAACCCGCGCCACCTCGAGGCGGCCCAGGAGCTGCGCCTCCTGGAGATGCGCCGCCGGCCGAAGAAGAAGAAGAAGTAGGAGCGGCGGAGGCCAGGCGGGTCTTCGCCGTCAGCTCTCACCGCGCACCCAGGCATCGAGCGCCGCGCGCTCCTCCTTGCCCAGCCGCACGAACTCGATGCCCATGCCCGCGGGCTCCTCGGGCCCGGGGAAGCGACGCACCCACGCCACGCGGGCCTGGGCCAGCGCCGGAGCGGGGCGTCCGGCGATCTGGAACTCGAGCGACAGCATCTCGCCGGGCTCGAGCAACAGGTCTGAAACGAGGAACGCGCCACCCGCGGACAGGTCCGCCCCGGACAGCTCGAGCGCGCCGAGCCCGTCCGTCCCACCGGCCCGGAACTCCACCGACAGTGTCCGCCGCGCGTGGCGGCGCTTGTCCTCGTGGGTCAGCACGGCGGAGCAGCTTACTGGTAGCCTGGGAAGAGACCCATGGCCAAGCAGCACCTTCTGCTCGTCGACGGGGACCCCAAGAGTCTCCGGGTGATGGAGGTCAGCCTGAAGAAGGCCGGCTTCTCCGTGACCACCGCGGCGGACGGAAAGGACGCGCTCCAGAAGATCCAGATCAGCCCACCGGACCTGGTCCTCTCCGACACCCGCCTCAACGAGCTGGACGGCTTCGAGCTCTGCCGGCGTCTCAAGGCGGACGAGCGGCTTCGTCACATCCCCTTCGTCTTCCTGACCAGCCAGAAGGCCGTGGAGTTCAAGGTCCGCGGACTGGAGATGGGCGGCGAGGACTACCTGACCAAGCCCATCTACATCAAAGAGATCGTCACCCGGGCCCGGATGATTCTCCAGAAGGCGGAGAAGGAGCGCTTCGAGCGGCGCGAGACGCGCGGGGGCTTCACCGGGAGCCTGAGCGACCTCGGAGTCGTGGACCTGGTGCAGACCTTCGAGGTCGGCCGGAAGACCGGGCTCATCCGGCTCGACGGCGAGCGCTCGGGCACCATCTACTTCCGCGACGGCCGGGTCATCGACGCCGAGCTGGGCCGCCTGGCGGGGGAGAACGCTTTCTACCGGATGCTCAACACCTTCGAAGGAGACTTCGAGGTGCAGTTCGTCCCGGTGGACCGGACGGAGCGCATCGAGGTCTCCACGCAGGGCCTCCTCCTCGAGGGCATGCGCCGCCTGGATGAGTGGGGGCGGATGCTCGAGCAGCTCCCTCCGCTGGAGACGGTGTTCGAGATCGACTACCGGCAGCTCGCGGAGCGCCTCAGCGAGATCCCCGACGAGGTGAACGGGCTGCTCCGGCTCTTCGACGGCCGCCGCGCGCTCGCGCGGGTGGTGGACGACTCGGATTTCGAGGACCTGGCCGCGCTGGGGATCATCAGCAAGCTGTACTTCGAGGGGCTGGTGCGCGAGGTCGGCGGAACCCCGCCGTTCGGCGCCCGCGAGTCGCGGGTGCTCGGTGCCTGGCTGGATGGGACTCCCCCGCCCCAGGTGTGGTCGGGGCCGGTGGCGGTGAAGCCGGAACCGGCGGCCCACACCCCACCTCCGGGCGCGGTGCCCACCGTGGCGCCGCTGTCCGCGGACGAGGCTGCCGCTCGCTCCACGTCGCCGGCGGAGTCCGGGACGTCGCCGGCGGAGACGGCCGGCCCGCCGGTGAACGGCACGGCCGTCGCTGCACCGGCCGACGGCGCGGACGAGGTGCTCGCGCCACCCGGGACCGACACGCACCCTGAGGCCGACGACGTGCTCGCGCCACTGCCGGCGGCCATCGCCGCCGAGGTCGCCAGCGCCGAGCCCGAGCTGCACGTGCTGCTCACCGCGCCGCCCTCGCTCGAGGCGGGGGTGGCGCTCCGGCCGGGGCCGTCGCCGGGGTCGGCGGACGTGCTCGTCTTTCCGCCCCGGCCCGACGTGATGCCGGCGCGGCTTCCTGGCTCGGCGTTCCTCGTCGCGCCCCCGCCCGCGGCGCGCGCCGTGGAGCAGGCGCAGGCCAAGGCGCTCACCGACTGGGGTCACGCCGCGCCGCCTCCGCCACCGGCCGCGGCCCTCGCTCCGGCCTCGCCTGCGCCGCCGCCGCTCCGCGAGCCTCTGTTCGGCGGCGCGGCCCAGGAGCCCCTCTCGCCGCCAGCCCGTGCTCCGCGGATCCACGAGCCTCCAGCATTCCTCGTCCACCACGCGGCACCCCGGGGCCGGACCGGGCGCTGGGTGGCGGGTGCGGTGATCTTCGCAGCGGCCGTGGGCGTGGG
>RPRB01000375.1 GCA_003818285.1 Myxococcaceae bacterium
GAGGACGTTGCCTTCGCCCTCGTGGTGGCCATCATTTCATACCTCTCGCTCGTCCTGGGCGAGCTGGTCCCCAAGTCCCTCGCGCTTCGCAGCGCCGAGACCTACGCCCTGACCGTCGCCACCCCGATGGTCTGGCTCAGCAAGTTCGTCAGGCCGGTTGTGTGGCTCCTCACCGCCAGCTCCAATCTGCTCCTACGACCGTTCGGCGACCGGACCAGCTTTACCGAGGCCCGGCTCTCGGCCGCGGAGCTTGGTCACCTCGTCTCGGAGGCGACGGCGACGGGAGAGGTGGACAGGCAGACCGCCGAGATCGCCACCCGCGCACTGACCTTCCAGGAGCTCATCGCCGGCGAGGTGATGGTCCCCCGCCCGCGCGTGGTGGGAATCCCTCGCGAGGCAGGCCCGGACGAGGTCCGGCGCATCGTCCTGGAGCATGGGCACTCGCGCATGCCGGTCTACGACGGTTCGCTCGACAACATCGTGGGCTACGTCATCGCGCGCGATCTGCTCGCCTTCGCCCTGGAGGCAGGGCTCATCAACCTCGAGGACGGCCTTCGGCCTCCGTGTTTCGTGCCCGAGTTGCTCCCTGCGATCCAGCTCCTGCGCCAGATGCAGAGCCGCCGGGTCCCAATCGCGTTCTGCGTGGATGAGGCCGGCTCCTTCGCCGGACTGGTGACGATTGAGGACCTCGTCGAGGAGCTGGTTGGGGACATCTTCAGCGAGGCGGACGAGGCGACTGCCGCGTTCGTTCGAGAGCCCGACGGCTCTCTCAGGGTGCGGGGGGACACACCGGTCCGGGAGCTGAATGAGGCCGCCGGCCTGAGCTTGCCCGAGAGCGAGGACTGGTCGACCATCGCCGGCCTCGTCATCGCGCGGGCGCAGGCAATCCCAGCACTCGGGGACCGATTCCAGCTCGAGGACGACACGATGATCGAGGTCCTCGAGGCGACACCTCGGAGCGTTCTGTCGGTCCGGGTGCGTCCGCGTCCGCGCCGAGGTGGCGCGGGGGAGCGAGCCCTGTCGCCCTAGTGAGAAGCGGCCGTGCTCGACGTGGATGACCGGTGAGTGGGACGGCAAGAGCGTCACCAAGGACGCCGAGCTCGTCGTCGGCGAACTGCTCCAGACCCGAGCAGCACCGGCACGCGGCCGCAGGGCCAATGGCATGAGAGGCCGAGACGGGCCATTCTCATACCCGAGGTCGTCGCAAATGGTCGGCCTCCCGACGCGTAGCTACCTTCGCGGCGTGGCAGATTTCCACTGCGCCTGTGGCCACCGCTGGTCGGAACACCGGTCGCCGAGAACGGCGGACTCGTTCGTGGCCATCTGCCAAATCGCGGGCTGCCGGTGTGTGGCGCCCGAGGGTGAGCGGCTGCGCATCGCTGACTTGGTGCCGACGGACAGGCTGGAATGCCTTGTCGCGCACGTGGCCCGCTCGCCGGCGACTGCTCACTCTGTTCCGGTCGATGCTGGCTCCCGCTGGGAGCTCTATTCGCTTGAAGGGGAGCGCGTGATTCTCATCGCCGTTGGGGGGTGGCTGACGATTTCGGTCACGGACCCCGAGCTCCACTTCTACTTTCGCCGGCTCGGGGCTGAGTAGGCGACTTCGCGCGAAGGAGCTCGCCCCTCGAGACGCCGAGCTCCGCCGCCCGGCTCTCCCAAGAGGTGGCGGACACGAGGACGACGAAGACTGAGTGTTGGAAGAGGCCGACGGCCGTCCCTCTGCCACCGGGTTTCCGTCTCGGACGCCCACTTAGCTCGGTTCCGGGCTTCCTCTCGGGTCCGGACAGTGATGGCGCACGATGGCGAGGAGGTCCGTCGCCCGGAACGGCTTCGGCAGCAGGCCACTGATTCTGGGGTATGTCACGTGCCGGGCGAACTGAACGTAGGCGGAGACGAGGACGACCTGCATCGCCGGCACGCCGATCGCCAACACGTGCGTTGTCAGGTGCAGGCCGTCGGCGAGGAGCGCCATGCTCTGAGTCCAGAGGCCACCCGCCACCTCGACCACCATCATCCCAAGCGTGAGCGCCACAACCCATCGTGTCCGGGGGACATGCGTGCTCCGGAAGCGATGCGGATGCCCCCAGGGTTTGAGAGTCTGTTCGTCCATCGGAAAGTCCCTTCAGCGCGGCGAGAGCGTGAAGACATAGCCGGTCAGCGTCTGGAGCCCTTGCAGCAGCTGGGTGTGGAAGTTCGTTGTGTTGGTCCAGGTGTAGTTTCCATCCTCGCCGGGTGGCGACGAAAGGAGGTCCGAGAACTCGGTGGTGTCGAACCAGGGCGTCGGATCCACGCGCAGGGCAAGCTGCTGGGGCTCCGCAGTGAAGGTCAGCGCCCGGGCGAAAGAGCCGATGACTCGCTGCAGCGCCTCAGGCGGCCTCTGGGGGCTCGCCTGGCTGAGGTCGATGGTCACGAACCCTACGAACGGGACGGTCGTCCCGCCCTTGGTGGCGGTTCCCCGGACGTGGGCCACCGACTGGCTCGGGTCGAGCAGGTCCTGAATCTCCGCAGACTGGCTCGGATCCGGGGGCAACAGCCCCATCTCCACCCCCACGGCAGTGCCGGTCTCGCCATCGGCGCCGGCCGAGGCCTGAAGCAGGGTCGGGTCGAGCGGGTTCACCGCCACCTGCTGCGTCACCTGGACGATGACGACGCCAGTCCGGATCGCCGCCGAGGAGGGCGGGCTGACGTTGAAGTAGTACGGGCCAAGGCAGATCAGGGCCTCGTCGAGCGTCACGGTCCAGCCGAGAGGCGTGGTGAAGGAGATCCGACCGGCCGCGGGCCGGTCGACCCCGCCGACCGAGAACGGCAGGTGAATCAGGGCTCCTCCGGTCGTGTTGCTGCAGGAGATGAGAACGAGCAGCACGCTCCAGAGCATCGAGCGTTTCATCGGCGCGTCTCCTGGTCGAAGATGAGCGCCAGCGTCACCAGAAACGTGCGCGGCGCCGCGGCGGTAAAATGCGAGGTCGGAGCGAGCGTTGGATAGGGCCGGGTGCGGAAGTCCGAGGCGTAGAAGAACTCGCCCTGGGCGTACTGACGGTTGAAGAGGTTCCAGATGTCCACCCCGAGCTCCACGAAGCTCCAGCGGAGCGTGGCATGGAGGTCGGCGACGAAGCTTCCGGGGGCCGTCTGGCTGAACGGCAACGCGCGCTCGCCGACGTAGCTGAGTCGTAGCCCCAACGTGCCGGTGATTGGCCGGCCGCTGATCCGGAGGCCCGGAATCGCCCCGAACAGCGAAGTGTCCGACCTTGCCACCCAGGCCGGCACGTAAGGGACCAGCAAGCCGGTGTCGTCGAAGGTGGCGTAGGCGTACGTGACCGACGCGCTCTCGTCGATGAACCGGCCCGTGGCGCGCAGGGCCGCAACGAAGCCTCTGCGGGTCGTCCCCTCGGTCTGATCGAGCCGACCGAGCTGGGGGTCGAAGATCAAATCGTGGTCGACGTGGGTCCAGTAGCCCACCACCCTCGCAGAGAGGTCGAGCTGCGGCAGCTGGTGGTGGAAGAGCATGCCGCCCTCGGCGGCTTGGAGCTTCGAGAAGGGCGACTCGCTGTTCTGGAAGACGTAGC
>RPRB01000376.1 GCA_003818285.1 Myxococcaceae bacterium
ACCTCGCCATCTCGGCGAACGGCGCCTTCACCTTCGCCACCTCGCTCACCTCCGGGAGCGCCTACTCGGTCACCGTCCGCACCCAGCCCACCGGGCAAACCTGCGCCGTCTCGGGCGGGTCGGGGACCGTCGGGAGCTCGAACATCACCAGCGTCACCGTGAGGTGCGGCCCCGGCCCGACCGGTCCCCCGACGCTGATGCAGCACGTCTCCTCCTCCACGAACATCCTCGGGCGCGGGCTTCGGGCCAACAACTTCCGGTTCACCCTCCCGAACCCCGTGGGCTCGGGCAACGTGCTCATCCTCGGAATCTCCTACGGATTGCCCGCTGGCCAGGTGGTCATGGTGCGGGACGACCAGGGGAACCCCTGGCCCGCGACGCCGACGGTGATAGGGACCGACCCCGATGGCGACCTCGCCGCGGCCATCTTCGTCTTGCCGAACGCCCGCCCGGGGATCACCACTCTCACCGTCTCGTTCAGCTCGCCGATCGACAACACCGTCTTCCAGTACACCGTGTCCGAGTTCCACGGGGTGGCCACCAGCGCGACGGTGAGCGGCACCTCGCGCAGCTCCGCGCGGCAGCCGACGCTCTCGGCCGGCACCTTCACCCCCGCGAACAACGACGCGAGCGGCGGGAACCTGATCTGGTCGTACTTCGCCGACGCATCAGGGGCGACGGTCTTCGCCACCCAGGCGAGCCGCTTCACCGCCGGATCGGGGTTCACCCTGCTCGACGCGGACATCGCGGCTCCCACCAGCTCACCGCCGTTCCCGCATGCGTCCCAGTACCAGGTGCAGACCTCGGCCGGCGCGATCACCCCGGGGATGACGGCCACTCACCTGGACGGTGGCGGAGACATGTACGTCGGACTCGCGGTGGCGCTGAGGGCCTCGCCCGGGGCTGGAACGCCCCCTCCGCCCGGGATGCGCATCGTCCACCTCTCACACCTGACCAACCAGGTCCCCGACGTGGGCACGTGGCGCCTGCAGTTCCCGTCCAGCGGGAACCTGATCGTCCTGACCATGCAGGAGACGAACATCATCCCGGTGGCCGCGGTAACCGACAGCCTGGGGAACAGCTACCTGCACCTCGAGCCCGACGACACGGTTCCTCAATTCTGGATCGCCCAGGGCCCGGCGGCGACCGACCCCACGCTGGAGCTGACTCTCCAGCTCACCGGTGGCCGCGGTATGGGGGTGACCTACCTTCTCTACGACGTCGCCGGTGCCTCGCCGTCGTCCTACGACGGGTTCGCCTTCAAGACGCAATACGACGACCCGACCGGGAGCGACGTGTTCGACTCGCCGGTGATCACCCCGGCCTCCGCGCCGGGGCTGACCATCACCGCCACCAGCTTCGGGCAGGGGCCGTCGAGCGGTCTCGCACCAGGCTGCCCGGCGGGAGCGATCTTCGACTTCGTCTACTACACGGGCGAGACCGACCTGGACACCATGGACAACGCCGACTTCCGCGCCCACGTCTTCCACTCCGATCGCTCCACGCAGCACTGGAACATCGCGGTGTCCAACGGGAACAACGGGACCAACGTCTCTTCCACCGCTGCGCACTTCAAATAGACCCCGCAAATCAGCAGGGGCAGGAGCTCAGACAGCAGCACGCGGCACCGAGGCCGCCGCCCGTCCGTTCCGGACCGCCTCGGCGAGACACGTCAAGACTTCCTCCGTCGAGTCCCAGCCCAGGCACGCATCGGTGATGCTCTGGCCATAGGTCAGCCGGTTCCGCGGGCCGGGCGCCTGCCTCCCCTCGACGAGGTGGCTCTCCAGCATCACCCCGAACACCGATGCGTCGCCCTCCGCCCGGCGCCGGGCGAGTTCACCGGCGACGGTGACCTGCCGCCGCGGGTCCTTCCCGCTGTTCCCGTGGGAGCAGTCCACCATCAACCGCGGACGCTGGCCCGCCTCGCGGAGTCCGGCGCAGGCGGCGGCGACGGACTCGGCGTCGTAGTTCGGACCGCTGCTCGCCCCCCGGAGGATGAGGTGGGTGTCGGGATTCCCGTTGGTCTCCACGATGGCCGCCAGTCCCTGCTTCGTGACCGAGAGGAAGCAGTGGGGGTGGCCGGAGGCGGTCACCGCGTCGATGGCGATCTTCACGTTCCCGTCGGTGCCGTTCTTGAAGCCCACCGGCATGGAGAGGCCGGAGGCCAGCTCGCGGTGCACCTGGCTCTCGGTGGTGCGCGCGCCGATCGCCCCCCAGGACACCGTGTCCGCCAGGAACTGGGGCGTGATCGTGTCCAGGAACTCGCAGCCGGCGCGGACCCGCTGCGCGGCGAGCCCCACCAGCAGCCCGCGCGCCAGGGTGAGGCCTTCGTTGATGCGGAAGCTCCCGTCGAGATGCGGGTCGTTGATCAGCCCCTTCCAGCCCACGCGGGTGCGGGGCTTCTCGAAGTACACCCGCATCACCAGGAGCAGCGCATCGGAAACCCGGGGCTCCAGCCCGGCCAGGCGCCCGGCGTAGGCCCGGGCGGCGTCCACGTCGTGGATCGAGCACGGCCCGACCACCACCAGCATCCGGTCGTCCAGGCCGTGGAGGACCGCGCTCACCTCCCGGCGGGCCGAGTAGACGAAGCTCTCCGCGTCGGGTCCGAGCGGCAGCTGCTCGATGAGGATGGCAGGGGGGAGGACCGGACGGAGACGGGCAATCCGGACGTCGTCGATTCGGTTGTGGGGCAGGTCGGACATGCGTTGGGCGCGGCTCAGGATAGAGGACACCAGGCAGCGGGGTCGACGGGGGGCTCGCTCAGCGCGCTTCGACCTGCCGGGGATTCCCGAGGAAGCGGTCGAACCACCCGACCTCGCGCCGGCTGGCGTCGAGCACGTGGGCCGGGTCGCGAAGCTTGTGGCCCTCGTCGGCGTACACCACCAGCTCGGTGGGAACGCCGAGCGTCTTGAGGCCCTTCCAGAACTCGTAGCTCTGAGGGGCCGGGCACTCGCCGTCTCGCTCGCCCACCAGAACCAGGGTCGGCGTCTTCACCCGTTTGATGAACTCCATCGGAGAGCTCCGGGCGTAGACCCGCGGGTCGGCGTACACGGTCGCTCCGAAGTACGGCAGCATCCACCGGTCGATCTTGTTCTGCCCGGTGTAGCTCAGCCAGTTGGCGATGCCGGCGCTGGCCATCGCCGCCTTGAAGCGCCGGGTCTGCGTCACCGCGAACATCGCCATGTAGCCGCCGTAGCTGTGGCCGCGGATGCCCACCCGCCTGCCGTCCACCCTGCCGGTGCCTGCCGCGGCATCCACCCCGGCGACGATGTCCCTGAGATCCCCGTGCCCGAAGTCCTTCACGTTGGCGCGGGTGAACGCCTCGCCCTGCCCGAAGCTGCCGCGCGGGTTGGGCACGAGCACCGCGTAGCCCTGGCTGACCAGCACCAGCAGCTTGTCGTCGAAGGTGTTCTTTGCCGCCGAGGCCGGTCCGCCGTGCACGCTCACCACCAGGGGCCGCTTCCCCGGCCAGACGCTCTCGGGCGGGAGGTAGAGCCAGCCCTGCACGTCCCACCGGTCGCTCTTCCAGGTGAGGCTCTCCACCCGGGCCGC
>RPRB01000377.1 GCA_003818285.1 Myxococcaceae bacterium
GACCTGCCCCGGCTCGCGCAGCTCATGGGAATCGCACTGCCTCCCGGCGCTCCGTTGTTCGAGCGAGAAGGGGACCAGAGCGCCCAACCCACGCGGAGCGGGATCCAGGTCAAGCTCCTGGGAACGCTCCTCAGCTCCAGCACAGGCTGGTCGATCGCCTCGGTGCTCGACCTCCCGCGACAGAGGACCTCGACGGTGATGGAGGGAGACCGACTGCATGATGCCCTCGTGGTCACGATCCTCAGGGACCGTGTGATCATCCTCCGAGACGGTCGACGGGAGTTCTTCGGCTTCGATCCTGCCCAAGGCCCACCCGAGCGGTCGGCCGAGACGGCGACGCGGACCGGAGCTGGTCCCGCCGCGATTCGCCCGCTTGATGGGAATGAGTACGAGATCTCCCGGTCAGCGCTCCAGGAGACCCTGAGCCAGCCCGAGCCGCTCACGCAGGCGCGCATCGCCCCTTCGTACAAGGATGGACAGCTTGAGGGATTCAAGCTCTTTGCGATCCGGCCCGACTCGCTGTACTCGAAGCTCGGGTTCGTCAATGGCGACGTCATCAGGCGCATCAACGGCTTCGAGATGAAGACTCCGGAGAACGCCCTCGAGGTCTACGCTCGCCTCAAGGACGCCAACCGGATCGAGGTCGAGCTCGTGCGGGACGGCAGCTCGATCCGAAAGAGCTACAGCATCCGCTGACCACCGGGTCAGTCCCCCGCCAGCGAGCATGCCAGCGCCTCGCGTGCGCCTCCGGCCGCGCGCTCCATTGCCTCGCGTCCGCGTGCGAGCCGGAACGGGCCGAGGCGCGGCAGACCGGTCAGGGCGATGGCCCGCAATCCCCGCCGCTCGGGTACTTGCAGCGCAGCGCTGTTCCGCCGCCGCCACGGTGGGCGTGCCGTGAGGTGGTGGTAGAGCACCCGCTCGCCTTCGCCGACGGAGGCGAGCCCGGGCCGATCGGCGATGCCGCCGTCGGCGTAGAGGCGCCCGCCGTGCCGCACCGGATGGAAGAGCACGGGCAGCGCGCACGAGGCATGGATGGCCGGCGCGAGAGGCCCGCGCTCCAGCACCACCGTCCTCCGCGCGAGGACGTCCCACACCGAGAGCGCCAGCCGCACCGGGCTCTCCTCGAAGGTGCCGATTGGAAGGACGCGCTCGAGCAACGCCCGGAACAGGCCGCCGCGCAGGAGCCCCAGGCCCGGGCGCACGTCCCAGAAGTGCTCGCGCCGCAGCGCGAGAAGCTCCTCTCGGATCCGCGCGGCGGGAACGCCCGCGCCCCACAGCGCCCCTACCAGCGCTCCGGCGCTCGAGCCCGTGATGCGGGCCGGCCGCAGCCCCTCCTCCTCGAGGACCGAGACCACGCCGGCGTGGGCGAAGAAGCCGAAGAATCCGGAGGACATCACCAGGGTGAACGGTTGTTCGCGCAGCCACTCCCGCAGCGTCGGCATCGGAGCGACGTTATGTCCGGAGCACGTCAATGCCCACCACGAGCGCCAAGGACCTTCGGCGGTACCGCGAGAACTGGCAGGAGGAGATCGACAGCGCGGCCCGTTACCGCGCGATGGCGGATGGCGAGCGGGACACCGGCCGCGCGCAGGTCTATCGCGAGCTGGCCGGGATGGAGGAGAAGCATGCCGGCTTCTGGGAGAAGCGCCTCACCGAGGCGGGGGCACCCCCGGGACCGCGCCGCCTCTCGACGCGCGCCCGGGTCCTGATCTGGCTGGCGCGCCGGTTCGGCCCCGAGTCCATCGTCGCCACCCTTGCCGCGGACGAGTACGCGGGCCGCAGGGGCTACGACACCCAGGCGGAGACGGCGGGGACGGAGATGCGGTCCCAGGAGCGGCTGCATGCGCGTCTGCTCGGCTCCCTCGCCGCGCGCGCCCGGGGAGCCTCCGGCGCGGAGTTGGGTCGGCTCGAGGGCCGGCACCGGAAGGTCGGCGGCAATGCGCTCCGGGCGGCGGTGCTCGGGGCGAACGACGGCCTGAGCTCGAACCTGAGCCTGGTGATGGGCGTGGCCGGAGCCGCGACGGATCACCGGGTGGTGGTGCTGGCGGGGCGTCGCCGGCCTGGTCGCCGGCGCGGCGTCGATGGCCCTGGGCGAGTGGATCAGCGTGACCAGCAGCCGCGAGCTCGCCGAGCGCGAGCTGGAGACCGAGCGGAGCGAGATCGACCTCGAGCCGGAGGACGAGCGGGAGGAGCTGGAGCTGCTCTACCGTGCGAAGGGCCTCGACCCGGAGGAGGCGCGGACTCTCAGCACGGAGATCATCTCCCGTCCGGAGGCGGCCCTGGACGTGCTGGCCCGCGAGGAGCTGGGCCTCGACCCGGAGGAGCTCGGTGGGTCGCCGTGGACGGCCGCCGGGACCTCCTTCGTGCTCTTCGCCTTCGGAGCGATCATTCCGCTGGTCCCGTTCTTCGTCGCCCGCGGCACCGCCGCGGTGCTGTGGAGCGTGGGCCTGAGCGCCGTCGCCCTGTTCGGCATCGGAGCGGCGATCACGCTCTTCACCGGCAGAGGCGTCCTCCGCACCGGACTCCGCCAGCTCATCCTGGGGCTCGGGGCAGCGGCGCTGACCTACGGCATCGGGCGGCTGGTCGGCGTGGCCGTCGGCGGGTAGGTCCGGGGCACGTGCCTCAGCTCAGGGCAGCGGACGAATGGTGGTGTTGAACAGGTACGGGTCGTTGAACTCGGTCTGATCGCCCGGCTTCTTTCCCTTCACCGGCTGCAGTCGCGCGGACATCGGCTTGCGCCACTTCCAGGCCAGTGAGGCGGTGTCGCCGAAGATCCGGACCAGCTGCTCCTCGCTGACATCACCAGGCAGCGGAATCGTGTCGAGGCCGGTGCCGCAGACGGAAGAATAGGCGAGGAGCGAATCGATGTTGAACGCCCCTTCTCCCCAGCGGCGCGCGAGCACCTTGTCCTCCATCACCGGGACCATGAGCCCGGAGTAGCCGACCTGCTTCACGGGCACCGCCTTGACCGCCGTGGTGATGATCAGCGCTGCGGTCATCGTGCCGCTCGAACCGAAGCGGGCACCGGTGTACGACTCGATCGCGGCGGCGATCGAGACATCACCGAGGGGCGCGGGCGTCGCATCCACGCCCATGAAGGTCCAGCGCCTCGCCGCCGCCACCTTCTGACCGATGGACTCCGCGACCTTCGCGTGCACGGTCAATTCCTTGGTGAGCTCAGTGCGCGTACCGTCGAAGTCGCCATGAGCGCGTGAGAAGACCTCCTGCACCACGCTCGCCCCTTCGAACCCGATCGAGAACTGCCGGCCCGCTCCGGTGTGGTACGCCCCCGGATAGAAGGGCGCGTGCGGCCGAAGCATCGCCGTCCCGGTGAAGTTGAAGGTCCCGATGCTCCCGGGGCTGTGATCGGTGACGTAGCGGACGAGCGCCGCGCTTTCCCGGATCACCTTCCAGTGAATGCCATCCTCGCCGGCGAGCGAGGCGTTGCCCTCGATCCTGGGGAGCGTGGAGAGCGCCTGCGCGAGCAGCCGCATGATGCGCGGATCGTCCGAGTCGCGGAGCATGGCGGGCCCCACGTTCGGCA
>RPRB01000378.1 GCA_003818285.1 Myxococcaceae bacterium
AGGGCCGCGCCCGAGGGACGAGTCGCGAACCGGCCCGCCAGCCGCGCCTCGGCCCACCGGGTGCGGGACCAGCCCGGCCCCTGCGCCACCATCTCCTCCAGCGTGTCCAGCGGCCAGTTGAGGAGCACAGTGAAGGCGACCTTCGAGGAGAAGAGGTCGTCCTGGAGGTGGGCGCCCGGGTCGGTCGCCGCGAGCAGCGCGTCGATGGGGAGCTCCGGGCCCCGCTCGAGCTCCGCCCCGGCGCGCCAGGTGCGGCCGATCTCGAGGAGATGCCCGTCGGCGGCCTCGAACGCTTCGGCCAGCCGGTCCCGGGTGCGCGCGAGCGCCGCGGGATCGGCGATGAACGCAGAGACGACGAACTGCTCCCGTGCCTTCGCGTCGCCGTCCTCCGCGCGCCAGAAGGCAACCACCTGCTTCACCCCGCGCTCGGCCTGGGCGCGCGCTCCCTCGCCATGAAGACGCACGAGAGACTCCACCAGCCCGACCGACGACCCCGCGGGCGCGGCGCCCCCGCCAGGCGTCGGGACCATCGGGACCTGCGCTGGAGGCGGGGCGCGGACGCTTGCCTCGTCGGGAGGCGTGTGTCGGGATGGTGACGCGGGAGGCGGGGCCCCTGGAGAGGCACAGGCACAGGCGGCCAGGATCAGGAGGGATGGCTGTGTGAGCGCAGGACGCATGGACCGCGCAGACTAGGACGGCCCATCGATGTCCGTCCTTGCTTCCGGACGACCGCTCGCTGCACCCCTGTAAATCGAACGGTCGTTTCGGGCTTATCCCGCCGCACCCCGGTCCGGTCCGAGTGTCGTTCGCCCACCTCGTCCTCGTCGCCACCGCCGCGGCATCGCCCACCCCCGCCGCCCAGGGACCGATCCGTGCCGCGCGCACCGCCGAGGCGCCGAAGCTGGACGGGCGCCCGGACGACCCGGTGTGGCAGCTCGCCACGCCCTACACCCAGTTCCTGGAGCAGTTCCCCGACGAGGGACGGGTCCCCCCGCCCGAGTTCCGCACCGAGGTCCGCGTCCTCCACGACGACCGTACCCTCTTCATCCTGGTCGTCTGCCACGATTCCCGGCCCGGCCTGGTCCAGCGCCAGCTGGGGCGGCGCGACACCGTGCTCTTCGGCGACCAGGTGGAGGTCGGCATCGACTCCACGCACGACCGGCGCACTGGCTACTACTTCGGGGTGAACGCGGCGGGGGTGCTGCGCGACGGCCTCTTCTACGGCGACGTCAACCTCGCGGACACCTGGGACGGAGTGTGGGACGCGGCGGTGGCCCTGCTCCCGGACGGGTGGAGCGCCGAGCTCGCCGTCCCGCTGGACATCCTGCGCTTTCCCCGCGCGCCGACCCAGGAGTGGGGCTTCCTCGTCCGGCGCACCGTGCACCGGACGCACCAGGTCTTCGACTCGAACCTGGTTCCGAGAAGTGCGAACGGGCTGGTGTCGCGCTTCGGGATCCTGACCGGCCTGGACGACCTCGTGCCGCACCGGGCGTTCCAGATCACCCCTTACGCCACGGCCCGACTGCAGCTCCGGCCCCAGTACTCGGATCCGGTGTACCCGACGCCCCGGCTGGTGGAGCCGTCCGCGGACGTGGGTGCGGACCTCCGCGTGGGCCTGACCTCCGACCTCACGCTCAACGCCGCCATCAACCCGGACTTCGGCCAGGTGGAGGCGGACCAGGTGGTGCTCAACCTCAGCAACCAGGAGCTCTTCTTCCCCGAGAAGCGGCCGTTCTTCACCCAGGGGCTCGAGCTCTTCCAGCCGGTGGGTGCCGAGTTCTTCCAGCAAGTGGGTGGTGTGTTCCAGGCCCCGATGCAGCTCTTCTACAGTCGGCGCGTGGGCCTCGACACGCCCATCCTCGTCGCAGGCAAGGTGACGGGCACCGGGTGGAAGGGGCTCGACCTCGGCATCCTGGACGCGGTGGTGATGGGCGCGCCCGATCCGGGCAAGAAGGACGTGGCCTACCTCGACGACCCGGACCCGGACGACGCCTGGATCCATCAGGTGGAGGGGAGTCCCGACCGGCGGCTCCAGTTCCACCTGCAGCAGCCCTTCCACCTCGGCCTGAACAGCGCGCTTCCCCGGGAGCCGCCGGTGTCGCGGAACTACCTCGCGGCGGTGGCCCGACAGACCTTCCTCGGTCACTCCTCGGTGGGACTGACCGTCACCTCGGTGAATCCGCTCCAGCCGCGCTGCACCCACGAGGACATCGAGCGGACGCGGACGCTCCGGGCGGGCTTGCCGGCCGACGTCCTGGACAAGGACCCGGCCGATCCCCTTCGCTGGGACGAGGTCCCGCCCTATCTCAACGACTGCGCCGCGTTCGGGGGGACCACCGCCGGACTGGACTTCAACCTTCGATCCGGAGACGGGGAGTGGGTCGCGCTGGGGACGGTGCTCGGGAGCCGGCGCATCGGGGGTCCGGCCGAGGACGTGCTCAGCGACGGGACGGTGATGCGCCCCGGGGACCTGGGCGCCGGCGGCTACTTCGTGGCGGGGAAGGTCGGGGGCGAAGGCTTCCGGGCCTTTCTCACCGGCCGGTACGCCTCACCGAAGCTCGACCTCACCGCCATCGGGTACCAGCAGAGCCAGAACCAGCAGGCGATCCAGGGGAACATCGCCTACTACCGGAGCCGCGGGATCGGCGCGCTCCACGAGCTCCAGGTCCGGGTCTCCGCCAACACCTTCTGGACCACCGACGGCCACTGGACGCCGAGGGGCAACTACGCCGGCCTGGAGATCTCCACCATCCTCCCCGGCTATCAGGTCCTTGGCGGCGGCGTGGACCTCGAGGTTCCTCGCTACGACGTCCGGGAGATCGACGGATACGGCGTGCCGTTCGAGCGCGTGGGGCGGGTCGCCCCGTTCCTCTTCGGCAGCACCGACCCCAACCGCCCGCTGGTGCTCAGCGGCTTCGTCTTCACCGCCCGCCAGTTCCAGCAGGGCCCGGGCAAGCCCCAGTGGGCCTGGGGCTCCGAGCTGACGCTCTTCGTGCGGCCCGTGGCCTGGTCCGAGACGCAGCTCATCGGGCACTACGAGGACACTCCGCAGGGGCACCGGTACGTGGACTGTGTCGGCAGCCTCGGTACCTGCGAGGGCACCGGGACGGCCGACTCGAGCCGGAACACCTTCCTCTTCGCCCGACAGGACGCGAAGTTCTTCTCCCTCACCCTCCGGCAGACCTTCGTCTTCGCCCCGCGGCTGACGCTCCAGCTCTACGCCCAGCTCTTCACGGCCGGCTCGCACTACCACGACTTCACCGAGGCCTCGGCGCGGGCAGGGGAGCGCATCGATCTGGACACCCTCGCGCCGACCTCGCGGCCGCCCGAGGTGGACGACCCCGACTTCCACGAGGCGGCCTTCAACCTCAACGTCGTGCTGCGCTGGGAGTACCGGCTGGGCTCGACGCTGTACCTGGTCTACACGCGGAACCAGTCCGTTCTCGGGGGCCGCCCCAGCAACAAACAAACGCCGGGGCCCTCGACACCTAACCTAGGGCCCCCACAGGCCGCAGCACAGTATCCGATCAAGACG
>RPRB01000379.1 GCA_003818285.1 Myxococcaceae bacterium
ATCAGCTCCCGTTCAAGGACCTCATCGCCCGCGTGCTGACGGTGGACTACGCGGGGGCGCTGCTCGCCTCGGTGCTATTCCCGCTGCTGCTCGTCCCGCGGCTGGGCCTGGTGCGGACGGGTCTCGTGTTCGGGGTGCTCAACGCCGCGGTGGGGCTGTGGAGCACGCATCTCCTCGCGAGTCTCATCCCACGCCGGGGGGACCTCCGGGTGAAGGCGGCGGTGGTCCTCGCGGTTCTCCTGACCGGAGTGGTCTTCGCCGACCGGCTGACCGATCTGGCCGAGGAGAGCATGTATGCCGACGAGGTCATCTTCGCGAAGAGCTCGCCGTACCAGCGCATCGTCGTCACCCGCGGGCGTGCCGGGTTCCAGCTCTTCCTCAACGGCAACCTCCAGTTCGCGAGCGCGGACGAGGCCCGCTACCACGAGGCGCTGGTCCACCCGGCGATGACCCTGGCCCCTGGCGCGCGGCGGGTGCTGGTGCTCGGCGGCGGCGACGGCCTCGCTGTCCGTGAGCTCCTCAAGTACCCGAGCATCGAGGAGATCCAGCTGGTGGACCTGGAGCCGGCGATGACCTCCCTGGCGCGCAACTTCTCGCTCCGGCGCGATTTGAACCGGGACAGCCTCCACTCGCCCCGGGTGCACGTGACCAACGAGGATGCCTACCTCTGGCTGGGAGAAGAGCACGGGCAGTTCGACGCGGTCTTCGTCGACTTCCCGGACCCGAACAGCTTCGCGCTGGGGAAGCTCTACACCACCCACTTCTATCGCCTGCTGCGGCGGGCTCTGCGCTCCGGGGCGCCGGTGGCGATCCAGGGCACCAGCCCGATGATGGCCCGCAGCTCGTACTGGTGCGTGGCCCGGACGCTGGAGGCCGCCGGGCTCTCGGTCCGCGGGTACCACGCCGCCGTGCCGAGCTTCGGCGAGTGGGGGTTCCTCCTCGCCCGCGACGCGCCGTTCGAGGTTCCGTCCCGGCTTCCGGAGCTCCCGCTGCGCTTCCTCAACGACGCGGCGATGGCGGCGATGTTCGTCTTTCCCGAGGACATGGCGCGGATCCCCACCGAGGTGAACCGACTCGATAACCAGGTACTGGTCCAGTACTACGAGGCGGAGTGGAAGCGCTGGAACTGACCGGCGAGCGATGAACCGGATCTCCCGCCGCGAGCTCTTCCACGCCTGTCTCGGTGCCGGCGTTGCCGCCGTGGCTTGCCGGCGCCCGCCGGCGGTGCGCTTCGAAGGCGAGCTGCTGGGCCAGAGCGCCGGGCAGGGTCACCGGGTGCGGGACGGCTTCCGGCCCCCACCGGTGCGGCGCGAGCGGGTCGGGGTGGCCATCCTCGGCGCGGGCGTGTCCGGGCTCTCGGCGGCGTGGCGACTTCGGCGCCGCGGGTTCTCCGACTTCACCATCCTCGAGCTCGAGGACCGGGCCGGGGGCACGAGCCGGAGCGGCGAGAACGCGGTGAGCGCCTTTCCCTGGGGCGCCCACTACGTGCCCGCGCCCCTCGATGCGGAGAGCGACCTCGGCGTGCTCCTCCGGGAGATGGAGGTGGTCGAGGGCCTGGACCCCGAGGGGCGGCCGGTGGTGGGGGAGCAGTTCCTCTGCCGCGCGCCACAGGAACGGCTCTTCTTCGGCGGAGCCTGGTCCGAGGGCCTTTACCCGCGCTACGGCGCGACGCGGGAGGACCTGCGCCAGCTCCGGGCCTTCGAGTCCGAGATGGAGGGCTTCGTCGGTGCCCGCGACGCCCGCGGGCGGCGAGTGTTCATGCTACCGACGGTGGCCGCCGGCAGCGCGCCGGAGCTCGATGCGCTCGACCGGACGACGATGGCCGAGTGGCTCGACCGGCACGGATATACGAGCCCGCGGCTGCGCTGGTACGTGGAGTACGCCTGCCGGGACGACTACGGATGCCGGCTGGACACGACCTCCGCCTGGGCGGGCGCGTTCTACTTCGCGTCGCGGGTGGAACGGCCGGGGGAGCGCGCGGCCGAGCTCGTCACCTGGCCCGAGGGAAACGGCGCGCTGGTCTCGCACCTGGCACGTGCCGCCGGGCCCCGGGTGAGGACCGGCATCCTGGTCACTGACGTGCTCCCCCGGGCCGACGGCGTCGCCGTGCACGCCTGGGACACGGTCCGTGGCGAGGCCTTCGCCGTGGACGCCGAGCACGCGATCTTCGCGCTCCCGCAGCTGCTCGCCGGTCGCCTCGTCGCGCCCTACCGGGAGCGGCCTCCGCCGCACCTGTCCGCCTTCGACCACAGTCCGTGGGTGGTGGCGAACCTGACGCTGCGGGCACGGCCCGCCGAGCGCGGCTTTCCTTCGGCGTGGGACAACGTGTTGTACGACTCGCGGAGCCTCGGGTACGTGGTCGCGACACACCAGGCGGGACGCGATTACGGACGGACGGTCTGGACCTGGTACCTCCCCCTCACCGATCCGAGCCCCCGGGCGGCACGAGAGCTCCTCCTCTCGGCGGACTGGAGGCACTGGGCCGAGGTGGTGCTCGCGGACCTGCGGCGTGCCCATCCGGACCTCGAGGTGCTGGTAGAGCGGCTCGACCTCTGGCGATGGGGACACGCGATGGTGCGCCCCACGCCGGGCCTTCTGCGGGGCGGAGCTCTGGAGGCCGCGCGGCGGCCTCTCGGCCGGCTGCACTTCGCCCACACCGACCTCTCGGGGATGGCCCTTTTCGAAGAGGCGCAGGCCTGGGGGGTGAGGGCGGCGGAAGCGGTGCTCGCGGCGCAGCGGGGCGCGCGCTAGCCGTGCTGGCGCTCGGCGCTGCGGTTTCGTTCCTGGGGCACGGCTTCACGGGGTTGCCTGGGCCTTTCGGCACCCCCGGAGGCAGCGACGGCCTGGTCCGGCCGTGCTAGAGGGGTCGCCTCATCCAGCGCGGGGGTAGGACATGCCTCTCTGGCAGCGTGCGGCGGCGGAGCTCGTCGGGACGTTCTGGCTGGTCCTCGGAGGGTGTGGAAGCGCGGTCCTGGCCGCGGCCTTTCCCGGGGTGGGGATCGGCCTGCTGGGCGTCGCGCTCGCCTTCGGGCTGACGGTGCTGACGATGGCCTTCGCCATCGGCCACGTCTCCGGCTGCCACCTGAACCCAGCGGTCTCGGTGGGTCTGGTGGTCGGCGGGCGGTTCAAGGCCTCCGAGCTTCCGGCGTACATCGTGGCCCAGGTGGTCGGAGGCGCGCTGGCCGCGGGCACGCTCTACCTCATCGCCAGCGGCAAGGTCGGGTTCACCACCGCGGGCGGGATGGCGAGCAACGGATACGGGCTACATTCGCCCGGTCACTACTCGATGGGCGCGGGGTTCCTCACCGAGGTGGTGATGACCGCGGTGTTCCTGTTCGTCATCATGGGCGCGACGGACGAGCGCGCGCCGAAAGGGTTCGCCCCCATCGCCATCGGTCTCTGCCTGACGCTCATCCACCTGGTCTCCATCCCCGTCACCAACACCTCGGTGAACCCTGCGCGGAGCACCGGGCCGGCCCTGATCGTCGGCGGCTGGGCGCTGGAGCAGCTGTGGATGTTCTGGGTCGCGCCGAT
>RPRB01000380.1 GCA_003818285.1 Myxococcaceae bacterium
CGTTTGCCCGGGTGGGCCCTGAATCTGACTTGAATGAGGGCGCGGCCAGTGCGCTGCCCTTCTCTGGGGTGGCCCGCTACTGAGCCTGACCTCGTTATCGGCCGGGCGGTTTCGCGCCAATAGGCGCAGAGTCGGTTCCCCTTGCGGGGACCGAGAGGCGGTGATCGCGGAGAGGGCTCCCGCGACCCCCTCCGAGGTCACCCCCCTTTCTCCGAAGGGGTAGCCGCGGCGGTGCGCAAGATCGTTCAACGTCACGATACCGCGGAGCCTCCCCGATGGACTGACCACCGGAATCCGATGGACCTGCTCCCGGCACGTCACGTCCTCGAGCGCTCCGATGTCGTCATCCGGCCCAATGGTCGCCACTCGCCGCGACATCGCGTCCTTGACCCGCCGCTCCGCAAGGGGCTTGCCGCTGAACAGCGCCGCCATCGCAATGTCTCGGTCGGTGATCATCGCGATGACGCGTCCGTCGGAGTCCGTCACCGGAAGACAGCCGATGTCGCGCTCCCACATCTTCCACGCAGCGGATGCAAGCGATTCATCGGGGTCGCAGACCGAGACATTCCACGTCATGACGGCCTGGACCTTCATCGTGCGCCTCCTGTCAAGTCACAGCGCCCAGCGACGTCGTTCGGCGGGACCTCGCGCCGCGGCCATTGCGTGAGTTGGGCTGCGCATTCGAGGGTCTCGCTCTCGGAGCACACTTGCGCACCGGATGGGACATGAACTGCTCGACTTCATCGTCGTCTTCCCAGCAGCGTCGCTGAAGCCCGCGGCCATGCCCGAATCGGTGCGCAGTGGAGATCCATCGGCGGAAGACTGCATTGGATCCCATTGGAAGGAATCCCAAGAGCCTTGCCGCAGCGCCGTTAGTCACCGCCCTTGAACACTGAGCCCATCAACTCAAGCGGGAACCCGGAGCGGGGTCCCTGTCGTTGTCGGCGGGAAACGTGGGGTGGCGACCCTTGCTTCCCCGTGGCTGACTTCCGAGTTGAGTGCCGGCCGATCCGCCGGGTTGATGGAGTGAGTTGGATTTGGCGTGGCCGTTTCATGGGCTCTCCTCGCCGCAAAGGCCAAGGCGTGCAGCGCTTGCGCTTTTCGGTCCTACTTACCGCTAGATGTGCGTCGGCTCCTTGCCTGCTGACTTGCCCCATCGCTTCAGCGACGGACTGGAGTCGCGTCGAACGTCGTCATGTGGCTTGGTCGATGCAAAAAGGCCGCCCGGTGAGACGGATCCACCGAAGAAAGGCGTGCTGCAACGGCCGGGTCACCTCCGTGATGACCGATCGGGACGTTGCGATGGCGGCATACATCACCGGCCGACCACTGCAGAGCCAGAAGGTCCGCGAGGCAATGTCCACCGGCTCCATAACACGCGTTGACCGCTACGTCCGTCACCTGCCGCCCTCGTCGAGTCCTTGGAAACCATTCGCGCGCTTCCCCACCTGGATGTGGCGCAATGACCGCGACGACCTGATGCGGTCGCGGCTTGAGCGCCCGAACAAGGATTGCCAACGACCTAACCCTTCGGTGTGTGCCGAAAGGGCGGGCGAAGATGCTGCCGAGACGCCGCTGTGAGTCAGCGGCGCAGAACACGCGCTCGGCTTGCTGATGCCCACAGGCACCCGGCCGGGCACGCTTCGTGAACACTGCATCGCTCGTGAGTCCCCGAGGCGCAAATCTGAATAAGGCCAAGCACGTCGTCGAGGACGTCGCCTGGCTCAGCACGCACGACTCCTACGTGCAGGCCGCAAAGCGCCTGGGCGAAGTGTTGTGGACCGTGGAGCAGCACTTGGATGAGATCGAGAAGGCTCTCCGGCGCGGCGACAACAAGCGTCTATCGGCCGCAGACATTCTGCGAATCCAGAAGAACCATCGCCGCTTACGCAGTCTCGTGGAGACGGCCCAGATGTACGTCTCACGGTCCGAACCGACGCGGTGCAAGGCCTGCCTTCGGAGGCTACGCAGGTCTCTGGAGTTGCACGAAGAGCGGAACCACGAGCTCCTAGGGGAGGCTCCCGAACTCGCACATGGCGAAGTCCGGCGGCCCCAGTGACGGCGGAACCACAGGTCGTGCTGCCGAATCCACCGCGGGCGCTGGCGGCCGGGCACGAGCTTCTGGAAAAGACTTTCTGGGAGGCCGAGCTCGCCGCGCGGTCCTGCGACCGAGAAGGGCTTCGCGACACCTGGTCCCGACTGGAGAAGCTTCTCCTCGCCCACGTGGCCGCGGAAGAAGAATTCCTCTTCCCCGCCTTGGGTCTGGCCGACGCCGTCGAGGCTGAGGCGCTACGGGAGGAACACGTGAGCCTTCGAAAACAGTTCTGCGAGCTGGGCGTGGGCGTGGACCTCCACTTGGTTGGCTCGCCGCTGGTCGGTCAGTTCATCGCCGATCTCCGCCGACACGCCGAGCGAGAGAACTCCCTCGCCTTCCCGTGGGCGGAGCGCAATCTCCCTCGAGACGTTCAGAGCGCTCTCGCCCGCGCACTCCGAGCCGACCCGGCGACCGGGCACTGAGGCAGCGTCCACGCGCAGCTCAGTCCTCGCTAACCTCGCGGCTTGCTTGCGCAAACTCCTCTGCGACGGTTCCCTCGCCGCGCAAACCCCGTTCCGACCCGTCCGCCGGCGTCGACGCCCCGGGCCATCGCCTGGGTCTGTCCCTTGCACGCTGCGTTCGAGGATCTCCAGTGAGCGAGCTTCGGAGGGTCTCATGGCAGCGACAATGAAGGTCGAGAGCCTGATGTCGACCGCCTTGGTCACTGTTCGCGATACCGACACGGTCGGTGCCGCCGAGGCGGAGATGAAGCTGGGGGGAATGCGGCACGTCCCAGTCGTCGATGAGAAGGGAAACCTCGTCGGCCTCCTGTCGGCGCGGGACGTGCTCCAGGCACTGGCGAAAGGCAAGAAACGCGTGCGCGTCGGCGAATACATGACCAGGAAGCCGGTCACGGTGACGACCGAAACACCGGCCCACACCGCCATCGACCTGCTTCTGGACAACCAGATCGGGTCGCTCCCCGTCGTTGGGAGCGATGGGCACTTGATGGGCATCGTGACCGAGACGGATTTTCTCCGCGCATCCCGTGGGGGGTTTGGGCCGTGACCGGCCGCGAATCCGCAAGCCAGGAAGCCAGGGGGGGCGGTGAAAACGCCCTGGACGCGCCGCGACGACGCTGGTCGTGGAGGATCGGCCGACCTTTCGGCATCACCCTCTATGTTCACGCCACGTTTCTTCTCCTCCTGCTCTGGTTGGGGCTCGCCGCCCTGTTGCAGGGGGGAGTCCAGGCGGCCCTTCGCAATCTGGGCCTCATCTTGGCCGTCTTCGGCACCGTCGTCCTTCACGAGCTCAGCCATGCGCTGACCGCTCGTCGGTTCGGTATCCGGACTCGAGAGATCATCCTGCTGCCGATCGGTGGGGTTTCGAGCCTGGAGCGACTGCCCGAGAAGCCAAGTCAGGAGCTGCTGGTGGCGCTCGCCGGTCCGTTCACCAACCTGCTCATCGCTCTCGGTCTCTTCGGCATCCTC
>RPRB01000381.1 GCA_003818285.1 Myxococcaceae bacterium
CGCGCTTCCAGGCCACGCGCCGAGCCCGCAACACCGCGGCACCATCCACATCTGCCCCAGCGTCGAATACATCGAGCGCGCATGCGACGACGCGCGCGCCGGGCGCCCGTCGTCCTCCCCGGTCCTCGAGTGCACCATCCCGTCGGCGGTGGATCCGACAGTGGCACCACCGGGAAGACACGTGATGCAGATGTTCGTCCAGTACGCGCCCTATCGACTGGCGGAGGGGAGCTGGGACGAGCGCAAGGAGGCGTTCGCCGATCGCTGCATCGACCTGGTCGAGGAGGTCGCCCCCGGCTTTCGGAAGAGCATCCTGGGTCGCCAGGTGCTCTCCCCGGTCGATCTGGAGAAGCGCTTCAGCCTGACCGGGGGAAACATCTTCCAGGGCGCGATGGGCCTCTCGCAGCTCCACTTCATGCGGCCGCTGCCGGGGTACGCCGACTACCGCACGCCGATCCCGGGGCTCTACCTCTGTGGCGCAGCCACCCATCCCGGCGGTGGGGTGATGGGAGCATGCGGATACAACGCGGCAAGGGAGATCCTCCGGGACGTGCGCCGCGGCCACTGAGTCAGCTCGGGCCCGGGCGAGGAGAACGCGGGCTTCGAAACAGTGGCGCAGGCTTCACGGCCTCGACCAGAAAGCTGCGCGGCACGCCGGGGATGGCGCGGGGGAACACTGGCCACACCCAGCGCCCCAGCTCGGCAGCAACGGTGCCGAGGTCGTACGCGGTGACTTCCCACCCCAGTGGTTCGAGCAGCTCCTCGGGCTCGTCGGTTCCGAACTTCCAGGGCGCGCCGAGCTGGCGGACGAAATCGTGCAGCGGCTGGAGCGGCGGCATCCAGAGCATCGTCCAACCGATGATGTCCGCGAGCAGCGTGCTGCCGGCAGCAGAGAGCGCGTCGACACGGGCCAGCAGCGACCTGACGAGCGACTCCTCAAGATAGAGGAGAAGTCCCTCCAGGAGCCAGACGGTCGGGAGTCCCGGCCGGAACCCTTCTCCTTCGAGCGCCACCGGCCATTCGCCCGCGAGATCCGCGGGGACGGGGATCCGAATGCATCTGGGCGCCACGCCACCGAGGCGCTGCTTCTTCATCGCGAGGAGCTCAGGCAGATCGACCTCGAAGACCTGCGTCCCTGTGGGCCACCGAAGCCGGAACGCGCGCGCGTCCATCCCGGCTGCGAGGAGCACCACCTGCGAGCCGCGAACCATGCGTCGATCGAAGAAGACCGTCCGGACGGGTACGAAAGGCGCCTCGATCAACGCGACCTCCCGCGCCGCCTCGAGGAGCTCGAAGCCCTCGGGTCCGGCGAGGGCGCGCGCATAGGGGTCGTGGAACAGCGCATCGGGCCGCTCGCTCTCGTCGGCGCGCCACGCGGCGATCCACAGCGCGGTCAAGGGGACGCCGTACATGTCGAGACCTCGACGTGCAGCCGGTCCAGTGGGATCGCCTCCTGAGCGCCACGCGGGGCGCAGCCCCACAGATAAGGCTTACCGAGCCCGCCCGCGAACAGGCTTGGGTGCCACCTGCTTCGCGAGATGCTGCGCCCGTAAGGCGAGCTCCTCGGCGCCCTCGGCCACCTTCTCCGCGGTCTCCTGGAGCCTGAGTCCAGCTGTCGCCACCGCGCGGTGCAGGCGGGCACTTGTCTTGATGTTCAGCGCCTTGGCCTTGGCAGCCACAACGTCGATCCGCTTGTTGATGTCGGTCGTCTTCATCCCCGTCCCTCCTGGCCCGAAATGCGTGCATCGGCCATGCCGCATGAGGAAACCGGCGGAGCGGAGGAACACCAGGCGTGCACGGGTCGCGCGCAAGCCGGTTCACCCGGCGACGACTGCAGAGCGAGCGGGGACATTGCACGCGAGAGGTCTGGCCTCAGGCATGCACGCCGGTGCATTCAGCTCCGGAGACGTGCCCAGCGCGCATCGCGTGCGAGTGGTTTGCGCTTCTGCGCAGCCGTTGCGGTCTGGGACGCCGCCGACGTAGGCGGTACGCGGTACCGCCGACGGCATACCGGGCCCGCCAATCGCGAACGTCGGATCGAGGATGAATCAGGCGACCGGACGGGCCACGGCCTCTACCGGCCGTCGGGGGCTGGGCAGCGCCAACCGGACAGGAAAGCCCAGGCGGAAGGCGAAGGTGGGAAGGCCCTCCGGCAGTCCGGTGACCTGGGCCATGCCGCGAGCGGATGGCGCCGTCCCCCGGAGCTGGCGCTCGCGATCCACTCGCTCCATCCATTGGTTCAGCGGTTGTGCGGCTAACCCCAGGCGCGTCGATTCAAGGTGAAGCCGCTGCCAAAGCCGTCCGGCCTCCAGCTGACCCACCCGGTCGTCCAGGTCGCGAACGACAATGAGGCCGTACACAGGGGAGGTGGCCAGCCCTTCCTCGGTGGCGCGGAGCCAGCCTAGCTTGAACGTCCCCTGTGAGACGGAGGGGAGCATCATTGCAATCGTGCGGAGCGCGTCAGGCATGGTGAGCGCAGCCAGGGTCAGTCCGTCGCGATGAGTCTGAATGTCTCGCCAGGCGTGGCGCACCCACCGCTCACTCATTTCCGACATCTCGCTGTCCTCGTTGATGGCCTTGGTCGCTTCGAGGGTCTCCGCCGCAAAGCGCGCTCCGGCCGGGCTGGCCGCTTCGACAAGCACCAGACGCACCGCGCCTGAGCGCTCGGCGCTGCGGAGACGCTGGAGGCGTTCGGCCCCCGGTGGGCGCCCGTTGTACGGCCCTCGGTTCACGTGGCGCCGGCCGATGACGTCGGCCAGTGACGGATCCACTGGCGCTGGCTCCCAGCTGATACGGGCGACGTGCTCGGGTCGTCGGGGGTCCGGAAGGAGTGCCACGATCGCTCGTTGGCCGGCGGTCGCCGTCGCCTGCACCACGTTCTCCACCGCGCAGCCCAGGCCGGTGTAGAGCTCGCGGCGGAAGGGATCGAACGCGCCCAGGTTCCGCTCCAGGACGGCGAGCACGTCCAGGTGCCGCGAGCCTACCTCGAAGATCCACGGCTGCGTGTTGTGGGGCGAGGAGGCCAGCACCGCCGCCGCCACCCAGCCCAGTCCGTCGGCTCGCGCCAGGTCCGCGGGCCAACGGCTCCAGGGGCTGTAGGCCGGCCCAGAGGCAGGTTGGAGCACGTGCTGGACCGCCCCTCGCCACGTTAGGCCACCCGCTCCCGCCAGAGCGAGGGCGCCGGTTCCGCGGAGCAGATTGCGTCGGGAGATCATCGCGCTCACCACGACCTAAAGCTGAGCCCAACCACCGCGGTCGGGATCACACGACTCACATCCTCGCTCGCACGATACCCTGTGCTGGAGCCACGAGCCGACGTTGGTGAATACGGTCGGGGCATCGAACCACCCGCTGCCCCGGAAGGCGAAAGTAACGACTTCCACGAGTTCATGGAGAATGGGCTAGCCGCAATTCGGGCAAAGGTGGTCGAGGACGTTGGCGCCGGTTCCCCAGATTGAGAGGTAAAGCGCCGAGGAGTTCGACAAGGCGCGGGATCGAACCGCGTCTGCTCGTTTCAGGCGGAAC
>RPRB01000382.1 GCA_003818285.1 Myxococcaceae bacterium
GACAAGCAGTCCGTCCTCCTCGTAGAGCGCCACAGCAGCGTCGAGATCGCCGTGGTTGATCGCTTCGATGAGCTGATTGACCGTGCTGGTAGGTGCGTGCATCGCAGTCTCCTCACGGGAAGGTGGCCTGCGCCGCTCGATCCGCCAGCCGCTTCGGCCGCAGCACACACGGTCAGATGGTTACGAGCCGTCACCCGGGAGGCAGACGGTCCGCTCGAGCGCCCGCTTCGGTCGCAGCCTCGCCTGCGAGCAGCCAGGGGATGAACCTGGCCGGCGTCTCCGGCCGAGTCGGCGCTGCTGACCGGGCACTTCGCTCCGGACTGCATCACCGGTGCACCAGTCATCGTGGATTTGGCCGACGAGGTCCCCGGATCGCGTCCCTGAGGGTGGCCGCGGCTGCTACCGTGAGCCGCATGCGTGCGTCTACCCGCCGCGAGGTGATCGGGTCTGCGGCCTGCGCCGTCGCGGCCGCGGGGGCTTTCTGGCCCACGCTCGGCGTCGCCGCTGCCGAGGCGACCAGGAAGGAGGACGGGTCGCGCCCGAGCGTCCTCGGACCTCGGGAGGGGTACAGCTCCCTCATCGGCACCCTGGTCTCCATGCTGACCTGGATGCGGATGGTGGTGCTGAGGACGGTGAAGGGCATGTCCACGGCCGACCTGGACTTCCTGCTCGATGGCCGGGCGAACTCCGTCGGCGCGCTCTTGCTGCACCTGGCCGCCACGGAGACCTATTACGCACTCCACACCTTCGAGGGGATCGCCTGGAATGCATGGCCGGAGGCGATGAAGCGGACCTGGGACGTTCCGATGATGCTCGGCCCCCGGGCACGGGAGCAGATCAAGGGGAAACCGCTCTCCTTCTACCTGGACGCGCTCGAGAGATCGCGGGCCCAGGCTCTCGCCGGGCTCAAGAAGCGGGACGATGCCTGGCTCATGAAGGTCGATAGCTCGTGGCCCTGGGGACCCACCAACAATCTCTGCAAGTGGTTCCACGTCTGCGAGCACGAGTCGAACCACAACGGGCAGATCAAGCTCGTCGCAGGCCGCTTCCCCGGGGCCGCCGGAAACGCCGCCGAGTGAGGCCCCCAGCCTCCTGGCGCCTCGTCCCGAACCAGGTGCTCAGCTGGTCGTCGCAGCGGTGGGCTCCCCACGTCGCAACTCGCGATCCTGGAATTGCTGCGCGAGTGCGAAGAGGACGCCGGTGGACCAGGCGAACGTCATCAGCCCGGCGATGGCGATCATCCCTTCCAGGAGCCGCCAGTTCTTGGGCAAATCGTACTCGCAGCCGAGCGTCGTGTAGTCGAGGAGGGCGAGATAGTACGCGCTGCTCCCGGTCGGCAGGGCGCCCTTCCAGACCAAGAAGGCGGCCCAGGCGAAGACCTCGACCAGATGAGTGAGGGTGATCAGCCAGGCCGCAACGACGAGGATGAGCAGCGACGCGGCCATGCCCACGTTCGGACCCAGTCGGGCCTTCAGCCGGTGTACGCCTCGCAGGGTCCAGACCATGCCCAGGCCGTGGAGCACCATGGTGATCGCAACGAGGGCGACACCCCACGCGATCTCCTCGAATCTTGCGACGTAGAGTTCCAAGGCGGGCTCCTCCGAGAGGCCAGCGGGGCACGAACCGGCCATTCCGCTCGCGTTCTAGGCGCGTCCCGTGGAGCTGACGAGGCCGCCGTGGGGCCACCCCTTCGGACATGCCTCGCCCAGCACTCCGCGAGGCGCGGGATCGGCCCTTCGCCGGGACCGACTGGAGCCCTGCGCAGGAAGCACCTGCGCGAGCCGCCGGCTCAATCGTTGCCGCCGTACTTGAACGACACCCTCACCTTGGCGCGGTAGGCGCGGACCTTCCCACCCTCGAGCTGGAGGTCGAGCTCCGAGATCTCGGCCACGCGCAGGTCGCGCAAGCTCTTCGAGGCGGTGGTGACGGCGGCCACTGCGGCCTTCTCCCAGGATTCGGTGCTGGTCCCGACAAGCTCGATCACCTTGTAGACACTCTCTGGCATGACGTCCTCCTTGCGCCTGGCCGGGCCATCGATGGTTGGCCCCGGGGGGAACTCTGCCACCTCTCCGCCTCAGCTCACCTCTGGTGAGCCCCGTCCAGCTCCCGGGGACTCGCCTGCCCGACGACGGGGTTGCCGGACGTCTGCTCCCGGAGTGGCCTCATGTACTCCGGGCCACCCTCCTCCGACGCCCGCCGTGCGGATGACACCGCGATTCACCTCGTGAAATCCGCTGCGACCGCTGCCGCGTAATCGCCGAGGGACTCCGAGGGACTCACATGAGACCTGTCGAGCGAAGAGCGTCGAACGCGAGCCGGAAAGTCACGCCGACGTTGATCACCACTGCCGCGCTGGTGATGGGTGGCTGTGGCGGCGACACCGGGACCGATCCGGAGCTGCTGGCCGCAGAGGAAGCCCGAGCTGGACCTGTGCACAGGTACGGCCTCGAGGTGCCAGTGGCCTACTACGAACTCTCGTTCAAGCTGTCGAAGCGCACCGGAGGAATCACACCACCGGTTCAAGCCCGGATCTTCGCCTACACGGGTCTGGCCTTGTATGAGTCCGTGGTCGGCGGCATGCCGCGCCACCGCTTCATCACCCCGTACCTGAACGGCATTGGCGAGCTCCCGAAGCCCCAGGGAACCATCACTGGCCGCTCGTCGCGAGCGCGGCGATGGCCGAGGTGAGTGGGGCGATGCCACCGACGTCGCCGCGCAAGACATCGCTGACATCGACGAGCTCGAAGCGCGATTCGAGGCAGCGGCCGACGTCCGTGGCTCCCTGAAAAGCCGATCGATCGACTTCGGTCATTCCGTCGGAGCTGATCTTCGAGACCTCGAAGGACGACGGAGAACACCGGGCTTACCTGACCAACTTCCCGAAGCTACGTGCAGCCGGTCGGTCCCGGCCTCTGGGTGCCGCTTCCGGGACAGATGGCGCTCCAGCCGTTCTGGCGGGATCAGATGACTCCGTTCGTCAGCCCCGGCATTGCCTGCGATCCCGGACCGCCACCGGCGTACTCGGAGGCGCCGGGGTCGTATTTCTACGACCAGGCGTTCGAGGTCTACGAGGTCTCCTCCCATCTGAGCGCCGAGCAGCTGACCATCGCGCGGTACTGGGCCGACGGACCGGGAACGATCGCGCCTCCAGGCCACTCGCTATCGACGACCAGCCAGGTCCTCGTCCAGGTGGGCGCGAATCTGGAGCAGGCCGCGGAGACGTTTGCGCGCGTCGGCGTTTCCGTTTCCGACTGCCGACGCCGCCGTTCCCTGAGTACACCTCGGGGCACTCGGCCCAGACCGCTGCAGCGCTCAGCACGCTGCAGGTCCTGTTCGGGGACATCGGGTACACCGACCATACCCATGACGTCGATGGGTTCGCGCCGCGGACGTTCGCGAGCCTCTCGGATTCGATGCTCGAGACCGGGATCTCTCGCCTCTACGGCGGCATCCACTACCGCGCGGCCATCTTCGACGGCTTTGCCCAGGGACGGTGCGTAGCGGCGAAGGTCAAC
>RPRB01000383.1 GCA_003818285.1 Myxococcaceae bacterium
ACGGGCTACCACAACGTCGTGAAGGCGGTGCAGTCGGCGGCGCGGAAGCTCGCCACGGCGCCGGCCGATGCCGCACCCACCCGGACCCCGGGCCGATAGGAGGAACACCGATGGCGACCGCGACCGTCGAGCGCCTGATCGGCAAGGCCGTCAGGCGGCGAGAGGACCTCCGGTTCATCACCGGGCGAGGCACCTTCACCGACGACGTCAAGCTCCCCGGGACGCACCACGCGGCCTTCGTCCGGAGCTCGCTGGCCCACGGCCGCATCGTGAACATCGATGCCTCGCGGGCGATGGCTCACTCCGGAGTGCGCGCGGTGTTCACCGGCAAGGACCTGGCGGACGGCGGAGTCAATCCCATCCCCGTCGGCTGGCTGCTCCCGGGGCTGAAGACGCCTGACTTCCGGGCCATCGCCGTGGACCGGGTGCGCCACGTCGGCGAGGCGGTCGCGGTGGTGGTCGCCGAGACGGCGGCCATCGCCCGGGACGCGGCGGAGCTGGTCCAGGTGGACTACGAGGAGCTCCCGGTGGTGGTGGATGCGGTGGCCGCGCTTCGGCCCGGTGCGCCGCAGGTCCATGCCAGCGCCCCCGACAACCGTAGCTTCCACTGGGAGATCGGCGATCGCGCCCGGACCGAGTCCGCGCTTCGCGGTGCGGCGAAGGTCGTGCGAACACGGCTGATCAACCAGCGGTTGATCGCCAACGCCATCGAGCCACGCGCCTCGCTCGCCAGCTACCACCCCGGCACCGACGAGCTCACCCTCTGGGTCACCTCGCAGAACCCGCACGTGCACCGGCTGATCATGGGTGCCTTCGTCCTCGGGCTACCGGAGCACAGCTTCCGGGTCATTGCCCCGGACGTGGGCGGCGCCTTCGGGTCGAAGATCTTCATCTACCCCGAGGAGGTTGCCGTGGCCTGGCTGGCCCGGAAGCTCGGGGTGCCGGTGAAGTGGACGGCTCAGCGCAGCGAGAGCTTCGTCACCGACATGCAGGGCCGCGACCACGTCTCCGAGGTGGAGATGGGCTTCGACGCCGGCGGCAAGCTGGCCGGCCTCCGGGTCAAGACCGTGGCGAACCTCGGAGCGTACCTGTCGCTCTTCGCCCCGTGCGTCCCCACCTACCTCTACGGGACGCTGCTCAACGGCCTCTACGACATCCCCGCGATCCACTGCGAGGTGGACGGAGTCTTCACCAACACCGTCCCCGTCGACGCCTATCGCGGTGCGGGACGGCCCGAGGCCTGCTACGTCCTCGAGCGCACCATGGACATCGCCTCCCGGGAGCTGGGCCTGGACCCCGCGGAGCTTCGCAAGAGGAATCTCATCTCCAAGGAGCGCTTCCCCTTCCAGACCCAGGTCGCGCTCACCTACGACAGCGGGAACTACGCTCCGGCCCTCGCCCGCGCGCTGCAGATGGTGGATTACGAGCGCTTCCGCGCCGAGCAGACCGAGGCCCGCAAGAAGGGTCGGTACCTGGGGCTCGGGCTGTCCTGCTACATCGAGGCGTGCGGCCTCGCTCCCTCGCAGGTGGTGGGTTCGCTCGGCGCGCAGGCCGGCCTCTACGAGAGCGCGACGGTCCGGGTGCACCCGACGGGGAAGGTGACGGTCCTCACCGGGTCGCACAGCCACGGCCAGGGCCACGAGACGACGTTCTCGCAGCTCGTCGCGGACACCCTCGGCATTCCGATGACCGACGTGGACATCGTGCACGGGGACACCGGCCGCATTCCCTTCGGGATGGGCACCTACGGGAGCCGGAGCGGTGCGGTGGGTGGCACGGCCATCCACATGAGCCTGCAGAAGATCATCGACAAGGGGAGGGCGCTCGCCGCACACCTGCTCGAGGCCGCCCCGGACGACGTGGAGTTCAAGGCCGGCCGCTTCTCGGTGAAGGGCTCGCCGGACCGCGGGAAGACGCTCGCCGAGGTGAGCCTCGCGGCCTACCTGGCGCACAAGATGCCTGCGGGGCACGAGCCCGGGCTGGAGATGACCAGCTTCTACGACCCCTCCAACTTCACCTTCCCCTTCGGCACGCACATCGCCGTGGTGGAGGTGGACGTGGAGACCGGGCGAACCGCGCTGCTCCGCTACGTGGCGGTGGACGACGTGGGGAACGTCATCAACCCGATGATCGTCGACGGGCAGCTGCACGGAGGAATCGCCCAGGGCGTTGCACAGGCGCTGTGGGAGTGGGCGAGCTACGACGAGGCCGGGCAGCTCACCACCGGCTCGCTGATGGACTACGGCGTGCCGCGCGCCGATCAGCTCCCGAGCTTCGAGACCGACCGGACGGTGACTCCCTCCCCGGTCAACCCGCTCGGGGTCAAGGGCGCGGGCGAGGCAGGAACCATCGCCTCCACTCCCGCGGTGGCCAACGCGGTCATCGACGCGCTCTCGCCGTTCGGCATCACCCACCTCGATCTCCCGCTCAGCCCGCAGAGGGTCTGGAAGGCGGTGCAGGCGGCCCGCGGCGGGGAGAGGAGGTAGCCATGTACCCGGTTTCGTTCGAGTACCACCGGGCGGGGAGCGTGGACGAGGCGGTGGCGCTCCTCAGTCGCTTCGGCGAGTCGGCCAAGCTCGTCGCCGGCGGACACTCGCTCCTCCCGCTGATGAAGCTCCGGCTCGCCGAGCCCCGGCACCTGGTGGACATCCGGCGGATTCCCGGGTTGTCCGGCGTGCGCGAGGAAGGCGGCGCGCTGATCATCGGTGCGGCCACCCCGCACCACGTGCTGGAGCGCTCGCCCGTGGTTCGCGAGCGGCTCCCCATGCTCTCCGAGGCCGCGGCGCAGATCGGCGATGCCCAGGTGCGAAACATGGGAACCATCGGGGGAAGTCTGGCGCACGCCGACCCGGCGGCGGACCTCCCGGCGGTGATGCTCGCGCTCGGTGCCGAGCTGGTGGCGGTCGGGCCGAAGGGCAGGCGAGCGCTTCCGGTGGACCGCTTCTTCGTCAAGCTGTTCACCACGACGCTCTCGCCGGGCGAGCTGCTGACCGAGATCCGCGTTCCCCTGCCGCCCCCGGGATCGGGCGGGGCCTACGCCAAGCTCCCGCATCCGGCCTCTCGCTACGCGGTGGTGGGGGTGGCGGCCATGGTCACCGTCTCCGGCCGGAAGATCACCGAGGCGCGGGTGGCGATCACCGGGGTGGCGGCGAAGGCGGTTCGTGCCAGCGCGACCGAGGCGGCGCTGGTGGGCCAGGGTGCCGAGGCCGCCGTGCTGGCCGCGGCGGCGGAGCGGGCCGTCGAGGGGCTCACCGTGCGCTCCGACCCGCGAATGGACCCGAGCTACTGGAGAGCCCTCACGGTGACCTACACCCGGCGCGCGCTGGCCGCGGCGCTCGAACGGGCGGGCTAAACCAGTGCTCCGGCCGGGGTGTGGTGAGCACGGCGAGGCGGCTGAGACCGAAGTGAGACGGCGCACACGAGGAGCGAGCAGCGGAGGCGTACCTCGGGGCACTGAGCATGGACGTGCCGCGCACGTGCGCGGCTC
>RPRB01000384.1 GCA_003818285.1 Myxococcaceae bacterium
GTCGACCAGGTGGGCGTTGTTCGGGAAATCGAACCCGAAGCCCAGCTGCAGCGACCCGGTGAGCGCCGTGTTGGTGGCGAAGGTGCGGAAGGGCCGGTACTCGACGATGGGCAGATCCATCTGCCACGAGCGGTAGGTGTACCCGCTGACGACCCCATTGCTGCCGGTGTACCCGCGGATGCCCTGCTTGCCGTAGCCGAAGAGAGCGATGCCCACCTCGCGTCCGAGCACGAACTGGAACGCTCCGATGCCGGTGTTCAGGGTGCGCTGCCAGGGAATGAGGCCGCCGCTGGCCGCGATGATGCCCATCTGCTTCAGCGCCTGCTTGTCGACGAGGAAGACGATCGGCCCGGCGATCAGGAGATCTCCGGGGATGAGCCAGAACGGAATGTGGATCCGGGTGCCGAGGCCGTTCCGGGCAGCGACCCGCGGGATGCCATAGTCGGAAAGCGTGGGGTCGCAGCCGCCCGTGCAGATCTCGCCCTGTTCGCTCTGGAAGACGATGCCGACCTGCAGGTAGGCGAGCCCCGCGCCCGAGGAGCCGGTGACCGCGTTCAGCCCCACGCCGAAGCGGACCCCGATCTCCGCCTGCCCGAACGGCCGGCCGAGGCCTCCCGAGGACTGATAGCCGCCGCCCGCGCCTCCACCCGAGAGCCCGGCCGCGGCGCCGATGAACGGCCCGACTTCCTGGCGAAAGTGCGGAAGATGGATGTCGTTCGCGGGCCTCGTCGGAACCGGGGTCTGCTTCACCACCTCGTCTCGGAGCAGCCCGGAATCGGGGGGAACGACGGTGACCGGCTGCTTCGTCGCGACGCAGATGTCGACGGACGGAGCCGCAGACGCCATCGCGGGGTCGACCTCCTTGCCGACCTTGCTCGCGGCACCCCTGCCGAGCGCCGCATCGGCGAGCTGAGCCCATGCGTCGGAGACCAGCCGCGCCGTGCGGTCGAGGTCCTCCGGACGCATGTGCGCATCGCCCTTGAAGGTCTGGAGCGTGCCGGCCCAGGTGGCGCCGTCGAGGCCGGCCTCGCAGTAGTAGTCGTGGGTCCCCTTCCGCTCGGCCACGCTGCCCCAGCTGCCCGCGACGTGCCCCGCGCTGAACGAGTCCTCGATGAAGTGGAGCGCGAAGGCCTCGGTTGCCAGGGCCCGCGCCGCGAGCACCGTGTCGTCCGGGTTCTCTCGCCAGCGCGCCGCGAGCCCGAGCGCCGCGAAATGGTAGTGAAGGAAGAGTCCCATCGCGTTGGGCTCGGTGGCGCTGGAGATCGCCCGGCCGAGGTACGCCCCCAGCTCGTCCTCGGTCCGTGGAAGCAGGAAGTGCGCGCTGTTCGCGGCCGCCCGGTTCGAGTAATCGCGGTCGACCGCCTCGAGGCGAAGATTCGAGAGAGCCCAGGCGTCGAGCCGCTTCGACTCGTTCGTCGCCTCGGTGAGGTCACGCCGCAGGTCGGCCGCCACGCGCGAGACGTCCATCACCCAGGCGCTGGAGACGACGTCCTTCCGGAGATTCTCGGGCGAGCAGGAGTGATCACCGGCGATCGCGGGCCAGCTGGCGAGGTCCAGACAGGAACCGTCGTAACCGCCGAGCGGAGTGCTGCACGCGTTCTTCAGCGGCTGGGCCCCCGCGGTGGCCGTGGTCCACATCCGGGCGAGCACCTGCTGCCGCGCGGGGGTCAGCCGCTCCAGGGCCGCCGCGGAGATGTCCCGGTGCTCCGGGTACGTCCACGCGCAGAGGAGCGCTGGCGCGAGCACGAGCGTCACCCCACGCCTCCACCCGCCTCGCGTTGGACGGCACCTGGTCGCCGCGGTCGACCGCGCGAGCCGTCCGATCCTCCGTGTCACCGACGGGCTCCGGGCCACGCACCCTGAGTATACGTCGCTCTCCGCCCGGATAGTGGTGAGTCATGGCGCGACCAGGGCGTCGACGGTGCTCTCCGAGCACCGCTCGGACCCGGGAGGCTCTCCGATGCGCGCGCTGGTCACCCGAGCCACGGGGCTCGCTCCAGGCCCCGGTCGGCGTGACAAAAAAAACGCCCACCGCGGTGGGGGGGAGAACACCGCGGCAGGCGTCATGACGGCCGGCACAATCCGACCGCCGCCGGGGCAAACACTCTCCGGTCAGCGCGGTTAAGTCCGCGAGCCCGAGAGCAACGACGTGGCTCCTGCGGTCATCTGGCGGGTTCGTCGCGGCTGCGTGCGGAGGACGGGTGCTTGCTGGTCGTAGAGTGCCTCGCGGTACTCCGAGGCGATCTGCCGGGCTCGAGGACGCTGCGCCTCGGTGAGCACCTGCTCCTCCACCTCGAGGTACGCCCGGGTGTCGTCGTCGTCGAGCTGGGTCAGCACATCGGGAGCGTGCGCCTGCGGCTGCGGACGCCTGCCTGAATGGCGACCGCCGCGTCCTGGCGCGGCGGCCGGAGACCCGGCTCCACTGGAGCTGCCCGTGGTCAGCCGGGCCCGGAGCGCCTCGTCCTCCTTGGCGAGGGCATCGTCCCTGCGTGAGAGGGTATCCACCTGTGCCGGCGTGAGTCCCAGCTCGTCCCGGTGGAGGAGCACGGCGGCGATCGACGAGCGGGGCAGATCCACCGTCTTCGGGACCGCCGGTCGCGATGGCGGCGGCGCCGAGGCACAGGCGATCCCGAGGAGGCCGAGAAGGGTGAGGACGCGCACGGCTGACGGGAACACCGGGAGCCGCGGCGAGGTTGGGCCCGGACTGGAGTCCGGTCGCTGTACGGACTAGGGGAAGCCCGATGACTCGCGCACTGCACGTCGTCGTCGCAGGTTGCATGCTCGTGGTGATGCTGCGTGCCGGACCAGCATGGGCGTGAGGCGTCGCTCCGCCCGTGGGTCTCACGGGCACCTGCGGAGCCGCGCTCGACGAGGAGCGCCGCTTCCAGCTCGCGATCTCCGGCGGCGGTGTCCGGACCGACCTGAGCTTCGACGGGAACCGGCAGCACTTCGAGGAGGCCAGCGCCGCAGTGTCCTTCGTCTACCGCCCGTCGGCGCTCTCCTTCCAGGTGTCGGCGGGAGCCGTTCTCGCCGGGAGCTTCACCGGCTCCCTCGGTGACTACGACCTGAAGCCCGGGTTCCTGGCCAGCGCCTCGATCGGGTACACCATCCTCGACGGGAACGGCCCGCGGCCCTACCTCGCGGTCAGCGGAACGGTCAGCGCCTCGATCGTCCCCACCCGCTCGCGAACCAGTCCGGCAGACCGGCCCGACCTCACGGCCACCGACCTGCGCGCCTCCGTCGTCCTCGGGAAGCGCCTCTTCGACGTGTGGCTTCCCTACGTGGGCGGGGCGGTCTTCGGCGGCCCGGTCTTCTTTGCCCCTGCCGGCCAGTCACGGACCGGCAACGACGTGCATCACTACCGGCTCACCGCCGGCTCGAGCTTCTCCCTCCCCGCCCGCCTCGAGGCGTTCGTCGAGGGCGGGTTCCTCGGCGAGCAGGCGGTGCTCGGGGGTCTGGGCTGGGCCTTCTGAGCTCATTCGCGA
>RPRB01000385.1 GCA_003818285.1 Myxococcaceae bacterium
CTGACCGGTCAGGCGACGATGTTGGTCCCGCCGTCCACGTAAACTGTGCCACCGGTGATGCGGCGGGCGAACGGCGTCGCCAGGTAGGCGCAGGCGAAGCCCACGTCCATGACGTCCACCAGCTCGCCCAGCGGGGCCTTCTGCGCCGCCTCGTTCAGGAGCAGCTCGAAGTCCTTGAGCCCCGAGGCCGCCCGGGTCTTCAGCGGTCCCGGAGAGATGGCATGGACCCGGATGCCCCTGGGCCCGAGCTCGTAGGCCAGGTAGCGGCACGCCGCCTCCAGCGCGGCCTTCACCGGGCCCATCACGTTGTAGCTGGGCACCACCCGGCTCGCGCCGTAGTAGCTCATGGCGAACATCGTCCCGCCCTCGGTCATCAGCGGTGCGGCGAGCTTCGCCATCCGGACGAACGAGTGGCAGGAGACGTCCATCGCCTTAGCGAAGCCCGCCGCCGAGCAGTCCAGAAGCCCGCCCTGGAGGTCCTCCTTCGGCGCGAAGGCGATGGAGTGGACGAGGCTGTCGAGCTTCCCCCAGCGGGTCCGGATGAGGTCGAAGACCGCCTCGAGCTGGCCGGGCACGCTCACGTCGAGCGGGGCGGTGATCGTGGCTCCGACCTCGCGAGCGAGGGGCTCGACGTGCGGGCGGGCCTTCTCGTTGAGCCAGGTGACCGCGAGCTCGGCGCCGGCGGTGCGGAAGGCCTTCGCGCAGCCGTAGGCGATCGACTGGTCGTTGGCGATGCCGACCACCAGGCTCTTGTGACCCTGGAGAACCGGCCGGACGTTCTGTTCCATGGCGGATCCCTCCTCGCGCTCAGACCGGCAGATGCTGCTCCGGCGTCGCGCGGTCGCTCCTGACGTCGAACAGGGCCTCGATGCGCTGCAGCCGCCGCTGGCTCTCCTCGGAGAGCGCTCCCCGGGCGGAGATTATCCGGAGCAGCGCCTCCAGCGCCGCGCGCCGCTTCTCCATGCTCCGCGGGAGCAGCGCAGGAAGCGTGTCGAACGCCCGTTGCTCGTCGAGGGTGACCAGCAGGAACTGCTCCTTCACGATTCCCTTCATCTCCGTGAGCGACCGGCGCTCCTCGGGGGGACGCGCGTCCCGGAGGGCCATCATCATCCAGAAGCCTCTCTCGTCGACGGTGCCCTCGGGGAGCCGGACGTAGACCAGCGCCCGCGCGATCGCCTCCAGCGCGCCGCCCACCATGTAGCGGGTCTCCAGCTCGGCGCGGCTCTTCTGTGCCACCAGCTCGCGCGCGAGATCCCGCTCCGCGTGCCGCTGGTCCTTCACCTCCGGGCCGAGGCCGACCGCTGCCTGGACGGCAGGGAGCCCGTAGACGCCGAGGAAGACGGCCTCGGTCATCGCATCGCGCATCGCTCCGGCCGAGTCCAGGCTGGAGACGATCCATGACGACACCGCCTTCTCCACCGACAGGAGGGGGTTCTTCGCGGAGACCGGCTTCCTGGCGGCGCGCACCGCGGGCGCGAGCATCTTCACCGGCCACATGAAGGGATTGCGGTCGGAGAGCACCGAGAAGCGGAACCGGTGCGGGTGCAGCTGCCGGAGCAGCTTCGCCACCGGCTCCTGGAACAGGGTCCGGACCACCGGAGAGGCGAAGGTCCGGTACAGGCTCCGGTTCACGTCGGAGACCTTCGCCACCGTGGCGAAGCGCCGCTCGTCCTCCGGCGGGTTCTCGCCCAGCGCACGGATGTCGTCGAGGGTGCGGGCCTCGAGCCGGAAAAGGTACTTGCCGTCCACCAGCTCCGGATTCTCGGTGTCCTCGTCCACCTCGGTGATCACCGCCTCGTAGAGGCCCGGGGGGAGCAGGTCGATGAGCTCCATGCAGCTGGCGAGCTCGCGATGCTCCTTCGAGGCCACCTTGCCGGAGACGAAGATCCCCAGGTGACCGACCGAGTCGTGCATCGTGTAGACGATGGTCTGGCCGGCGGCGACGATCTCCTTCTCGTCGTCGTAGAGGTCGGTGAGCCAACCCAGCGCCTGCTGGGGTGGGGTGATGTCGTCGCCCCACGAGCAGAAGACGATGATCGGCCCCTTCACGTTGCGCAGGTCGATGCGCGTGCCGTCCGAGGCGCTCAGCCCACCGGTGGCGAGCTTGTTCCCCAGGAACAGGCTGTCGGCGATCCACTGCATCTCACCGGCATCCAGGAGGACCGGGCTTCCCCACCAGGTCTCGAAGTCGAGGTACCGGGGCGCCTCGGTGTCGATCTTCGAGTAGAGGTTGTAGACCTTCTTCCAGTAGGTGTTGGAAGGGTTGAGCGACTCGAAGTTGGCGATGAGGTGTGCGCCGTCGAAGATGCCTGCGCCCATGTCGCCGGCCAGCGCGGTGAGCCAGGTCCCCCCGAGCAGTCCGCCGAGGTAGCGCATCGGGTTCTTCCCCCGGACCCCGGCCCAGTACGAGAGCGGCGAGCCGGCGAGAAGGATGGGGCCGGTGAGCTCCGGCCGCAGCGCGGCCATCATCATGATCTGCCACCCGGCCTGGCAGTTGGCGATGACCACCGGCTTTCCATCCGCCTTCGGATGGCGGGCGGTGACCTCCTCGAGGAAGGCCGCCTCGGTGAGGCACACTTCCTCCACCGTCTGGCCCGCCACGGGATCGGGGAGGAAGCCGATGAAGTAGCACTCGTGCCCGGCCTCGAGCGCCGCGCCGATCTCGCTCTCGTGCTTCATCCCGCCGATGCCCGGACCGTGGCCCGCGCGCGGATCCACCACCACGAACGGCGGCTTGGTGGGATCGATCCGCGTCCCCTCGGGAGGGACGATCCGCACCAGAAGGTAGTTGGTGGGGCGGGGCATCGTCCGCCCGTCGCGGATGAGCTCCGACTCGAACTCCAGCACGTGAGGAGCGTCCTTCTTGCTCTGCTCGAGGTAGCGGTTCCCGCGCTGACGGAGGGTGTCGAGGAGGAGGATCGACCGCTGCCAGGTGTCGAGCCAGTACTCGTGAACGGGGCCAAGGACGGAGACGGTCATGGGGGTCACTCCTGCGTGCGTCATGCCTGGAAAGTCATGCAATTCCGGCACCGTAGACCGATCTCGTGTGATCTCACGGCGACATTCAGGTCACGGCGCGAGAGGGCTGCACGCTCGCTCGGAAGGCGGCGCAGGACCTGCGCAACCGAGCGAGCAAGCTGCATTCTCGCGGGCTAGGCTGGCCGAGCGGAGGTTCCCGATGAGAGATCTCTCCTGGGTCGGAGCGGGCGTGGTGGTGCTCGCCATCGGTTGCGCCTCGTCGGCGCCGCCTCCGACGACGGAGAAGACGGTGCCTGGCGCCCAGTACCTCCTCGGCTCGGAATGGGAGCTGCGCGACCTCGGCGGCACCCCGGTGCTTCCCGACCGGCGGCCCACGCTGAGCTTCGTCGATCCGGGGCGCATCTCGGGCAGCGCCTCGTGCAATCGCTACGGCGGCGGCGCCGACCTCGGCGCTGGGACGCTCAAGGTGGGTCGCGTGCAGACCACCCGGACGGCAGATAC
>RPRB01000386.1 GCA_003818285.1 Myxococcaceae bacterium
GCCACGGTCGAGCGAAAGGGCTTGCTCCCATCGCGCCGCGCGAGCCGTCACGCCGGACCAGATGAAACGGACGAGGATGGGGCGGCCCTCGTAGGCGTCCTCCCCGAAGAACGTGCCGACGCCCCGCTCGAAGCGTCCGTGCACGGGAGGTTCGAGACGCATGACGCGCGCGTCCACCCACCAGATGCTCCAGCGCTGCTCGCGTTCGGAGTACCGGCGGAGCGCCAGTGCCCGGTACTCGCCCGCAGGCTCGGAGATCACGTTGTCATCGAAGTTGCCAGCGCCGCCCAGGATCGGCTTCGACACGAGCGTGCCGGCGAACTCCATCCAGTCGTTCGAGCCGGCGAGCCGCCTGCGGAGCTTCCGATGGTGGACGCGCCACGCGCCTCGCAGAAAGTCGAAGTCGTGGAGGTTGGTACTCATGGTCGGAGCGTCCCAGGGGGCGCCCGCGTGAAGAGCATTGTCCAGTTCAATTCCCAGCTCCGGCCTCCGTCCGGCGAGAAGGCCTGGGTCCAGAACGCAGTGCCGGACGGCCGGTCCTCGTAGGTGAACCGGATCCGGATGGGCCGGCCCTCGAACTCGTCGTCCGCGTAGAACGATCCGAGCCTTCCGTCGAAGCGACCCACCAGCGGGACGTCGATTCCGTCCTGGCGACCGTCGATCCACCGGATGGACCAGCTGCCGGTGCGGGGGTCGAACAACCGAAGCGAGGTCGCCAGGTATCGACCCCCGGGATCCTGAAGGACGTTCTCGTCAATGTTGCCCAGCCCGCCGAGGATCGGCTGGACCACCAAGGTTCCGTCGAACTCGATCCAGTCCGAGCTTCCCGCGAGGCGACGCCGGAGCTTGCGGTGCGCGACCGTCCAGGATCCGAGCAGGAAGTCGAACTCGCCAGCGCCGGAAGGCCGACCCGTCCACGGTGGACCGGACCGGTCGGGATGGGTGCCATCATCCCTGCAGCCGCGCCGAGGACCTCACGGCGAGAGGGTCGGGAACTTCGGTCGCGGTTCCGGTTGCGGTCCACGAGCCCTCCGCGGAAGACGACACCGTGCGAGCGCGAGCGGCCCCGAGCAAGGCCAGGAAACGACGAGCGGTCCAGTCCAGAATGGCCGCGGTGTTGCTGCGCAATGAAACCATGTCAAGGCGGGCGCGAAGCGGTGATGGCTCCGAGCCGCGACCGGCTCCTCCGAGCGTCGAGCAGTCGACAAGCTTACTCTCGGAGGGTGGTACGCACCTGGGTGGGAGCGCCCTGCCTCCTTGAGCCAGGAGGCGATACCGATGGCCGAGGAATCCGGACGTCGTCGTGCGTCGAGCGAGGTTCCCGCAGGGACGACAGCCGTCGGATCCGGCGTCAGTTCCAACACATCATTCTCTAGCGACGAGGGCGGGAAGCCCACGGCCACTGGGCGGTGGGGGATTGGAATCTCCCCCTGGCTGTGGGCCAGCCGTATTCGAATCTTGGTGGTCATCGATGGCCGAATCACGAAGGGGTTCGGTGTTGAGGAGTTTGGGCTCGGACCCGTTCTCGCCACGTTGGTCGATCCCTGGTTCGCGTGGTGGGTGCGCTTCGCGTGGACAGTCAGGAAGCGGGATCCACCTGAATCGTTCCGCTTCACGCAGGCGGGCTTGAATCTCAACGATTTCGACCAGGTCTGGTTCTTCGGGGACTGGCCGGGGCGCGACGCGAACCCTTTGAATGTCGGAGACGAGATCATTCAACTGGAGAAGTACTTTCCTCTCGACAATGACGAGCTGCGGATCTTGGCGTCATGGATGGAGCGTGGAGGCGGCGTGTTTGCCACCGGCGACCACGCCATGCTCGGGGCTTCGATGTGCTCGCGGATCCCCAGAGTCCGGAAAATGCGGAAGTGGACGCGGGGCCAGGGAGTGCCTTCCTTCGACGGGCCAGATCGTCACGAGACTCTCGTGCATGATCCTCAGTCAACGGAGAATGACTGGGAAGGCGATCGCTGGGCGCAGCAGGTCTTCCCGGTGTACGGACACGATCCGGAGGCCGTGGGGCCGTCCTTCGAGCACAACTTTCCCCATCCCTTGCTGTGCGGCAGGACAGGAGTCATCGAGCGCTTTCCGGATCACATGCACGAAGGGTGCGTCATCGAGGACGAGGATGTGCGACTCATGGACCCGCTGGGGATCCCGGGCTACGACAAGGAAGAGTTCCCGGTCGATTCGTCGGGCTCTCGGCCGCGCCCGCACGTCGTCGCGCATGGCTTCACGACCAACCCGGAGGCTCCGCCCAGGCGGTTCGGGTTGATCGGCGTCTACGACGGCGATCCGGTCGGGATCGGAAGGGTCGTCGTCGACTCAACCTGGCATCACTGGTTCAGCATGAACCTGGCTGGGTTCCCGACCAACGCCCCGCTCATCTACGCTCGAATGCAGGATTATTACCGCAACGTCGGGCTCTGGTTGTCTACCCCAGGGCAGCGCGCATCGATGCTCTTTGCGGCGACCTGGGGCGCATTGGTCGGGAAGCAGCCGGAGGCGTTCGACAAGGTGATGGGCATCTGGGGGCTCGGCAGGGCCGTCTTGGACGTCATCGGGCGGACTGCTCCCCAATGCGTCGTCTCACAGATGGTGACCGGGCTCCTGCGAACTGGGGGATCTTCCGGATCGCCTGGCATGTCTCCATCGGAGAGCGGGCATGTGACGCGACTCCGACCCCCTATTTCCATGCTGAACCAAGCGGTCGTTGGCGGCATCGCACTCGAACTCGTCGATCTTGCGCATCATCACATCAATGAGCGGGCGCGCGGGCAACCTACTGCTCTCGACGCCGATGCCATTCGGCGGAAGGGCTTCGACGGCGTGATGGCAGGTGTCCGTACGCTGACCGCCACGCTTCGGGAAAGCTCGGGCCAGCTCACGACTCTGTGCGACCATCTGGAGCACACGATGGAGCGTCGCGAGCTCGGCAAGCTCCCCGTCTCCTGCGAGCCGCTCGACGATCTTCCCGCGTGACAGCGGAAGACTGCATGAAGGCCGACAGGGACACGCGCAGATGAACGCAGCTGTCAGGTCTACCTCACATCAGCACCCAATCATGCTCGGGGGCTGGGTACGGATCAGCACCCAACCTGGGACGCCCCTTGCGGCGGCTCAGGTGCCGGTCTGGGCCACGTTCAGCGCCGGGAGCTCCGAGAGGTTCGGCTGGAGCACGATCTCGATCCGGCGGTTCCGCCCCCGGTTGTCGGCGGAGTCGTTCGCCGCCACCGGGGAGAACTCGCCGTAACCGGACGCTGCCAGGACCTCGGGCCTCATCCCGTTCGCCACCAGGAAGTTGACCACCTCGACCGCCCGCGCCGTGGAGAGCTCCCAGTTGGAGGGAAAGCGCCCGGTGCGGATGGGGACGTTGTCAGTGTGGCCGGCCACCACGAACTCGCGGTCTGGAATGGCAGCGAGCGCCTGGGCGACCTGGGCGAGCGCAGCCTTGCCCGCCGGCTTGATGTCCACCCGGCC
>RPRB01000387.1 GCA_003818285.1 Myxococcaceae bacterium
CGTTCGTCGATGCGCACCCGCCTGGTGACCCCGGTCCTGCTGCTGTGCCTGCTCGCCGCCTGTCGAGGGGACCCGGACCGCTCGCCACTCAAGCTCGCGGGCGACATTCCGCCGCCCGGGCCTGGGTACCGGAACGCCTTCTACCAGCTGCTCGGGACGCCGTTCGTCGAGGGCAACTCCGTCCGGTGGGTCTGGAACGGGCAGATCTTCGACGCGCTGGCGGAGGAGATCGGCCGCGCACGGACCAGCGTCGACGTGGTGCTCTACATCTGGCGTCCGGGAAAGGCCTCGGACCGGATCGTGGAAGCGCTCGCCGCTCGCGGGCAGAACGTGGCCTGCCGGATCGTCGTGGATCCCGTCGGAAGCACGCCCGCCTTCCAGCGCGAGGTGATGCCCAGGCTCCAGCAGGCCCGGTGCGAGGTGCACGTGTTCCGGCCGCTGGGGGACGACGCGGTGGGACCGTCGCTCGCCCGCAACCATCGGAAGATCTTCGTCCTCGACGGACGCGTTGCATTCACCGGCGGCTTCGGCATCTCCGACGAATGGCTCGGCGACGGCGTTCACGAGAGCTGCTGGAGGGACACCGCGATCCGCGTCGAGGGCCCCGGGACGCGGCAGCTCCAGCTCTCCTTCTCCCAGCACTGGCTCGAGTCACAGGGTCGGCTGCTTCCGGAGAGGGAGGTAACCGCGGTCCAGCAGCCGGTCGGAGATGCACGGACCGCCTTCGTCTCCAGCAGCGCCAGCGTCGGCGCGACCCCGGCGGACCGGATGACCCAGCTGACGTTCCTGTCCGCGCGCTCGCGGCTGTGGATCTCCAACGCCTACTTCACCCCGAGCGAGGACATCGTCGGCCAGCTCGAGTCACGCTCTCGGTCGGGTGTCGACGTGCGCCTGCTCGTGCCGGGACCGATCCACGATCAGCCCGCGATGCGCGACGGGCAGCGCTCCCTTTACCGGCGGCTGCTCGCGGCGGGGGTGAAGATCTGGGAGTACCAGCCTTCGATGATGCACTCGAAGACGGTGGTGGTGGATGATCGCCTGAGCATCGCCGGCTCGATGAACCTCGACCCGCTCTCGCTCAACCTGCTCGAGGAGGGCACGCTGGCGGTCGAGGACCCGCAGGCCACCGCGGAGCTCGCCGCCGCGTTCGAGCGCGACGTGCAGAACGCCAAGCGCATCGACGACGGTGCGAAGGAGATCCCCGGCTTCTGGGGCACGCTGGTGCGCGAGGCGTTCCGGCGGGTGGGAAGTGCTCCCGGGAGGTGACGGCCGGGCCGGGGACTCAGGTCCCTTGGTTGTCAGCGGACGCGGTCAGGGCGGAGGAACCGACAGCTCCACGACGTAGAGGTCGGCCTTCAGCTCGGTGGCGGCGTAGGCCCAGGCCGTCCCACCACGATTAAGGTAGACCTTGTCGATCCCTCGGTTCAAGCCGAGCGCGTGCCCCCGGAGCTCGAGGAGCTGGGACCTCTCGCCGGTCGCCAGGTTCAGCTTGTCGATGGGTGTCGGCCCGACTCGCCCCGCAAGGAGGTAGAGGGAGCGTCCATCGGCCGTCCATTGCCGGATGGAGTCGGTGTCTCGCACGCTGGGGATGGGCTCGGCCTGACCGCTGTCGACCGCAACGAGAATCCAGGCCCCCTTGCTGTCGCGGGCAGCGATCCGCCGCCCGTCGGGCGAGACGAGGCTCCCGGGATATCGCTCCAGCGTGGTTCCCTCCGGACCGAAGGCCCGCGGTGGTCCTCCCGCGACGTCCTGCACGTGCAGGCGGCGGACGCCGCGAGCGTCGAGTCCCGAGTAGACGATGCTTCGTCCATCCGGCATCCACATGGGTTGCCGCCGCTCCTTGAGACCATGGGCCGCCAGCTCCCGGGTTCTCCCTGCGCCCGTGGGAATGATCCAGATCCGCTCCGGGGACACGATGGATCCGGCCACGACGTGCTTCCCGTCGGGCGACAGCCGGGGGCAGGTGCCTTCCCCGAGGAGAACCGGCGACGTTCCGTCGGTACGCCGGAGATAGATCTTGTACTCGGGTCCGGGGCTTGGATCGCTGTTCTCGATGGCGACCCACTCACCGTCCTCGGAGATGTCGGTCAGAGCCGCCGAGGCCAGGCCACTCAGGTCGTGATCGAGATCCTCCATTCGCCGGTGTGCGGCGAGGTGTTGCGTGCTGGTGAGCCGATTGACCAGGAGGCGACCGTCGCGGGCGACGTCGTTGAGCAGCATTCCGTCGAAGGTCACCGCCAGCTGGCGCTCACGGCCCTTGAGCGTGACCTCCCAGATGCCCAGCTTCGAACCCTTCTCGCTCGCACTGAAGTAGATGCTCTTGCCATCCGGTGCCCAGTTCAGTCCACCCATCTCATCGAACGCGCGGGTGAGGGTCCGCTTCGTGCCATTGAGATCCAGGAGGGCGAGCCTGGCACGGCTGTGATGCTGGGACTCGCGCTCGACGAAGGCGATCTGGTCGCCCGGCTGTGAGATCGACAATGAGTTCCCGATGAGGGGCGAGCTGTACAGAGTCGTCCCCAGCGGGTACTCGAGCGCCTTCGTCTCCTGGAGGTCCCGGATGGCAGCGACCTCCTTGCCATCCGGCGTCCAGGCGGCCCAGGTCACGTCGCTGGCGATCTCCCGTGGGCTTCCGCCAGCGAGGGGCACCCGGGAGAGCGTGCCAGGAGAGCCGAGCAGGGCGTGCGGATAGTCCGGTCTCTTCTTGATGAGCAGCTCGTCGGTCGGAGAGACGTCCAGGAAGACCGCTGAATCGATGAGGGGCCGGGTGTCATCCGTTCCGATCCGGCCGAGCTCGATGGAAATGACGTCCCCGCGACGGCGGGTGAAGAGGAACCTCTGCTCGTCGTGAGCGAACCTGCCCGCGCCGACGTCCCCGGTGAACGTCAGCCGTGTGAAGCGCGGCACCGGGCGGCTGCCCTGCGCCGTTTCACGTCCGAGGAGGAGACCGGCGGCGAGCCCCGCCGCGCCGACGGCAACGGCCACAGCGGTCGCCAGCAAGACGCGGCGCCGACCGGGTCGTCCGGCCAGCGCTGGGACGGAGAGCGTGTCCAGCGCGTAGGCCAGGTCCTGCGCCGACTGGAAGCGGTCGCCGGGCGCCTTCGCCAGGCACCGGCGGACCAGCCCGTCGAGAACCGGGTCGGGCAACGCCGGCGGCTCGTCGCGGAGGATGGCGGCCGCAAGGTCCAGCTCGCTGCTGCCCCTGAACGGCCGACGTCCTGCCACCATCTCGTAGAGGATCAGGCCGAGCGCGAAGACGTCCGCGCGGCTGTCGACGCGCTCGCCCCGGATCTGCTCCGGCGCCATGTAGGCCACCGTCCCCACGACCGCCCCCGAGGCGGTCTCCGTCGAGTCCACCGCGCCCGGGGAGCGTGGACCGGCGACCTGCTGGGCGATGCCGAAGTCCAGAAGCTTCACTCGCCCGTCCTCGGTGAGGAACAGATTCGC
>RPRB01000388.1 GCA_003818285.1 Myxococcaceae bacterium
ACCGGTTCGCCGGCAAACCAGCGCCCCAGAACTGCGCCCAGATCCCACCGGGCAACCCACTCGACCCGATCGGGTAGTGACCGGCGGGATGATGGGCGGTACCGGGCTCGAACCAGTGACCTCCTGCTTGTAAGGCAGGCGCTCTCCCAGCTGAGCTAACCGCCCGAGCGGCTGGCTCAGTCTGCCACGAGTCCCGGCGCGGGACATTCCCGTGTGAGCTCGTCGAGGGCGCGTTCGAAGGCCTGCTGCACGCGGTTCGAGGACGGCCCGTGGAAGACGAAGCGCGCGACCTCGATCTCGGGCAGGCGCTGGAGCGTCTCGGCCGTTGCGCGCATCGCGACGGGGCCTGCCTCGTCGGCGGGATAGCCGAAGATCCCGCAGGAGATCGCGGGGAACGCGACTGTCCGGCAACCTAGCTCGGCGGCGACCTCGAGGGAGCGGACGTGGCAGGACGCAAGGAGCTCCGGCTCGCCGTTTTCACCGCCCGTCCAGTACGGACCGACGATGTGGATCACGTGCGTTGCCGGAAGGTCCCCCGCGGTCGTCGCTTTGGCGTCACCGACGTTGAAGCCTCCCAGCCCTCGGCAGGCGGCGAGGATCGCCGGCCCGCCGGCCCGATGAATCGCGCCGTCGACGCCGCCCCCGCCGAGCAGCGTCGGATTCGCCGCGTTGACGATCGCGTCGACGCGCTCCTTCGTGATGTCGGCCTCGGCGATCTCGATGCGCATCTCGGCCACGATAGGCGCACCGTCGCGAGACCGCACCACCCGGGCTGACTACGTCACGACGCGGCCACGGGCTTGGGATCGGGCCGCACGATCACGGTGTCCGCGACCGGGATGATCTCGTCCACCGGCAGGTCGGCCGCGGTGGCGTGTGCACGGATCGCCTGCGGGCTCGACGCCTGGTAGATGCAGACGGTCCCGACGCTCCCGTCGGGCTCAGCGAGGACGTAGCTCCGGATCCAGGCGATGTCGTCCGCCATGCGTTCGCCCTCGGCGGTCGAGCGCGCCGCCGCTTCTTCGAGATCGGCGGCGGTCCGCCAGCCGCCGCGCCTGAGAATGACGTACGTCTCCAAGACGTGCTCCTTTCAGGCGGTCACCCTCGACGTGTCGAGAGCGCCGCAGTTGGTTTCCGACGCCTCCTCCGAGTTCCTCGTCCCGGGGCGAGCGAGTGTCGCACAGTCGCACGCCGGCTCCAAACGACGCGAGTTTCTCATCTCATCAACCGGCTGTCGCCAGTCGCGGACCCCGGCGTTGAGCTCCGACTAGTCGCGCTCGTCGGAGCGCGGCAGCTCGAGCGTCGCCACGCCGCCTCTGTTCGGCGAGCGCGGGCGGCGCGGTTCGCGAACGCCGATGTCCGGCGGCGGCTTGCGAAGGCCGAGGAACTGAAGGAACCGGCTCACGAGCCCAGGACGCTTGGCTTCCACGAGCCCAGTCTAGGTGAGCGGCCGTATCGAGCTGGCAAGCTCTTCGGGCACGAGGTGGAGACGATACGCGGAGCGAACGTCACGCTACGCCCGGCCGGCGAGAGCGATCTCGACCTGCTCGCCCGGTGGTTCTCCGATCCGGGTGTGTACGAGTGGTGGGGCGGATCGCCGCTACGGCGTGAGGTTGTCGCCGAGAAGTACGTCGGCCGTCGACGGCCTGCGGTCGAGTCACTGATCGTCGAGGCTCACGGCCAGCCTGTCGAGTATATCCAGTACCACCAGGGGTTCGCGGACTACCACCGTGCAGACGAAGGCGGAATCGACATGTTCGTCGCGCCGCACGCGCGTCGCCGCGGATTCGGCCGTGACGCGGCGGGCACGCTTGTCCGCCACCTCTTGTCCGAACGGGGCTGGAGTCGCGTCACGGTCGATCCTGCGAAGAACAACCCGAGCGCGCTTCGCTTTTGGCGCGAGTGCGGTTTCCAGTACGAGCGCGACCTGGACAGCGAAGGCCCAGCCGAGTTGCTCAGCGTCGTCCGGTAGGCGTCGGCTCCGAGAGGGCGTGTCCGGGAGTTTGGGTCATGAATGGGGCACGGCGGCATCGCCCGTCTGAGGTTCCTCGGCAGGCAAACTCGCCTAGTCGAGTGCACGCGGACTGGGCACGGACTATCCGATGATGAACACGGCCACGATCGCGGATTCGAGAGGCGCGAGCGTGTCACGAAAGAAAGCAATCCCGTCCAGCATTGCGTAATCGACGCCCTCTGCTGCCGTCTCGTTGAACTCCTCGTAGTAGCGGCAAAGCACTGCCCCGTCGAACTCAATTGGATCGAGGCGTGCCAGGTGACGCTCACGGTGATCTGACGTGAGGACAAAGACCGAGCCCTCTCGGGTCTGCGAGAGGGTCGAGGCCACCTCATCGTGGTCAGAGTGCATGAGGTCGATGCCCTGCTCGTCGAGGTACGGCAACAGCGTCGCAAGAACGTAGCCAGACCAGCCGTATTCGATGCGAGTGATGGTCTCGCGGCCCAGGACATCCCAGAATTCATCCGACGTTCCACGGAGGATGCGCTTCCGCGGGCTAGCAGCAGCCTGCACGATCGGCAGTGCGGACTCAGAGATCACGAACGACTGACCAATCGCGGACCCGCGTTTAGACCATGGTGTCAGCCTCGAGTCGCTCATCACGGTTCTGCAGTTTGCTAAGCGAAGCAATTCGTCGACCACCTGGTGGAGAGGCTGGGTAGCGTCCACATCTATGGCTCCGGCCGGTTTCTCGTCGCTCCGATTTAGCCTGAGCATGAGTTCGACTTCCTCGGGCTGCTTGCCAAATTCATTATTGGTGCGCTCTTGGAGGCGGCGTCGCATGGTGTCATCGTCGATGCCGAGGTTGAATATCTTGGTGAAATAGGGGAGAAAGCGGTCGCGATTACGGCTGCTTCCACAGACAAACAACACCTCTGGTTCCGGGCTTTCGAGTTCGCTGACAGCTTTCTGCTGGTCCCACAGAGAGTTGCCGTGATGAGGGGGCCCACCTGGGAGACCGGTGTCAGGGTCGGCACGGTACTTCCAAGCACGGTCGGTACTGATGGCCTTGTAGCCGCGTCGGATCAGCTCCTCGTAGACCGAGGATTTACCTGCACCAGATAAGCCCTCCACTAAATAGTTCCGTTTAGCCATAGTGATGGTCCAAGACCTCGCCGCACCGAGTGTATGGCGACGCTCTGGCGTCATTCCGGAACACTGGCGCAGACGAGCGATGCGTCTCGGTCGGAGGTCAGTTGGGGGCCAACAAGGCCGATCCGCTGTTGACCTTCGCGCCTAGCTCGCCGCGCTAGATCTAGCGAGTTAGCGGATTCGGCCGTCGCCCCGCGTTCGGGGGACATTCCCGAACACTGGCCCAGGCGACTCCCTGGAACCGCCGAGGCAACGACATCCTTAGGATCGCCCAGATGAACGTCTCGCTGAGGCCGCTCGAGGACCGGGATCTCGACACGATCTATCAGCA
>RPRB01000389.1 GCA_003818285.1 Myxococcaceae bacterium
CGGGGCCACGGTGCTCCGGATCGCTGCGCCGTACGTCACGACTCCTGCCAACACGTGGGCCGTTTCCCCGGCGTTCAATGTCGGAGTCCGGTACGCGCTGACGAACGCGGTCGAGCTCTCCTTGGCTGGTTTCTACGAGTTGCCCGCCCACTACGCCTACGCCAATGTCGCGGTCCAGCCTCCTGACAGTGAGCCGCTACCGGGTACCCTCTCTCACGACCTCGCACGCTTTGGCGTGACGGCGGGTCTGCGCTACGTCTTCGGCATTGTCCTCCGGCCCTTCGTCGGGCTCGAGGGCGGCTGGAGCCATCGTGCCTATTCCGACGTTCATCATCTGAACACGAACATCCAGCCCAACCAGGACTACAACCTCGGCCTCTCGGACTTCGGCACCGACAACCTTCTGGTCCAGCCGCTCGTCGGCCTCGAATGGGCGTTCGCCGACCACGCCAGCGCTTCCGTCATCGCCCGCGTCCCCATCCTCCTCGGCCCAGAGGCGACGGTCGGCGTCTCTGTCAGTCTCGTGTTCTCGTACTCCTGGTTTCTCTGAGGCAAATGATCCGCGGAGTCCTCTGCGCCCTGATCTTGCTCGACTCGCCGATTCTTGGGCACGCGTCAGCAGTCGCGGGAGTTTCTGGCCGGTGCGCGACGCCGTACGCGCTGGAGATTGACGCGGCGGTGGCGGATTCCTCCCGCGTCTGGACGGTCCCTCCCTCGTTAGTGAAGGCCATCATTCATCGGGAGAGCGCCTTCAACCCGACCGCCCTCTCCCGGGCAGGGGCGGTCGGTTTGATGCAGGTACTTCCTCAGAACGCGGAGCGCTTGGGGGTGCGCCCCGAGGACCTCTGGGTGCCGCGGCTCAACATCCTCGCGGGGACCCGGCTCCTCGCGGTTCTCCTGCAGCACTACGAAGGCGATGTCGTCTCCGCTCTGGTCGCCTACAATGCACGCCCAAGACGGATGTTTGCGCCGCTCCCTGAGACTGGAGAGACCGCGCTGTACGTTCGCAGAGTTCTTGAGGACTGGAGGAGGTTCCAGCGCTGCGAACCCAATGAAGCCCCGGCCGAATCCGCACATCGAGGACGTCGCTCGTCCCTTTCTATTGCGCCTAGTCCAAACGCTGTCACGAGATATCCGTTGCTCGGCCGGGGGAGGGCCCAAACTTCGAGCCAGCGGCCGTTCCCGAAGCTGCCTCGTCGAGTCGGTCAGGTATGCGCGGGAATAGGTGCCTTCGCGGTCGCGAGGCTCCCGAAGCCTACGGCAAAGAAGCCGTAGAGAACCACGGTCACCCAGCCGAGCGCGTTACTCGCGTTGGACAGGACGCCGTGGATGGAAACGAGGCAACCCAGGGTGGCGATCACCGCGATGCCAAGAATGATGGCTCGCAGCGCCTCCGAGGGGGCCGCGCCGCGTGCGAGCCACGCCACGACGCCGAGGCCCACGAACGCTCCGCCGAGGAGCCGGGCGATGACGATGCCCCCGGGGTTGAGCGTGATGCCGTAGGCCGCGAGCATCGTCACTGGAACGAGCAGGAGAGCCAGCCCGAATAGCCACGAGACGAAGGCGTGGGTGGTGAAGAGAGTCTTCATGGTGTCCTCCATCGCTTCCGCACCCGCTTCGCGCAGCGCGCCGAGGCGGCGCAGGAGCTGCGGAACGGCACACGGATGCCATCAGGCAATCCACATGCTTGAATTGCCAGTGGATTGCCGTGCATCTCATGTGCCATCGCGGTCGCGACGCCCGCCTCCGCCCCCAGCGCTCGTACGGCAGGCCGCTTCGGCCGGAGATCTGGTGATCCATCGTGGGAGTACACTCCGCTCCCGCGCCCCGGAGAGTTCGAATGGAGCTTCTTTCCGTCCGGATCGAGAAACCCGACGACGTGAACGTCATCGTCGGCCAGTCGCATTTCATCAAGACGGTCGAGGACCTTCACGAGACACTCGCCGGCGCCTCGCCGCAGCTCCGCTTCGGCATCGCCTTCTGCGAATCGTCCGGTCCACGCCTCGTGCGTCGCTCGGGCAACGACGAGGAGCTCACGGCCCTCGCCGTCCGGAACGCCCAGGTCATCGGCGCCGGGCACAGCTTCGTCGTGTTCCTTCGCCAGGGCTTCCCGGTCAACGTGCTCAACGCCGTGAAGCTCGTCCCGGAGCTCTGCACCGTCTTCTGCGCTAGCGCCAATCCGGTCGAGGTCATCGTCGCTGAGACCGGGTCCGGCCGCGGCATCCTGGGGGTCATCGACGGTAGCCCGCCGGTTGGCGTGGAGACCGAAGCCGACGTCCAGACGCGGAAGGAGCTCCTCCGCCGCTTCGGTTACAAGCTCTGACCCTGGATCCGCCTCGCCCGGCGGCTGCGATGGTGAGTGGGCTGTCGCGCGTCGGTCAGCAGGAGCTGGGCTCCGCGTCCGGCCGCCGGCGGGCTTCAGTCGCGCTCGAATCCCAGCGGACTCGGGTAAGCCCCGCCAAACTGGCATCCAGGCTCGCTGGCACGCGGCCTTCCCGTCCGGTGCTCGCGAAGTGCGAACACATGAACCCCGGTGGCTCGGTGAAGGACCGCATCGCGAGGGCAATCGTCGACGACGCCGAGGCACGCGACGTACTCCGTCCGGGGATGACGCTGATCGAGGCGACCGCCGGCAACACAGGTGTCGGCCTCGCGCCCGTCGCTGGCGGCCGACGGCGACGGGCTGGTTTGCGTCATACCGGAGAAGATGTCCGTCGACAATCGCGCCGCGCCCTCGCATCGCTCGGCGCCCGTCATCACTCCGAACGTTCCACCATCGAGGCCGGACAGCTTCCGCAAACTGAGCGGATGGCTGCGGAGCACGGGTCCTCGAGCAGACTCAGGGTCATGTCGGCGCGTTCGTGGCAGGTGCCGGTCAGCGGGGCCGTTTCAGCTGAGCGGCCGGGGCTCGAACACCACCTGCTGGGTCACAACTCCTGGCGCTGGGCTCGGTCACCCGAGAACTTCTCGGGAGGGCGCGACTCGTTCTGGTCGTCTGGCCGGCGGCGGAAGCCGCCTAGCTAGGCCCTCACTCACGGACGAATCGCAGTTACTGCGCCTCCACTCCTGCGCGAGACGCAATTTGTGCGTGGACATCCGAACTGAACAGGCAGTTCATCACGGGCCCGACGTATGCACGCTGCGACAGCATGCACATCCGTAGCATTCTCGTGGCCTGGGATGGTTCGGAACCCTCGAGACGGGCTTTGGCGCTCGCCGAAGATCTCGCCGGTCAGTACGGCGCGCGGCTCCTGCTGGCCTCGGTACTCGAGCCCACTCCCATACCGGCCGGGGTGCTCGTTCCCGTTTCGCCATTTCCCACGGCGGAGGACCTCGAACGGACCCGACAGGAGCTCGACGACATCGCGAAAGATCTCCGGTCACGAGGTCGC
>RPRB01000390.1 GCA_003818285.1 Myxococcaceae bacterium
AGCTGCGCTTTCCGGGCCGGCTCCTCCGCGACACGCTGGAGCAGCGCCTGAGCACGGACGATTTCCGGGACTTCGGGCTGACCACCGCGGTGGAGGTCGTGCTGGACATCGACCTCGAGCGCTACCTGGAGCGGGTGCTGAACGAGGCCGGCGAGCCCGGGCGGCGGGTGGCGGTGGTCCGGACGCTGGCCTGGCAGATCTCCCGGAGCGGCTGGCTGGTGCACCTCTTCACCGGCGCTCGCCTCCTGTCGGCAGTGGCCGAGCGCACGGGGAGCGACGCCGACAAGGCGATGGCGGCCTCCACCCTCGCCCGCGGGCAGCGGCTGTGGAGCAGCTGGACCACCTTCCCGCGCCTGGGCCGGTGGCCGGCGTCCTCGCTCCCGGAGGAGCTCCGGGCCCGTGGGTTCGAGGACGAGGTGGGCGTGCTCGAGCGCTACGCGGCGATGGGCGCGGAGTGAGCCACCAGCCGGTTTCCGCGGTCAGGGGGTCGCGGCTTCCTTCGACAGCAGCTCGAGGAAGGCGTCCAGCGGCATGCTCTTGAGGTCCTCGCCGCCGTAGCGCCGCGGGGCCACCGCGCGCTGCTCCACCTCCCGGTCGCCGATCACCAGAGTGAAGGGGATCTTGTGGAGCTGGGCCTCGCGGATCTTCGCGTTCATCGTCATCCCGCGCTCGTCCAGCTCGGCGCGGAAGCCGCGGCTGCGGAGCAGGTCGAGCACCTCCCGGGCGAACGGGAGCTGCCGGTCGGCCACGGTGACCAGCGCTACTTGTATCGGGCTAAGCCAGGCCGGGAACGCGCCGGCGTAGTGCTCGAGCAGGATGGCGATGAACCGCTCGAAGCTTCCGTAGATGGCCCGGTGGAGGACGACCGGACGGTGCTCGGCGTTGTCCTCGCCCACGTAGGCGAGCTCGAAGCGCTCCGGCGCGTTGTAGTCCGCCTGGATGGTGCCCAGCTGCCAGGTCCGGCCGATGCTGTCCTTCACGTGGAAGTCGAGCTTGGGCCCGTAGAAGGCCCCGTCGCCGGGGTTCTGCACGTACTCGATCCCCATCGACTTCAGGGCCGACTCCAGCGCGCCCTCGGCCCGATCCCAGAGCGCATCGTCGCCGATGCGCTGCGGCGGCCGGGTGCCGAACTTCGCGACGTAGGTCAGCCCGAACGCGGCGTACACCTTGTCCAGGAGCTGGATGAAGCGCTTCACCTCATCCGCGAGCTGCCCCTCGGTGCAGTAGATGTGCGCGTCGTCCTGGGCGAACTGCCGGACGCGGGTGAGTCCGCTGAGACTCCCGGAGGCCTCGTTCCGGTGCAGCACGTCCTGCGTCGAGTACCGCAGCGGCAGCTCGCGATAGCTGTGCTTCCGGGAGGCGAAGTACAGGTGGTGCGAGGGGCAGTTCATCGGCTTCAGGCTGAAGTCGTGCTCGCCGGTCTCGCTGTCGAGCACCAGGAACATGTTGTCCCGGTACTTGCCCCAGTGGCCGCTCTTCTCCCAGAGCGCCTTGTTGTAGAGCAGCGGGGTCTTGATCTCCTGGTAGCCGTTCTCGCGGGTCCAGCGGCGCATCCGGTCCGCCAGCACCTGGTAGAGGACGGTGCCCTTGGGGCTCCAGAACGCGGCGCCCGGCGCCTCGGGGAAGAACTCGAAGAGGTCGAGCTCGCGGCCGAGCTTCCGGTGGTCGCGCTTCTTTGCCTCCTCCTGCTGCTTCAGCCAGGCGTCGAGGTCCTTCTTGTCGAAGAAGGCCGTGCCGTAGATGCGCTGGAGCATCGGATTGCGGTGGTCGCCGCGCCAGTACGCCCCGCTGGTGTTGAGCACCTTGATGGCGCCGATCTTCCCGGTCGACGGCCCGTGTGGCCCGAGGCAGAAGTCGACCCAGTCGCCGTGGCGATAGAGGGTCAGCGTCTTGGCCCCCTTGGCGACGATGTCCTCGATGATCTCCACCTTGAACTTCTCGCCCTTGGACTCGAAGAGCTTGATCGCGTCGCCTACCGAGACCTCCTCGCGGACGAAGGGGAGGTTCCGGGCGATCTCCTTGTTCGCCTCCACCTCGATCTGCTGCAGCTCCTCGGGGGTGAAGGGCTTGTCGCGGAAGAAGTCGTAGTAGAAGCCGCCCTCGATCGTCGGGCCGATGGTGACCTGCGTGCCGGGGAAGAGCTTCTGCACCGCGCTGGCCACCACGTGCGCGGCGTCGTGACGGATCGTGTCCAGGGCCTCGGGAGTCTTCGAGGTGAGGACCTCCAGCTTTCCGTTCTCGGTCAGTGGCCGGGTGAGGTCGACCTCGTTGCCGTTGAAGCGGGCGAGGACCGCGGCCTTGGCCAGGCCCGCGCCGATGGACTCCTTCACGAAGTCGCCGACGCGGATGCCGGCAGGGGCGGCCTTGGTGCTGCCGTCCGGGAGGGTGATCTGGATGGATTCCGCCATGGAAGGAGGGATACCTATCGAGAACGGGGGGGCGGACGCCACTTCAGGACTTCCAAGTGAAGCTGAAGGTCGTGAAGAGAAGCCAGGTGCTGGAGTAGCTCCCGGAGACGTGCCCGGCGAGCGGCCCCCGATCGACGTCGACCACCGGGCTGCCGTCCCAGAGGAACTCGGTGGCGAACCCGAGGTCCCAGTGCGGATCGACCGCCACGTGCGCCCCGACGCCGAGCCGGAGCTGGTTGGCGAGGGCAAGCGAGAGGCTCCGGTTCTGGTCGCTGGTCATGGAGGAGTCGTAGGCGATCCCGAAGGTCAGCCTCCACGCCTCGGAGAGCTGCACCTCGGCTCCGATCCCGACGTGCCAGGTGTCCTGGTAGTCGATCTGCGTCGTCAGACCCCGGGGCTCGGAGGTGGTGAGCCCGATCTCGACGGCCCCGAAGGCGGCCCAGTTCTGCCAGCCCACGTCTCCCATCAGCGTCCAGCGATCGCCCAGGGCCTGCGAGAATCCCAGCATCGCCGTCTGGGGGACCTTCATCCCCAGGTCGAGCGTGGCCGTGTCCAGCCCGGTCGCCGTGAGCGCGGCCGCGAGTCCCGGCCCCAGCCCACTGAAGGTGGGGCGCGAGGAGAAGCTCAGCTTGACCGGTGAGGTGTAGGTGAACCCGAGGCGCGTCGCCGGCGACAGGGCGTAGAGGATCCCGGCGTTGCCGCCGATTCCCCAGGTATTGGAGGACACCTCGAGACTCCCATCCGCGGCCCGCGGCGCGAGGTTCTGGATCGACACCACCTGCTTCAGGTGGCCGGACATGACATTGACCGTCGCTCCCACCGAGAGCTGGTCGGTGATCCGCCAGGCCACCCCGGGCATGATCGAGATCCCGAGGAGGGTCGTCTTCGTCGTGTAGTACCGGCCCAGCCACGTGCGGACACACGACTCGGGCGCGACGAAGCTG
>RPRB01000391.1 GCA_003818285.1 Myxococcaceae bacterium
CTCCGCAAACTCACACCCGCCGAGGGCGCCTTCATTCTCATGTCCATGCGGCGTCGGTCGAGATCGGAAGAATAGGGCCTCGCGACCCGAAGTGTTATCGCGATTCCTACGCGGCACCTCGGATCAGCTCTGAAAGAAGCACCCGCTGAGTGACCCAGTTCACCTCACGGATTGCCGCCCGAAGGCGGCGTTCCGGAATACCGCGCTCCTTCTGGGATATGAGCAGCGCCTCTTGGATGTCCGGAGCGAGCAGAAGCAGGTTCATGATCTGCGTCAGACGTGCCCGTGTCACGTAGCCCAACCTGGCAAGATCGGCGTAGTCGTGAACCTCTCCTCGGTTCACCATGTCTTCGAATTTGATCGCGAGAGCCAACAACCTGGTGATCCTGGTGATTCGCTGGATCCTGCACAAACTGTGAGCGTGGGCGTCGGGTGTTTTGCCACCCTCGCCGCGACGTTGTCGCACGGGCAACGTGACCTCCACCTGAATGGCCCCATTCTCGTGGGGTTCCGACGCGGCCGCGGTTAGCACCTTCCTTGACATAGTTCCTTCGCTCCTTGGTTGCTGAAGTTGACGGTGACCTTGCCGGTCCGCCCGTCGTAGCCGACCTTGGCGACCAGCAAGTGGATCATTTGCTCCTGTTCCTTGGTGGTGAGCGACGCCCAGATGGCGTCGAACTCGGCCAGGGTGCGGTAGAGGTCGTTCGCATTGATGTGGTCCCGGTCGAGGTTGTTACGCTCGGTACCGAGTTCCGCCAACCGGCGCTCCGTCGTCTCGATCTCGCGTTGGAGTGCGGCGATCCGTTCGAACCGCGCGCCGGTATCCACGCTAGTATCTGCCGCTTCCCGCGCGAGGCTCTGATTGAGTTGTCGGAGGTCTCCCCGCTGGGCCTCAGACTGCTGATCGACCTCCCGCCGCCGGCGCGCCACCTGGGCGAGGGCTTCGGTGGCGACCGCCTCGGCCAGTTTGGGGTCGGTCCCAAGGCGGCGGATACTGTCGAGGACCGCGGATTCGATCGCCTGCGCCGGCACGGACTTCGTCTCGCAGTTATTCCAGCCCTTTTGCTGCGCGTTATGGCAGACGTAGTAGCGGTAACGCTTGGACTTCCGCATCGTATAGGTGTGGATCATGGGCGCCCCGCAGGGAGCGCAGAAGAGCAGGCCGCGCAGCAGTGCGCCGAACTTGTTCCGGAGGCTGGCGCCGTTGTCGCCATTGTTCCGCCGAAGGGTTTCATGGACTCGATCCCACGTGTTCTGATCGATGATCCGCTCGTGCTCGCCCGGGTACAGACAGCCTTTGTGGTCCACCATCCCGGTGTAGATGGCGTTGGTGAGGATCCCGTGCATGGTCCCCTTTGCGATGTGCTGACCTCCTCGGACCTTTCCGTCCTCCGTGGTCCACCGTTTTGTCACCAGGCCGCGCCGCTCTGCCTCCTGCAGTACCGGAAGCAAGGAGCCGAGCTCCAGGTAAAGGCTGAAAAGCGTTCGCACCTGCTCCGCCTCCTCCGGATTGACGACGAGCCGCCCGCCCTTGGAATCGATGTCGTACCCCAGGACCGGATGGCCGCCGATCCACTTGCCCTTGCGCCGAGCCGCCGACATTTTGTCGCGCGTGCGTTCGGAGATGATCTCGCGCTCGAACTGGGCGAACGACAGGAGGATGTTCAGTGTTAGGCGGCCGAGAGATGTCGTCGTATTGAACTGCTGCGTGACCGAAACGAAGCTCACGCCATTCTGGTCGAACACCTCAATAATCCTCGCGAAATCCATCAGGGATCGGCTGAGCCGATCGACCTTGTAGACGACCACGCAGTCCACCGACTGAGACTCGACTGTGGCCAGAAGGCGCTTGAGGGCGGGCCGATCCATGTTGGCCCCGGTGTAGCCGCCGTCGTCGAAGTGCTCGGCGACGACCTGCCAACCTTCGCCCCTCTGGCTGGTAATGAACGCCTCGGCGGCTTCCCGCTGGGCGTCGAGCGAGTTGAACTCCTGTTGGAGCCCTTCCTCGGTCGACTTGCGCGTGTAGATCCCGCACCGGATCACCCTGTTTTCAGCAGACCCGTTCGCCCCGTTCGCCGACGACCGGGGGGCGCTACTTCTTGCCATCGGAGGCCTCCTCGGTCAGCGACAGGTTGAAGAACAGGAAGCCATTCCACTTGGTGCCAGTGACCTCCCGGGCGATCGCGCTGAGGGACCGATAGATCTGGCCGTTGAACTCGAATCCATCAACCAGGACCTTCACGATGACTCGCCGACCTTTGTACTCGCGCTCCAGGTAGGAGCCGTGCGGTGGGAGCCTCGAGTCGAGGTCGCCCGCCACCTTTCGGCTGACGCTCAGTTTGGGGTCGAGCGAGGCGTCCTGCCCGAACCTGGTCCGGGGCGCCCGGATGAGCAGGTCGGCGTCGTTGGCGACCTCCAGCGCGCGGCGGCGGGCGCGCTCAGAGAGGCCGCCTTCGGCCAGCGCCTGGATGCGCCAGGCGATCCTCCTAAACAGGAACTGCTTGTGGTTCGATCGAGACTCCTCGCCGAACACCTCCTGGTACTTCTGGCGGAGCTGGCCGACGGTCATCCTGCTCAGCTCATCGATCTGTTTCCGCATCGCGGTCTCCACGACTTTCTCCATTCTCATGGCCGTTAACCTCATGTCCATGAGGGCTCAATGTGCGCGGACTATCAAGGGGAGATTCGCGCCGGCGCTGTTCGCGGAGCCGGAGGTAGCCGGCGGCGAGGATGCGGGCGATGGATCGGAAATCCTCGGCTGGAATGTTCAAGACGGTTCACCTCGCTGTGGATTGGCACCACAGCGAAAGTCCGCCTTGCGGTCGTTCCGCTGTCGAGTGGAGCGTGCGAGTCGCACGCTGCTGTAAACATACGCAGAGAATTCGAAAAGTGTAAACCGAGACGGACGGTGGTGTTAACCAAGCTCGGGCATTCTCCGGCGCGGGGGAGAAGTCAGGCGGGAAGGGGAGAAATGGGTCTCACCAGGGCAATCCAACCAGTTCTCCGCGGCTCGGCGCGGAGAGCGAGACCGTCCGGAAGTATTTGGCTTTCTTGGGGATAGTACGCGAGGAGGGGCCGGACGCACGGAGTGCGCTGGCGTTAACTACTGGGGACTGAAGTTTCGGGGAAAATGGTTTTGGCTCCCCGAGAGGAACGCAAATACGAACTCTCAAATGGAGAATTCTGGTGGAGTGGTTTTCTCCGTGTGTTAACCATCCGGGGGAGTTTCGGAATTGCGTTCGTCTCCGATGCGCTTCTCGCCTGCGGGATCGCGTTGCCCAGGGGCGCCCCGGCATCAACCAAGGCTCCCTGCGCTCGA
>RPRB01000392.1 GCA_003818285.1 Myxococcaceae bacterium
CACAGTCATACCGCCGTAGGCGCCGCAGCCCTCTGCGCAACAAGGAGTTGCGAGGAGCAGAGCCAGCGGCCAAGGGGCTGCACTGAACGCTCAGGGCGCGGCCCGACGACAACGGGACGCGCGCGAAGTGTGAAGAGTGCATGGTGGAGGTAGCGGGTCCGAGCGTGACCTACGAGCCAAAATGGCATTGTGTATCGATGTTCCACGATGAAAAAGCCTACCGAACGCAGGACCGCGATGAGCTCTTCACGTTTGTAAAGAAAACGGTGGGCGTCTCCATCCGCGCTGTTCTCTTCCGACTGCTCGATGATCTCCTGGGGCGCCGAGCCGTACGAATCCAGTGAGCTCAGAACATACTCTGCGTTCGGGGTGGTCATGATCAGGAATCCACCTGCCTTCAGGGCCCGCCAGATTGCGGTGAGCGCGCCGCTCGGGCTGTGCATGTGCTCAATGATTTCTGTAAATAGAACGAGGTCGAATTGGCCGAGGAGGTCCGGTTGTTCCTCTATCCGTCCGAGGCGGAAGTCCACGCTCCCGGCCGTAAACCGCGCCTTCGCATAATCGATGTGGCCCTTTCGAATGTCGAGCAGGGTCACCAAATGGCCAGCTTCGGCGAGTCGAAGTCCCAGCGTGCCCTGCGCACAGCCGACATCGAGGATACGGGAGCGGGAGGGGAGCCTTTCGCTGACGAGGTCCTCGAGAGCCAACAGTCTCGCCTGATAAGCAGCTGCGACATGGGGCTCCAGCGAAGGATCCCACAATTCACGGATGTCATGTTCCCGGACGCGCGTGTAATCCGGATCATCGGAGGGTGGCGGAAGACGCATCGCTAGTGGCGCCTCGTAGCTGTGGCGTTCAGGAGTGGTTCTCGTCGTTTCGCAGTTTCTCGATACCAGGAGAGGACGGTCGGGCCCAAGCGCTGCGCGTCGAGCGCAGAAGATGCAAATGCGCGCGCTGAGGCCCCCAGCGACTGGCGCAGCTCTGGCGTGTTGTGCAGCAGGTGGATTGCCTCGGCAAGAGCAACTTCATCGTTTGGAGGGACGAGGAGACCCGTGCGTCGGTCCTCGATCTGCTCAGCAGGCCCGCCTGCGCTTGATGCGATCACGGCCCGACCACAGGCCATTGCCTCGGCGATCGTACGGCCGAATGGTTCGGGAACGATACTGGCGTGAACGACGACGTCGAGGGCTAGGTAGGCAGCTCGGGGATCGTTCTGAAACGGTATCAGGCCCGCCGAGTTGGTGAGGCGAAGGCGACAGATCAAGCTGCGGAGCTCAGAGGCACTTCGTTGGCTGCCAGGCGTTTCGTAGACCGGTCCGCCGACCAAGTAGAAGCGAATGGGGAAGTTCTTCAGTCGTTCTGCCGCACGGAGGAAAACCTCGTGACCCTTCCACCAGGCGTAGGTTGCGACCAGACCCACGCGCGTGACGAATTCGGAGGGCGGTGGGAGGCTCGCCGCCATATCTAGATCCATTGCTGTCACGGCTCTGGGCGCGAAATAGGCTGTATCGACCGCATTCAAGAGAGTAGCGACCGGTACGGAGAGTAGAGCTCGCGCGTCTGTGGCAACGGAATTGCTGATGGCGATGGCGAGATCCGCCCGGCGGGCGAGTCTTGGCAGCAGGCGCCCTACAATCGGCCTCGAACCGACGAAATCGCGCAGGTGCCAGACCAGCGAAGCACGCTTCGGGCGCACAACTGCTCCCAGGACATGTGCCTTGAAGCCGTTCGTGTGCACCACGTCCGGGTTTTCGGCTGCGATCGTCCTTCGAAGACGGAACGTGAAGCCAGGACCGAAGACGAGCGCACCAAGACCCGCTCGGAATGAGCGTAGCAGCCCAAGGCCCGGTCCCGCCCGGCTGTCACCAATGCGCGTGAGGGCGGTTGGAAGTGGAACCACCAGGGCCTTGCATCCCAGATCGCGTGCTGCGTCGAGAAGCGGCCCTGGCGCGAAGGTCGCGACGGTGATCTCGATTCGCTCACCTGTGCTGCGAAGCGACCTGATCAAGTCGAGAAGACTTCGCTCCGCCCCTCCCAACTCACCGATGGGGTTGAGAAAAAGGACCTTCACGCCACTGCCAGACCATGTCGATGCGCGTACTCATGCAGCACCCACAGCGCCATGATCTGGAGCCCGCCTACCCGGGGGTCGCCGGCGTGAAACCGCGTCCACAGTTGCTCGGGCGCGGCGGGTGCGATGCCCACTGCTCGCCATACCTCCTGCTCATGGACAGCCCGGTCAACCCGGGCCCGCATCGGCCCCCGGATCCAAGCGTCCCAGGGGAAGGTGAACCCGCGCTTCCGGCGCTCCGGGACGGACGCCGGCAGCGCCGGCCCTACCGCATCCAGCAAGAGGGGCTTCGGTCGCGGATCGGGCTCTTTCCAGCCGCCGGGCAGTCGAACCACCCCCTCGACGAAGACGTGATCCAAGAGTGGCACTCTCAGCTCGAGACCGACCGCCATGCTGAAGACGTCACCATCTCGCAGGAGCATGTCTCTCATGTAGCTGCTCAGCTCCAGCGCAGAGACGCGATTGCTCTCCGAGAGGCTCGAGACGTCCTCAGCGATCGCCCAGTCGGAGGTCAGGCCCTGCCACTGGCCGTTGTGGAGCGCCCGGCGCTCGTTCGGAAGCAACAGCTCCCGCCGCAGCAGGTATGTCTCCACTGTTGACGGGGGGCGGGCGAAAAGTTCCAGCGCCTTCACCGCGCCCCGTCCACCGATCCGGCACGCCCAGTCCTGGGCCCGCTGTGGCGCCCGGATGGAAAACGGTAGCAGGCGACGCAACGTGGTGGCCCGCGGGACGTCGCGGAAGCTGGCGTAGCCGCCGAACAGTTCGTCGCCTCCGAGTCCGCTCAGGGCGACTGTTAGCCCGGCCTGTCGGGCGGCGCGGGAAACGACGTAGGTATTGAATCCGTCGACCGTCGGCTGGTCCATGGCCGCGAACACCTGGTCGATGTCGGCCAGCAGCTCTGCCCCCGTGAGGCGAAGAACGGTGTGGTCCGTCCCCAGGTGGCGGGCCAGGTTCGAGGCCTCGCTGGTCTCGTCGAAGTCGGGCTGGTCGAAGCCAACGGACAGCGTGTGAATGCCACCGCGGCGGACCTCGGTCGCAACAGTCGCAATTGCGCTCGAGTCGACCCCGCTGGAAAGGAAAATACCCAGGGGAACGTCCGCGATCAAATGCAGTCGCACTGCCTCGCGGAGCTCATGCCCAAGTTGGGCCACGGCGGCCTTTCGCCGAACGCCGTTCTCCTCGGCCGCGCGAGGGAAGGGAAGGGTCCAGTACCGACGGCGTTCCACCTCCCGTCCGTTCCAGGCCAG
>RPRB01000393.1 GCA_003818285.1 Myxococcaceae bacterium
CACCGCGTCCACCAGCTCGGCGTGCCGCTCGTCCAGGAACTGCTCGAGCGCGGCGCGCTGGTTGGGCGAGACCTCGGCGCGGATGAAGAGCTCGGGGGCGGTCTTGTGCTCGCCGCGGCGCACGAACTCCGGCCGGATGCCGAGCTGCTCGAACGCGCGCCCCGCGGCGGTGGCCCCCATCAAGAAGCCGGTGAGCTCGAGCCGGCCGGCGCGGGGGAACGCGATGCGATCGGCCGCGCAGAGGAGCGCGTACTCGCCGTTCCCCGCGCTCACGGCGGTGCCGATCACCTCCTTGCCTCGCGCCCGGAACGCGGCCAGCCGTTCCGCGACCCAGGCCCGCTTGCCGGCCGGCATCTCCAGCGCCTCGACCTGGAGCACGATTCCCTTCACCGCCGGGTCGGTGGCCAGGACGTCGAGCGCCTCGTCCAGGAGGTGGAGGGAGGTCACCTGCCCGGGAGCGTGCCGCTCGCGGCGCCACGGCCAGCGGCGGTGGAGCGGCTGGCGGTACGGCGGGTCTGCCTTGAGGAGAAAGCGGACGTAGGTCGGCGCGCGCCGGCGCCGCAGGAGGTGCGCGGGGGCACGCAGGACGGCGACGAGCAGGAGCACCAGGTTGACCAGCGCGACGACCAGCGGACGGAGCACGGGGCTTCTCTAGCCGGTGCTGCCATCGGCGCGCGGGAGGACTGCCACCTCGCCCTCGTCCTTCACCTCCACCTGCACCGGCAGGAACTCCTCCAGCAGCCCGGCGGTGACCCGGAGGTGGGGCGTGATGCGGGCAGCGGTGAAGCGGGTGGTTCCCGGGGTCGAGGCGCCGAGCCTGCCCGCGGCGAGGAGGGCGGCGGGGAGGAGGATCTGATCGGCGAGGTGCTCGTCCAGTGCGCCGGGGGTCTGCATGAAGTCGGCGAGCGCGTGGGCGGCCTTGCTCCCCACCTCTTCCGGGGCGGCGTTGCGCGCGCCCACCGCGGCGAAGGCGGCGAAGGTGTTCTCGAACTGGGCCCGGACGAAGACCAGCGTGCCCGGAGTCTTGCCCACCGGCAACGGCAGGTTCTCTGCGTGACAGTAGATGCCCCGCTCGCGCAGAGCGTTCTCCGCCGCGCGGGCCTGTCGGGCGGCCACCTCGAACGGAACGCCGCCGACGAGGCTCCGCACCTCGACGTCCTGCAGCGTGCCTCGTGCCGGCACCTCCACCTTGAGCGGGGGCTCCCCGGGGCCCTGGAGCAGACCGCGGAACTCCCCCACCCCTTCGGGCCAGAAGCCGGCGCGCTGGAGGGACAGCGACGCCCGGAGCCCGTACGCCTCGAGCAGGGGAAGCCAGACCCAGGCCAGGTGATGGTAGGTGGGCCCCTTCGGCGCGTGGGTCAGTCCCAGGAGCCGGAGCTCTCCCCCTCCGGCGAGGGCCAGCGGGTAGAAGAGGCACTGGAAGACCAGGCACGCCGGCGCGGAGGCCCCGAGCTCGAGCACGTGGCTGCCCGCCGAGACCGGTTCGGGCTGGAAGGAGAAGGCGAGCGCCCCGGCCTGTCCGCCGTCCACCCGCCCTCCGAGCGCCTCGGCGGCGCGGAGCAGCGCCAGGTGCCGCGGCCGGAGCCCCGGGGCCATCCGACCGGCGCAGAACGACTCCACGCGGAACGGCCGCTGCGTGACCAGGGAGAGGGTCAACGCAGTCCGTAGCGACTGGCCGCCGGCGGATCCGTCGACGGTGATGGCAGCGTTCGCGGACAAGAGACGGAGCAACCGAGACTATCAGAGGACCCTGTGACGCGGCCCGCCGTCGCCGGAGCTCACTTCCCGGAGCTCACTTCTTCTTCGGGTCCACCGGAACCTCGGTGGGCGACGTTGCGTCCGGCGGCGGCGCGGACTGGCGGGGGGGCTTCTTCTTCGAGGACCCGACGTCGACCGGGACGTCGGTCGGAGCGGTGGCGTCGGGCGGCGGGACCGACTTGGACTTCTCGATCTCCTTCTCCAGCGGGGTTCGCTCGTCGACCGGCGTCCGCAGCTCGCCCGTGCCCGGCGGCGTCGGTCCTCCTCCGGCGCGGTTGGTGGGGCTCAGCTGGCGGGCCAGGCGGACCGAGACCGAGTCCAGCACCGCGACCATCTGTTCGTGGAACGGGCGCGGGTTGGAGGCGAGCGCCGTGGGATCCAGCGGCTGGAGCCCGGCGTCCGTGGAGGTCCCGGAGAAGCCGGTCCGCCACATCTCGCCTCCATCGCCGAGGCGGAACATCCGGCCGGTCCCGCGCACCCAGGTCTGTGGAACGCCCTTCTCGGTGCGGACCCCGTACTCCTCGATGACGAACTCCACGACCGAGTCCGCTCCCAGCGGCTTGAGCCGGCCATAGTCCGGCGCGCTGCCGGGGACCTCCTGCACGAGGAAGGTCTCCAGCGCGCTCGCCACCTGCGAGGGCGGGACGGCCTGGGACCAGGGCTTCTCCGTCTGGATGGCGGCGTGCACGTGGGCGCGAAGTCGCTCCGCGGCCTCGAAGCGCGAGAGCACGGGCTTGAGGCTCTCCTCGAGCTTCCGGTCGGCATCCGCGGGAGAGGTCGCGCCCAGCTTCGCCGCCTGCGCCGAGTCGGATCGGTACACGGTGACGCGGGGTCCCGCCTCGTCGGCCACGCGGGAGACGAAGGCGGGGTGCTGGACCTTGTCGAGGTCGCTTCCCTCCAGGTTGGCGTGGGCGCAGCCGGCGAGGCCGAGGGTCAGGACGGAGGCAACGGCGAGGCGAGGGGTCACGGGTGTGTCGTCTCCAGGGCTAGACCACGAAGAGCGGCTCGTCGTCGGGGGTGAGTGGGAGCCGGGCGTTGATCTCCGCTCGCGCGTCGCGGAGCGCCTCGAGATGCTGGCGCACGGCCGGGTAGCGCTCGAACACGGCATCGAGGTCCGACGGAGGCAGGCGGAGGAGCGAGGTTCGCCGGAGGGTCCGCACCGTGGCCACGGCGGCGACGCCGTCGAGAAGCGACATCTCCCCGAAGACGTCGCCGGCGCCGAGGGTGCCGGCCACGCCCCCGTCCCGGAGCACCTCCACCTCGCCGGCGAGGATGACGTACAGACCATCCCCCCGGGCTCCCTGGGTGATGACCAGCTCGCCGGCCAGCGCGTCGCGCGCGCGGAAGCGGGTGGCCAGCTCCCGGCGCTCGCTCCGGTCCAGCGGACGGAACAGGGCCGAGGTGGACAGGAGGTTGCTCAGCAGGCGCTGCCGGCAGAAGGTCTTCAGCGCGGCGGCCACGCCGGGGTGACGGCGGGCGAGATCCAGCAGGAGCTGGCCGGAGATCTCCAGCACCTGCGTGTCCTCGGTGAGCGCGTAG
>RPRB01000394.1 GCA_003818285.1 Myxococcaceae bacterium
AGATGTAGAGCACCACGTCGACGCTGGTCCGTGCGCGGCCGATCTCCTCCGCCAGCGCGTCGAAGATCTGACCGTTCCAGACCCACCGGACGGAGTTGCCCTCGACGAACGGCGTCCCGAGCAGCTGGTAGAAGGCGTTCCGGTACCCGGGCCCGGGCGGCGGAATGTCGCCCGCGAGCTTGAGTGGTGAGCGGTCCGCGTCCCCTCGACAGGCGGCGAGCAGGGACAGCAGCAGGACCGGGGTCACCAGGTGGGTACGCATCGACGAACGCGTGAGTCAGCGGAGGGCCAGGAGCTTGGCCAGTTCCGCCAGCTGTCCGAGCAAGGTGCGCAGCGCCTCCGGGTTGGTCAGCAGGCCGGGCGTCTCCACCCAGGCGGTGTGTCCAGAGACGTGCACTCCGTCCCGCAGCAGCGCCGGGAGCAGCTCCCGGCGTCGGTGGGCATCGAGCCACCTGGTCAGGGTGTCCGGCGTCCGCGCCGAGGCCCGGAGCTCACTTCCGCTCGCCGAGAGCGCCAGCCCCTCGGGAACGACGCCCTCGTACCGGCCTGCCACTCGCGTTCGCCATGGACCGAGGCCGAGCAGGGTCCGCCTCGCGGTGATCTCCACCCGGAGGAGCCGGTACTTGCCGCGAATGCTCCGGCTCCCCGGATCGAACCCGAGCATGAAGTCCCGAGCGAGGGTGTCCCAGACCGCGGCGCGACGCGCGTCGTCCCGGCGGGCGCGTTGCCAGAGCATGACCGCCGACAGGGCGAGGACTCCGAGCGCCAGCCAGGGGAGCACGCCGGCGCTCTATCACCTCAGCGGAGTTTCCCGAGCCAGCGTGCGAGCTCGTGCAGCGTGTCGCGCAGCTGTCCGTACCGGCTCGCGCCGAGGTGCGCGGCCCACTCACGCTCGATCTCATGGATCTCCGCACGGACCACGTCAATGACCCGCCGGCCCCGCTCGGTGGTGCGCACCACTCGACCGTTGGGGGTCTCGGCGTCGTGGCGCTGGAGGTAGCCTCCCTCCTCGAGTCCGGTCAGGACGTAGTTCATCGCCTGGCGCGTCATCCCGCACTGGCGGGCGAGATCGCTCGGCCGGCGCCCGTCGGGGCCGGGGAAGAGGAAGACGCCGAGCTCGGTCTGCGTCAGCTCGAGATCTTCCCGTGCGAGCGCCGCCAGCATCCGCGTCACCACCGCCTCGTGCGGAAGCCGGAGCAGGGCTCCGATCATCGGGGTGACCCTTCGTTCCTCCCCCGCCCGCGGCCTGGCCCTGCTCGAAGACATTTGACTCCAGCGTAAAGAGTTTGTACATGGCTATGTACAGACTCTTTACGAGGGAAGCAAGCATGAGCTCGACGAGCGCGGGTTCCGGGCCAGAGGTGATCCGGATCGGTCAGCTGGAGATCCACTACCTCCAGGGTTCCGGAAGCGGGTGCGAGATGGGCAGCTTCGTGCTGGTGGTGCCACCGGGCTCCAACGTGCCCCCGCCGCACAGCCATCCCGGGAACGAGGAGCTCATCTACGTCCTGGAAGGGACGCTCCGGTACACCGTCGACGGCGTCACCCGTGACCTGGGCACCGGCGAGTCCATGGGAACGCCGCGCGGATCGGTCCACGGCTTCAGCAATCCCCACGGCCGGGTCGCTCGGGCGCTGGTGATCAACACGCCCGACATCGGCGCCGGGTACTTCCGGGAGGTCGCAGCAGCAGCCCGGGCGGGCGGTCCTCCCGATCGGACGAAGCTGGTGGAGATCATGCGCCGCTACGGCCTGGTTCCCGCCGCACCTGGCGCGCCCTCGCCGGCGAGCTGAGACAGGCTGCCTCCATTCCCTGGAGCAGCCCCGGTGTCTCCACCGAGATGCGTCTCGAGGGTTCGCGAGCGTGCTCTGACTCGGCAGCACGTCGACTGTTACGGCCACCGGCGGAACGCGCCGTTGTTCTCGTGAAAGAGAGCCATTAGAAATTCGACGCGAATCAAGCCTGCGCCCAAGTGAATCTGATGCACGCTGCCCGATCAAGGGCTGCGTTCAACGGAGACTCACGATGTCGACATGGAAGTGGATGACTGGGTTGGTTTCTCTCTTTGTCCTCGCGGTTGCGCCGGCCGCGCTCGCCGAGGACTCCGGCGCGAGCTCGGGCGACGTTCAGGCGCCCGTCGCGGCCCCGGCGGCCGTCGATGGCCCGTCCAAGGACAGCGCCGAGCTGCAGATCCAGGAACTGCAGGAGGAGGTCAAGGAGCTCCGCGCCCAGATCGCCGACCGCGAGGAGAATGGTCCCCAATACCTGAATCAGAACCTCCAGCCCTGGCGGTGAGGACTCGACCAGCCGGTGCGGGAGCGTCTCGAGGGATGAGCCCAGGGTCGCCCTCGCGCCGGCCGCCTCAGGGTGCGAGCTTGAGGTAGTTCTCGTACCGGGTCTGGATCTCCGAGACGTACCGGACCGGCTCGGTCAGCCCATGCAGGGCCCGGACGCTAGCCGTCGGCGCGACGGCTGGCGACGAGAACCGACCGTGCGCTCGCGACGGCGTGGAGCGTCATCGCTCGCTCCACGTCGTGACGGTCACTTGCGCTTTTGCGGCGAGCCTCCGAAGAGCAGCCCGACCCCGAAGGAGAAGTATTGCTGGCTCGGAATCCCGTGCCGCTCCCAGAAGTACTGCCAGCGCGCGTCGAAGAAGAGCGCCGTCCCGCCGTCACCTAGCCCGCAGGCGATGCCCACGTGCGGCTGGACGCCCCACTGCCAGTCGGAGCGCGAGTACGAGTTGAGCCCGAGGTCGATGACCCGGTCGAAGTACGCCGCGCCCCCGTTCACCCCGGCCCAGATCCGGCCACCGCGCCGGAGGGGGATGTGGAAGGCGAACCCCCCCATCAGCGGGATGACGTTCAGGTAGCGGAACTGCTTGCCGGAGACGTCCTGCCCGTCGGTGGTGGTGAGCACGCCCTGCTTGACCCCGTTGAAGCTGTTGAGGCCCGCCGACAGCTCGAGGTGGAAGGCGTACGAGAGCTCGAGGGAGACGTCGAGGTGGCCGCCGCGGCTGCTGAACCGGTCGATGTAGTCCTTCGTCTCGCCGCGGGGCACGGCGAACTCGTAGGACAGCCGCACGTGGCTCTGGGCGAGCACGGCGGAGGAGGCCAGCAGGGGGACGGCGAGGAGGAATCGCGTGGTGGAGCGCATGACGTGGCTCACAGGTAAGAAGACTGCGCGAACGCCTGGTCGATGCCCTTCTCGATGCGCTGGACGATCGACTCCTTGTCGCCGGCCAGCA
>RPRB01000395.1 GCA_003818285.1 Myxococcaceae bacterium
GGACCGTTCCTGTTCATCGTGCTCCACGAGACCGCGCACGCGGTGTTCGCGGAGCTGGCGGTCCCGGTGCTGGGGCGCGAGGAGGACGCGGCCGATCAGGTGGCGGCCTACGCCGCGACGCAGCTGGGCGGGGACTTCGCCGAGCGGATGATCCGCGCCGCAGCCTTCATGTACGACACCGACTCGGCCCGGAAGCCCGGCGAGGACGACTTCGCCGATGTGCACGGGCTCGATCGCCAGCGCTTCTACAACGTCCTCTGCCTCGCCTGGGGCTCCGATCCCAAGCGCTACGCCTTCGCCAAGGAGCTGGGGAAGCTCCCTGACGAGCGGGCCGAGGGCTGCGTGGACGAGTACCAGCAGGTCCGCTACGCGGTGCAGACCCTCATCCGGAAAAACGTGGACCCGGCGGAGGTGGAGCGGATCCGCCAGAAGGCGGCCCGATCGAAGTTCGGGAAGACCGATCCCTGAGAAACGAGAACACTTCTCGAGCTTCGCCCGACGCTGGCTACTTCTGGGCGGCCTTCTTCGCCGCCTGACGCTCCTTGGCCGTCTCCAGCACCTGGTACCGGAAGCTCGCCTTCGGAGACTTGGTGCACTTCTCCTCGACCGAGGCGACGAAGGCCTTCCCGGCGCCGACCTCGTAGACCCAGTTCTCTCCACCGGCGCGGGTGTACCCATGCACCCAGGCGACGATGGCCGGGCGAACCTCCTCGGGCTGCGCGAGGTAGGTCTCACAGCTCATGTTCTTGATGTCCACCCGCTTGGGCTTGGGCTCGTCCTCGGCTCGCGCTGCGGGGAAGGCGAGCAGACCACCCACCACGGCCCAGCGAAGAGCTCCTCGTCGAATCATGTGCCGCCCTCCCGTGCGTGCGCGCGAACTCTCCAGACCATACCCGCGGTCACTTCACGGTGTACTTCTTTCCTTCCATGCAGGCGCTGTAGGCCTTCTTGAAGGCGTCCATCTGCTGGTTGACCGCGGCCTGCTGCTGCTGCTTGGCCTGGGCCTCCGCCTGCTGCTTCGCCTGCTTCTTGCCGGCCGCCCCTTTCATGGCACCCGCGGTCGCGCCGACCGCCGCTCCCTCCCCCGTGTCACCGGCGACGGCTCCGATGGCCGCCCCCGCCGCGGCGCCCTTCGCCGCTCCCTTCACCGCTCCACCCTTTCCGGCCTGGCTGGTGTCGGCCTTCTGGGGAACGGTGGGGTTGGTGGGGTCGACGCCGGTCTGCTGCTTCGCCCAGGCGTAGCAGTCGTTGCTGTCCTTGGCCTGCTGGTCCGGGGTCTGGTTGTTCGCCGGGAAGACGTAGACCTTGAGCAGCGAAGCCGCCGCGTCCTGCGTCGGCCCCGGCGCTCCCGCCGGAGCGGCCGGAGCGGCCGGCTGGGCCGGTGCGGGAGCCTGAGCCAGCGCGCCGAAGCAGAGGCAGCTGATGCCGAGAGTGAGCCAACGATTCATGATGCGCATGTCATCTCTCCCAGGCGTAGCCGAGGTTGATGGTGAGGAACTGCTGGAATGGCACTCCGCCGGCGGCGAAGGCCATGTTGTAGCGGGCGCTGAGGAGCACGGCGCCCACCGGGTTCTGGAAGAAGACGCCGATCTCGGGGGCGAGGCCGAAGTGGTAGTGCGTCTCCGTGGATGAGGTGAGGCCAACCGCGAAGTACCGCTCGATGATGTACCCGCCGACGTTGGCTCCGATGAAGGGCTGGATGTCGCGATTGGAGGAGATCTTCGGGAACCAGCGGGCATTCGCCAGGGTCGGCCAAATGTTGAGGGTCCGGTCCTGGTTTCCGGTGATGTCCGTCCCCCGGATGTTGATGGTGGAGGTGACGTTCGTGTGGAACACGTTCCACCCGAAGGCCAGACCCACCGCGAGGTCCTTCCGGATGAAGGTCGCGACGTCGAGGCCGATGCCGCGCCAGCTGACCGGGGGGGTGAAGTTGTAGGTCTCTCCGATGGGGATGGAGAACTGGTACGAGACGGCCACCAGCGTCGGCGGGATCTCGGCGCGCGCGGCCGGACCCACCAGCAGGACGAGGAGCACGGCGAGAGGAATCAGCTTCCTGCGGGTGCTCATGGCTTCCCCAGGTATTGCGACTGGATGAAGGCCTGCGAGATCCCGTTCACGAGCCGGGTCCGGTCGGTGCTGTTGCTCCCGGTCTGGACCCCGCGGATGACGGCCGTCCACACGCCCCGGTACTGGTTCCCGGAGCTCACCGCGTTCGGTGCCATGTCGATGATGAGGGTGCCGACGGTGTAGGTGCTCACCCCGACCACCGGCGGGTAATACGGGTAGCAAGGGTAGTAGTAGGCCCAGTAGCTGCACCAGTAACCGTAGTAGTAGCTGACGTTGGTCACCTTGAGCGCCCCCACGGTCAGGGTGAGGTCGGGATTCGCTCCGATGTCGACCTTCTGGTAGCCAAGCGCGCCCATCTCGTTGTCGATGGTGTTGAGGATGAGCTGCTCGAGGTCGGGCGGAAGCCGATCGGGGTTGCCGCCCGGATCCGTGTCGGTGATGAAGAAGACGCGGTCCGGCAGGGTGTAGGTGCTCGGCGACGCGAAGTCGAAGGTGGCGTCGTGCGTCGTCGCCACGATATCGAGATCGGACACGTACTCGGCGCCCGTCGGATGACAGGCGGCGAGCAGCAGGCCGACCCCGAGCAGCGGTGCTGCGAAGTGCTTCCCGACACGGGACATTGTCTGGGGACCTCCTCCGGCGACAGGGTCTCAGTCGCCCCATAGACCGACAATGAGACCAAGGTCCAACGATTCCCTGAAGATGCAGTGGGGTACGGATCCGGCACGGGCCACACGCGCACGGGCTCCCGTTCGCGGTCTGCGCCCCGGGCGGAGGGTGACGCATGCGGCACCTTGGCAGCATCGGGGAGCTGAGCCTGGCCGTCGCGCTGCTGGTCGCGTCGCCTGCGGAAGGGGCCGAAGAGGTTCCAGCCGCCTGCGAGAACAGCAACGAGTGCCGCAAGCGTTTCGGAAGCGGATCCGTCTGCCAGGCCGGAGCCTGCGAACCTTACCGTGACGAGACGGACCTGTTCATCGCCGTTGGCCTGTCGGAGAAGACGCACGCCCATCCGAAGGCGTTCGAGCCGCTGCTCGCCGTGCTCCCGGCGTTCGCCTACAACCCCACCGTCGCCTTCCGCTTCGGCGCGGTGGGCCTCTTTGGCATGTACCTCGGAGATCCCGACACCACCACCATCTCCAGCGTGCAGGCGATGGTGCTGTACACCACCAAGAAC
>RPRB01000396.1 GCA_003818285.1 Myxococcaceae bacterium
GGGAGGTTGGCGGTCGGGCCGTCGTTCGGGCCCACCACCGGATTCCGGAACGAGGCCAGCCGCGTCTCGCCGATCGGGAACTGCAGTGCCGCGCCGAGGGAGATCCACCGGTCGGCGCCCTCCGGCTCCCGGGTCGTCGGCGAGAGGAGGTAGCGGAAGACCGGCACGGCCAGGAACGCGCCGGCGAGGCCGTTGAGAAGGAGGCCGAGCTTGACGAACGCTCCGCGCCTCGTGACCGGACTGGAGAGACTCATGGCTTGTTCACCGTCAGCCGTGCGGCTGGGTAGGGTTGACCGGGGATCTGCTGGCGCTGCGCCGCGAGCCAGGCCACGGTGTCGGAGACGTCCTGCGCGGAGAGCGGCTTGCCGATGACCCCACGCCAGCCGGGGCTTCCGAGGTCTTCCCGTCCGGCGATGATGGTGGTGCGCAGGTACTGGTCGGTCACCAGATCGAGGTAGGCGCCGTCGACGATCGAGCCGACGCTGGCCTGCCCTCGTCCATCCGGGCGGTGGCAGGAGCCGCACTGCTCGCGGAACACGTGCTCGCCACGCGCCGGGTCGCCCGGGCCGGTCGCCAGGTACGACGGAGCGTCGGGAGAGGTCTCGAGCCCGTCCGGAGCCCAGGCCCGTATTCCCTTCACCAGTGCGTCGACCTGTGCGTCACTGAGCAGCCCGCCGGCACTCCGGCCGAAGGCCGGCATCGCGGTTCTCGGCCGGCCTCTGGAGATGGCCTCCCGGATCGCGGCGTCCGGGGCGACGGCGAGATAGCCCCGCGAGGCCAGCCCGATGGACGCCCCGCCCTCGCCCCGGACGCCGTGACAACCGGCGCAGTTGGTCGCGTACAGCGTGGCGAAGTCGACCACCTGGCGTGGATCCGCGACCTCGACCTTCTCGGAGGGCTGCCCGGGGGCTCGGCCCCGCTCGCAGCCCGCCAGCACCAGCGCCAGCCCGAGGAGCAGGAGGCGAACGTTCCCGCTCCGCTTCGTCACTTCGAGTCTCATGTTCCCGTTCCCTTTTCGGGCGTCTTGTGCTCCAGGCCGGTGGCCTCGATTCCTGCCCTCGCCAGGAAGGGCATCGGCTGCGCCGTTGCCACGCGCTGCCGGCGCGAGACCACGAGGCCGGTCACCACCCCGAAGCCGATCTGCGAGAGGACGAACCACCTCCAGTCGATGCGCGACGCGAGGACCGGGTTGATCCACGCCAGGGTCGAATGCAGGAGCCCGGTCCAGAGCAGCGGGGCCACCAGGCCGCCGAGGAGGATCGGTCGCCGCGGAAGCATCGGCGACATCGCGCCGTAGACCACGCCCACCAGCAACGAGGCGAAGAGGTGGATCCCCGTGGCGGCGGCCAGCGCCGGACCGTTGAAGGCGGCGATCTCGGCGGTGCTCGCCGTCGCCATCCCGGGGAAGAACACCGCGGCGAGGAGATTGATCGGGTACCAGACGCCGTGCCCGGTGACGACGCCGTAAGCCGCAGCCAGAACCGCCATCGCCGCCCCACCCCACAGGCCGCCACGGATACCGGCGGAGATGGGATAGAACTCGACCGGGAGGTTGGCCCGGACCAGCTCCGGCGCGGCGGTGACGCGCTCGATCTCCCGGCGAGAGCTGGTGAAGCGGATGGTCTCGGGGACCACGGGCACCCGTTCGGTGGCCTGCTCCGGGAAGACATCCCGCATCCAGCCCACCAGCCCTGCCACCGACAGCACCGCCCCGATGGCGGTGATGAGCGCGGTGGTGGCCAGCCCACCGAAGAGCAAGGTCACGCCGAAAGCCAGCACGATTGGGGATGCGGTGGGCGCGGGAAGCTCGACGCTCCTCGGAGTACCGCCGTTGCTCTCCTCAGTTCCTCGATCCATGTGCTCGTTCCTCAGCGGCCCACCAGATAGACCACGGTGAAGACCACCACCCAGACCACGTCGACGAAGTGCCAGTAGAGGGCGAGCACCTCGACCTTCGGCGCGCTCTCCCGGGCGACCAGGCCGCGGGCGGTGAAGCCGGCGGTCAGGAGCATGAGCACGAGGCCGATCAGCACGTGGAAGCCGTGCAGACCCACGAGGGAGTAGAAGGTGGTCCCGAAGAGGTTGGTGGAGATGGTGAGCCCCTCGTCCTGGATCAGGTGCCGCCACTCCAGACCGGTCCCGGCGAGGAAGGTCGCTCCCAGCGCGAAGGTGAGCAGCCACCATCCGATGAACCCGCGTGCCCCGGTGCGCTTGAGCCCGCGCACCGCGAGCTCCATGGTCGCGCTGCTCGAGAGCAGGCAGACCGAGAGGAAGATCGGAGGATGGAGGATGGCCGGCGTGGGCCCGGTGACGCTCTTCCCCAGGTAGAAGAGGTAGGCGACGATGAAGATGACGAAGATGCTCACCTCGGCGGCGATCAGGGAGAACATCCCGACTCGCCCGGCCGAGGGGAGCACCCACGGCGTCTCGGCTTCGCTCAGCTGCACGGTGGTCACGGGGATCGGCTCCTCACTCGTACTTCCAGTCGGGATCTTCGGGATGCTTGAGATCCCAGAGAGGACGCCGGCTCCGGACCACCGGAAGCGTGGCGAAGTTGTACTCGGGCGGCGGCGAGCTCGTGGCCCACTCCAGGGTCCAGGCGTCCCAGGGATCGTTCCCCGCCGGCTTCCCCTTCTTCGCCGAGCGGATGAGGTTGAACACGAGGATCAACGTGCCCACGCCCTGGAACAGGACTCCGATGCCGACGATCACGTTCCAGATGTCCCAGCCGCGCCCGGGTTCGTAGGTGTAGATCCGCCGCGGCATTCCCAGGAACCCCGGGACGTGCATGAAGTCGAAGGTGAGGTGGAAGCCGATGACGAACAGCCAGAAGTGCAGCCGGCCCAGCTTCTCGTCCAGCATCCGGCCCACCACCTTGGGGTACCAGTAGTAGAAGGCCCCGAAGATGGCCATGAAGAGCGCACCCACGATCACGTAGTGGAAGTGGGCCACCACGAAGTATGAGTTGGTCAGGTGCCAGTCGAGCGGCGCGCACGCAAGCATCACTCCCGTGAGCCCGGCGATCAGGAACTGGAAGAGGAAGGCAATGGACCAGAGCATCGGCACCTTGAAGTCGACCTTGCCGCCCCAGATCGTGGCCAGCCAGTTGAAGATCTTGATCCCGGTGGGGACCGAGATCGCCATGGTGGTGATGACGAAGAAGGTGTTCCCGTAGGAC
>RPRB01000397.1 GCA_003818285.1 Myxococcaceae bacterium
CCCAAAGGACGACCCGGGGAAGGCCAACGGCGAGAAGGGTGGGCGCTGACCGGGCCCGACACAGCAGGGCTGTCATGTCCACTTGACATCAAGGTGTCAGACACCTCGTACGGACACCTCGTACGCCTGACACCTCGTACGCCTCGTGACGGGTCAAACACGTCGTTACGCGAGCCACCTCGTTCCCGGGGCCCGCGTCAGCGCCGCCTGGCGAGGAAGCACCCCTGGACGTGGTCGTCCACCAGGCCGCAGGCCTGCATCAACGCGTAGCAGATGGTGGAACCCACGAACCGGAAGCCGCGCGCCTTGAGCGCCTTGCTGAAAGCGTCCGACTCGGGGCTCGTCGCGGGGATGTCTCGGAGGCTGCGCGGCCTTCGCCGGATCGGCTTGCCTCCCACGAAGCTCCAGGCGAACGCGTCGAACGAGCCGTGCTCGCGCTGGACCTCGAGGAAGGCGCACGCGTTCTCCACGGCCGAGGTCACCTTCGCGCGGTTGCGGACAATGCCCGGGTCCTGCAAGAGGGCCTCGATGCGCGCGGGCCGGAAGCGGGCCACCTTCGCGGGATCGAAGCCGTCGAAGGCCCGCCGGTAGTTCTCGCGCTTCCGGAGGATCGTCAGCCACGAGAGGCCAGCCTGGGCACCTTCCAGGGTCAGGAACTCGAAGAGCGTCTGGTCGTCGTGCACCGGACGTCCCCACTCCTGGTCGTGGTACCGGATGTAGAGCGGCTCGTCGGTGACCCAGCCGCAGCGCGTCCTACGGGCCATCAGCCATCCTGCCTAGACGACACCCCGGGGGCAGCGCAACGACGGCCACCGCGGCACGTTCCACCGTCCTGACCCGCCGCACCGCGCCAGCGGCCCCCCTTGGGCTAGAACACGGGGACTCCATGGTCAGGACACTCGTGCGTCGGCTCGCCCTCGCCGTCCTCCTCGTCGCCGTCACGACCCGTGCCGAGACGCCGCTCATCCCCCGTGAGGCCCTCTTCGGAAACGCGGAGCGGACCAAGCCCGCCATCTCCCCCGATGCCAAGCGCCTCGCCTGGCTCCAGCCGGAGAAGGGCGTGCTTCAGGTCTGGGTCCAGACCCTGGGCAAGGAGGATGCCGAGCCGGTGAGCGCCGATCGGCAGCGGCCGATCCGACGGTTCCAGTGGGCGCAGGACAGCCGGACCATCCTCTACACCCAGGACGTGAAGGGGAACGAAGACTGGCACGTGTATGGCGTGGACCTCGAGTCGAAGCAGGTCCGCGACCTGACGCCGTTCGATGGTGTGCGCGCCGAGATCGTCGCCGACAGTCCGCGCCGCCCCTCCGAGATCCTGGTGGAGATGAACCTCCAGGACCGCGGTCGCATGGATGTCCACCGGATCGACCTCCGGAGGGGAGCGGTGACGCTCGTCACTCGCAATCCCGGGACCGTGACCACCTGGGGAGTGACCGACGACCTGGTGGTGAAGGCGGCGATCGCCACCCGTCCTGACGGAGGCGAGGAGCTGCTCGTCCGCGATCCGGTCAAGGGCACCTGGCGCACGCTCAGCAGCGGCGGTCCGGACGACCAGCTCCAGCTGCTCGATCTGACTGCCGATGGGAAGGGCGTGCTCTACGTCACGACCGCGGGAGGAGAGACCGGCAGGGTAGTGCAGCGCTCGCTGTCCGGCGGTCCGGAGAAGGTGCTGGCCGTTCACCCGGAGGTGGAACCGCTCGACGTCGCCGTTCATCCGACGCGGCACGTGGTCGAGGGCGTGGTGTTCGAGGCGGGGCTCCCCGCATGGACGCTGCTCGACCCGACGGTGAAGAAGGACTTCGACGTCTTTGCCCACCTCGCCCGAGGGTTCCCGGAAGTGGTCTCTCGCGATCGGGCCGACCGCACCTGGGTGGTCTCGTTCCGGGACGCGCAGGGCCCCACACGGTACTTCCTGTTCGACCGGACCTCGCTCCAGGGCAAGCCCCTGTTCGTGGACCGGCCGAAGCTCGAGTCGGTCCCTCTGGCGGAGATGAAGCCGGTACGCTTCCCGGCGCGGGACGGGCTCGTCCTCCACGGCTATCTCAGCCGGCCCGTGGGCGCGGCCGGCGCGGGGCCCATGGTCCTGCTCGTCCACGGCGGCCCCTGGGGCCGGAACGTCTGGAAGTTCGACTCCAGCGTCCAGTGGCTCGCGAACCGCGGCTACTCGGTCCTTCAGATCAACTTCCGTGGCAGCACCGGATACGGGCGGAAGTTCATGAGCCGCGGCAATCGCCAGTGGGGCAAGGACATGCAGACCGACCTGCTCGACGCGGTCGACTGGGCGGTGAAGGAGGGCGTGGCGGCGAAGGACCGAGTGGCGATCATGGGAGGGAGCTACGGCGGGTACGCCGTGCTGGCGGCGGCCGCCTTCACTCCGGAGGCGTTCCGCTGCGGGGTGGACATCGTCGGTCCCTCGAACCTCTTCACCCTTCTGAGGTCGGTGCCCCCGTACTGGAAGCCGCTCCGCTCGATCTTCAACCGGCGCATCGGGAACATCGACGCCCCCGCGGACAAGCAGCTCCTGGAATCCGCCTCTCCGCTCTTCTCCGCGGAGAAGATCAAGATGCCGCTGCTCATCGGCCAGGGCGCCAACGATCCGCGGGTGAAGCAGGCGGAGTCCGAGCAGATCGTCGCCGCCCTGGAGAAGCACGGGCTGGGGGTGACCTACGTCGTCTACACGGACGAGGGTCATGGATTCGCACGACCGGAGAACGCGATGGACTTCAACGCCCGGGCCGAGGCGTTCCTCGCCCAGTACCTCGGCGGACGGGTCGAGCCGATGCAGGGCGAGCGCATCCCGGGCTCGACCGCCGTGGTGAAGGTGGTGGCGCCGCGGACGGCCGCCAGCGGCCAGAAGTGAGCCGAACGCTCAGGCGGTGAGGGTGATCGCCGCGATCTCCGGCGGACTTCCGATGCGCATCGGCGGCCCCCAGAATCCGGTGCCCCGGTGCACGTACACGTGCCCGTCGCCCACACGGTAGAGCCCGGCCGAGTACGTGTAGAGCGCCGCGACCACGCCCGTGATGGGGAACAGCTGTCCGCCGTGGGTGTGGCCGGAGAGCTGAAGCCCGACGCCCCTGGCGACCCCGTCCTCGACGGCCCGGGGCTGGTGGGCGAGCAGCACCGCCGGCTGCTCGGGGTCACGCCCCGCCAGCGCCGCCTCCAGGTTC
>RPRB01000398.1 GCA_003818285.1 Myxococcaceae bacterium
ATTCCCTGGGCGAGAAAGCTCTCGATGGCCGCTCGGGAGGCTCGGGGCGGGACGAACTCGCGGCCGGCGGCGAGAAGGGCGCGGACCTCGGAGGCGAAGAGGAGTCCACCTGATTTCGGCCGGGCCACGTAGAGCGGCTTGATCCCCAGCCGGTCGCGGCAGAGCCAGACCCGACCTTCGGCGCTGTCCGCGACGGCGAAGGCGAACATGCCACGCATTCGCTCGACGCTCTTCGTACCCCAGGCCTCGTATCCGGCCAGGATCACCTCTGCGTCCGTCGCGCTGGTAAACGTGGCTCCGCGGCCTTGGAGCTCCGCGCGGAGCTCGCCGAAGTTGTAGACCTCCCCGTTGTAGGTCAAGGCGAGCCGCCTGCTCGCGCGAAACATCGGCTCGTGGCCAGCCGCGCTGAGATCGATGATCGCCAACCTGTTGTGAGTAAAAACCACCGGATGCTCGAAGCCCGGAGCGGTCAGTACCTCCGTTCCGTGATCGTCCGGACCGCGATGGGCCATCGCCCGACGCATCCGCTCCACGGCCGGCGTCGCCTCTTCAAGCGGCAGTCCCAGGGAGCCGGCGATTCCGCACATTGCGTCAGGCCCTCGCCATTCGACCATCCGCCAGACGGGCGTATGCCCTGGCGATGGTGGCGGCGTGTGCGGTCCAAGTGTAGCGCGAGACCACCTCGCGTCGACGTGCCGGACTCGGTCGTAGCTCTGGATGGTCGAGCAAGCGGCGGATCGTGGCCACCCAGCCTGCGATGTCCTCCACGGCGCAGAACGTGACTGCATCCCCAGCCACCTCGCGGAACGCCGGGATGTCGCTCGCAACCACGGCGGAGCCGGCGGCAAGGCCTTCCAGAATCGGCAAGCCGAACCCTTCCCGTTCGCTGGTGAGAAGCACAAGCTCCGCCCGGCCGTACAGCGCTGCGAGCGCTGGTCGCGACAGACGTGGAGGCTGCACGAGCGCGTCGCCGATTCCAAGCTCCGCCACCAGATTGCGCTGAGCGGCGGTCAGCTGTGCCCCTTGTTGCACAAGGAGGAGCTCTGGTCGCTCGCGCCGGAGTTCGGCGAACACCCGAAACAAGACGTCAAGTCGCTTGCGAGAGACGCTACTTCCGACATGCAGCAAGAATGGCGAGCTGGGAAGGGCGGGGAGGTCGTCCGCTCTCCCCGGCGAGAAGAATTCCTCCGCCACCCCGTACGGCGCATGCACGAGCCGCGCTGGCTCGACGAGGGAGAACTCTTCGATCTGTCGTCGCACCTGTTCGGTGCTGTAGAAGACAACGGCGGCGCGCTGCAATCCGGAGAGCTGGGTTCGTGCCATTGCCTTCCGCCATCCCGGCCCCTCTCCATTCGGGCGAAGGATGCACGCAAACGCGTCGAGGTCATGGCAATAGACTCCCGTTCGCCCGGCGGGGAGTACGTGAACGACCTGCGCGTAACTGTGATCCGCGACGTGGAAGAGCTCGAAGCCGCGCCTCTTGGTGACCAGCTGCGACGGGTAAGTCACGAAGCGGGTGAGGAGCCGGTCAGCGTTCCACGCCATTTGCGCGTCGAGGCCGGGGAGAGTCTCGAACAAGCTGAAGAACCGCGGACGGACGGCCTGCGCGTCGTAGCGGTCGGCATGCTCGGCCTGGAGGTGGGCGAGGAGCATCTCCGCCACGAACTCCATGCTTGGCCAACGCTCCTCTACCGCGTCGAAGATGATTCCGAGCTTTGACCGAATGGCGGTTCCCCTAGGGAGTCAAGGATATCGCTGAGCGCCCGGTCGATGGAGCGTCTTCGCGACCACCCGAGACGCTCGGTGCGGGTTGGATCGCCTACCAGCCAGGGAATCTCCGCAGGACGCAAACGTTCCGGCTCCACGCGGATCTCCGCCTTCGTCCCCGCCAGCTTCTGGAGCTTGTCGAGCGCCCCCTGGATGCTCAGGCCCTCGCCGGAGCAGACGTTGTACGCTTCGCCGCGGTTTCCTCGGCCAAGGAGCAGAAGGTACGCATCCACCACGTCGAGGACATGGGTGAAATCCCGAACGGGGGAAAGGTCACCCACCGACACCACCGGTGGTTGCTCGCCTCGAGCGATGTGCAACAACTGCTGGGCGAAGGAGGGGATGACGAAGTGCGGCGCCTGCCCGGGGCCCAAGTGGTTGAAGGGTCGGACGAGAATGACGTCTAGACCGTACGCGTCCATTGCCTGGCGAGCGATCACTTCTACGGCGACTTTGCTCGCCGCATAAGGGCTCAAGGGCGACAGCGGGTCCGATTCTGACGCGCGCCTCCCAGCGGGAATTTTTCCGTATTCCTCACCCGAACCGATCAGGAGCACCCGAGCGCGGGGAGCATGTTCTCGGACGGCATCGAGTAGGTTCACCGCGCCGACGACGTTCACCGCGACCGTGTCCGACGCGTGTGCGTGACTTCGCGCGACGGAGCTGATTCCCGCCAGGTGAATCACTGCGTCGGGGCGGGCGTCGGCGACCTGTGCTGAGACGGCAGCAACGTCGGTGATCTCGACGCCGTTTGGCCCTCCCGGACCGCCGCACGCCGAGACCGTCTCCCCACGGCCACGAAGGGCCCGGAGCAGGTGTGACCCGACGAAACCGTCGGCTCCGGTCACCAGAACCTTCATCCTTGCCGGGAGCCCTTGCGGAGCCTCTCCAGATCGGCGTCCACCATCATCTGTACCAACCGTTCAAAGTTCACGGTCGGCCTCCAGCCCAGTCGGGCGCGTGCCTTCGCCGGGTTTCCGATGAGAAGGTCGACCTCAGCCGGACGGACAAACTTCGGATCCGTCACCACGTGCTCCTCCCAGTCGAGATTCGCGTGAGCGAAGGCGATCTGGCACAGGTCTCGGACGGTATGCATTTCGTTCGTCGCGATGACGTAGTCCTCTGGTTCTGGCTGCTGGAGCATTCGCCACATTGCCTCGACGTAGTCGCCGGCAAAGCCCCAGTCCCGATGTGCGTCCAGGTTGCCCATGTGCAGCTTCTTCTGGAGACCGAGCTTGATACGGGCGACGCCGTCCGTGACCTTCCGGCTCACGAATTCCAGTCCACGCCGAGGTGACTCGTGGTTGAAGAGGATGCCGCTCACCGCGTAGAGGCCGAACGACTCCCGGTAGTTCACCGTGATGTGGTGGCCGTAAACCTTGGCGACGCCGTACGGCGA
>RPRB01000399.1 GCA_003818285.1 Myxococcaceae bacterium
TAGCTGGCCGTGGAGGGCGCGTTCTCCTCGCGCTCCAGCCGCCCCGCGATGTCCCGGAACGAGAGCTGGTCGATGGAGAGGAAGAGCAGCCCGAGGCAGATCTGCTGCGCCGCCTGGCAGAGCCAGAGGACGTTGGCGTAGGCGAGCCCGGGGCCGTTCGCCACCGACGCGGGTAGGAAGATGGACAGGCCGAGCTTCACCGCGGCCTGGAAGGTGCCGACCATCCCCGGGGCGGCAGGGATCATCACCCCCACCACCACCAGGCACATGACGACGTAGGACTGGAAGAGCGAGATCTGGAAGGGAAACGCCCGCATCAGCACCCACATCCCGAACCCGTTCAGCCCCCAGTAGAGCAGCGTCCAGCCGATGAAGGCAGCCAGCTCGCTGCGGCGGTGCCGCTGCTTCAGCGCGCCCACGAAGCTGTCCACGATGGCCGAGGCGCGCTCGCCCATGACAGGCGACAGTCGGCCGAGGGTCCCCCGCACCAGCGCCACCGCGCGGTCGTGATGCCAGGCGGCGAAGAGCAGGAAGAGGAAGCCGCCGAAGAAGATGAGGAACATCGCGTTGGCCCCGTAGCGGGCCAGGCGGATCGGCGTGGCGTCCCCGTGGACGAAGAAGAGGAGCCCCCGGAGGAGGAGCGCGACGAACACCCCGTCGGCGATTCGTTCCAGCACCACGCTGGTCATCGCCGCGCTCCGCCGGATGTTGGTCCGCTGGGCGATGAGGAACGGCCGGGCGAACTCGCCCAGCCGGAACGGCAACACCAGCAGCATCATGAAGCCGATGGCGCTCGCATCGTTGAGCGCTCGGAACCGCACCCGCTCCTGCGAGGCCAGGAGGGCGCCCCAGCGGGCTGTCCGGCACAGGTGAATGAGGATCAGGATCGCCAGATAGGGCGGGACCCAGAGGTAGTTCGCCGAGCGGAGGCTCGCCCACTGCTCGGCCCAGTGCGTGTCACGGAAGGCCCACCAGGCGAAGACCAGGGTGACGGCCAGGCTGGCCAGGAACTTGAGGAAACGCTTCACAGGGTGCCGCCGTCTACCCTACCCGCCTCCGGCATTTCCACCGTCTCGCCCGCCAGGACCCGCGCCGGTACATCGCGGAACAGACGCTCGACGGCCGCATCGCCCGCGCAGGCCCGCAGCTCCGCGAGGGCGCGCTCGAGCCAGCGCCGTGCGCCCGCGGGCGCGTGGAGATCGGTCGCCGCCACCGCGTACAGCCCGGCGTCGAGCAGGGTTCGAGCCGTGCGGCGGGCCACCGGCCCGTACCGGCCGCTCAGCGCGCCGAGGTCCAGCTGCAACCGTGCGCCGAGCGCGACCACCTCGGCGGCGCGACCGGGGCGCTGCAGCTCGAGGCAGCGCTCGGGATGGGCGAGGAGCGGAACGACACCCTTGCGCATCATCTGGAAGACCAGGGTGGGCAGAGCCGGAACGGGCGCGGAGTACGGGAGCTCCACCAGGAGGTGAGGCCCCCGGTGGACGGGACGCGCCGCGGGGGTTCCCAGCCCCTCGAGGAAGCCGTCCTCCACCAGCGCGTTCTCCGCGCCGAGCTCGAGGGTGAGCGGCACGCCAGCCTCGGCCAGGCTCCCGCGAAGCGCCGCGAGGCGCTCGACGCACACCTCAACGGGCGCGCACCCCGCCCGGGCGTGCGGGCTCACCGCGACGGTGGACACCCCGAGATCCACGAGGGCCCGGGCCATCTCCAGGGCATCCGCGGGCGTACGGGCGCCATCGTCCACTCCGGGGAGGAGGTGACAGTGCAGATCGACGTAGCCGCTCATCGTTCGGAGGCGTCGTCCGGAGCCGGCGGCTGCTCCTCGCCCTCCGCCGGCGGCGACGGGACCCGGTACTCTTCCCCGAACCAGCGACCGAGGTCGATGCGACGGCAGCGGTCGGAGCAGAATGGAAAGGTCGTGTTCCGGCTGCGCGGCTCCGCCGGCTTCTTGCACACGGGACAGGGGACGATGCGTTCCACGGAGCCCATCGTTCTACGGCCGGGGGCGTCCAGGTTCCAGCACCGCGTCCCGGCGCCTCCTCCGGAGGCGGCCCGCCCGGCGGTGGGGCACCAGGGAGCGCCCCTGGTGGGCCACGAGGCCCACGCCCGCCACCACCATGGGGACGAGCAGACTCAGGTGGTACAGGAGCACGAAGGCGAACGCGGCGTGATGCGGCACGCCCGCCGCCGCGAGCGCGTAGGCCCCGGCCGCCTCGAACGAGCCCGCACCGCCGGGCACCGGGACCACCGTCCCGAGGTTCGCGGCGGTGAGCATCGCGAAGGCCACCATCGGCGTGAGCGAGAGCTCGAGGGCGTGCGCGGCCACCATGATGACCGGCACCTCCCACAGCCAGGGGAGCGGCGACAGGCCCGCGACCACGATGACCAGGCTCCGCCCGTCGTGCGCCCTGAACCCCGAGCGGAGCTTCTGGAGCCAGCGGGGCCCGGGGTCCAGCCTCGGCGAGAGCCGCCGGAGCACCGGGAGATGGGCGATGCCCACCAGCGCCCCCGACCCGAGCACGAGCACGGCCAGCACCCCGATGGCGTGGAGCAGCCACGGCTGGGGCGACTGCTTCCAGCCGACGAGGCTCACCACCCAGGTGATGACGAAGGCCAGCAGCCACCCCGCCTTGTCGCTCCAGTAGTCGAGCAGCTCGGTGCCGAGCAGCGTCACCCGGCTGGTGCCGGTCCGCTTGCCGAGGTACTGCACCCGGAGGACGTCTCCTCCCCGCGCGGGGATGAGCACGTTGAAGGCCGAGGCCACCAGCATCGCCGAGAAGGCCTCGCGGTAGCGGAGCGGAAGCACCGGCCGCACCACCCGCCACCAGCGCAGCGCCTGGAGTGCGAGCAGGACGAAGGTGCCCCCCACCGCGACGAGCAGGGGCCACAGGTGCGCGCCGCGTACCGAGGCGACGAGGTCCGCGAAGCGGATCCCCATCAGCCTCGCCACGAGCACCGCGCTCCCGATGCCCAGGGCGACGCTCCCCGCGGTCCTGAGGAGAGTCAGCCAGCGGGGTCGGGCCTTCCGCTCGCTGTCCGGGTCGGCCATGGAGCGAGGGAAGGTGCTGCGTCTGCGCTGCGCTTGCAATCCGGCCGGAAGCAGGGCAGGCGAGTCGCCCCGAGGAGAACCACATGCGTGCGGTCCGCATCGAGCAGCCTGGA
>RPRB01000400.1 GCA_003818285.1 Myxococcaceae bacterium
CGTCGAGGACCTGGGCAGCACCAACGGGACGGCGATCCAGGGCCGGAAGCTCGCGCCCGGCGAGCGCGGAGTGCTGGCGCTGGGGACGGTGTTCGAGGTCGGCTCGGCCACCCTGGTGCTCCAGCGGACGCCCTTGCCGGGTGCGCGCTCGCACCGGACGCCGGCGGAGATGCCCGGCACCGTGGTGCGGGACCCGGCGATGAAGCGGCTGTACGAGATGCTGGACGTGGTCGCGCCCACCGGGCTGAGCGTGCTCGTCCTCGGAGAGACCGGAGTGGGGAAGGAGGTCTTCGCCGAGGCGCTCCACCGGCGGAGCTCGCGGGTGGGTGCCCCGTTCCTCAAGCTCAACTGCGCCGCGCTGCCCGAATCCATTCTCGAGGCCGAGCTGTTCGGCTACGAGAAGGGCGCCTTCACCGGGGCCACCCAGACCAAGGTCGGGCTGTTCGAGGCGGCCGACGGAGGCACGCTCTTCCTGGACGAGGTGGGGGAGATGGCGCCCAGCACCCAGACCAAGGTGCTCCGGGCGCTGGAGAGCGGGGAGGTGATGCGCCTCGGCTCCTCCACGACCCGGAAGGTGGACGTGCGGTTCCTCTCCGCCGCCAATCGCGATCTCCGGACGCTGGTGGCGGAGGGCCGGTTCCGCGCCGACCTCTTCTTCCGGCTGAACGGCATCACGATGACCCTGCCGCCGCTGCGGAAGCGTCCAGAGGACGTGCTTCCGCTGGCGGAGGTGTTCCTCGAGCGCGCGGCGCGCAAGCTGGGCAAGCCGTCGCCCCGGCTGGGAGAGGAGGCCCGCCGCGCGCTCGAGGGGCACCCTGGCCCGGGAACGTGCGGGAGCTGCGGAACGTCGTCGAGCGGGCGGTGGTGCTCTGCCGCGGCGAGGTGCTCGAGACCGGGCACCTGCTTCTCCAAGAGGGGGAGATCGTGGCGCATGCGCCTCCGTCGGCGACGACCTCGCTGCCGGCGCCGCGCGACGACGAAACGGTGACGATGCGGCTTCCGGTGCGGCCGCGGGCGCCCGAGCTGAAGGGCAAGCTGGAGGAGTTCGAGCGGGCGCAGATCCTCGAGGCGCTGGCGAAGACCAGCGGCAACCAGACGCGGGCCGCGAAGCTGCTCGGCATCGCCCGGCGCACGCTGATCAAGAAGATGGTTCGCTACGAGATCGAGCGGCCGCGGGCGGAGACCGGGCGGGTCGAGCCGCCGAACGGCACCCGGCACTGAGTTGCCTGTCCTCCGCGCTCCACGCGCCCCGGGGGCCCGTCACTCCAGCCAGCGGGCGAGCCGGGCCACCATCCGGTTCATCCGACCCCCGTACGGTGGGGCGAGCCAGCGGGACATCGGATTGCCCCGCTGCCGCATCACTGCCCGCTCGTGGCTGAAGGCCCGGAAGCCGGCGCGGCCGCGGTAGTTGCCCATCCCGCTCGGGCCGACGCCGCCGAAGGGCAGCCCGGGGTTCGCCAGGTGGAGGAGCGTGTTGTTCACGCACACCCCGCCCGAGGTGGTCTCGGTCAATGTGGTGTCCACGGCGCCCCTGGACCTCGAGAAGACGTAGAGGGCGAGCGGCTTGGGCCGGCTCCGGACGTACGCCAGGGCGTCCTCGAACCCGCGGTAAGTCACGACGGGAAGGATCGGCCCGAAGATCTCCTCCTGGAGCACCGGCGCGTCCGGCGGCACGTCCACCAGGACGGTGGGCGAGAGGTACCGCTGGGCGGGGTTCGCCGCCCCGCCGACCACCACCTTCGCTCCCCGCTGGACTGCGTCGTCGAGCAGTCCCTTCACCCGGGCGAACGCGCCCGGGTCGACCAGGCGCGCGAACTCCGTGTTGCTGGCCCAGCCGGGCTCGGGGCCATAGCTCTGCTCGATCGCCGCGCGGAGCCCATCGAGGAGGCCCTGCCGCTGCCCTTCCTGCACCAGGGCGTAGTCGGGTGCCACGCAGGTCTGTCCGGCGTTGACGAACTTGCCCCAGGCGATGGCGTGCGCCGCGCGGACCAGGTGCGCGTCCGGGGCGACGATGGCCGGCGACTTGCCGCCGAGCTCGAGGGTCACCGAGGCGAGGGTCCTGGCCGCCGCGGCCATCACCAGCTTCCCCACCCGGGTGCTCCCGGTGAAGATGACGTGGTCGAAGGGGAGCTCGAGCAGCGCCTCGGCGACCTGCGCCTCGCCCTCGATCATCGCCACCTCGTTCTCCCGGAAGGCGTCGGTGAGGAGAGCCCTCAGGGCCCGGTTCGTCTCCGGGACCTTCTCCGAGGGTTTGACGATGACCACGTTGCCGGCGGCGATCGCCCCGACCAGCGGGCCCAGGATGACCAACATCGGGTAGTTCCAGGGCGAGAGCACGAGCACCTGGCCCTTGGGTTCCCAGCGAATCTCGCTGGTGGTGTCGGCGAGGAGCAGGGGCGACTCGACCGGCTCGGGCCGCATCCACTCGCCGAGGTGGGCGATCGCGTGGTTGACCTCGTCCATCGTCGGGTGGATCTCGATGAACTCCGTCTCGTCGGCCGACCGTCCGAAGTCGCGGCGGATGCCCTCGGCCACCGCCGCCCGGTGCTTCTCCAGCGCCGCCTTCAGCCGCTGCAGCTTCTTCCGGCGATCCGCGGCGCTGGAGCGCGCCACCGTCCAGCGCGATGCGGATTGGAGATCCCACAGCCGACGGATCTCTCCGCGCCAGTCCTGCGAACCGACATCCAGGGCCTGTCTCATGGCTGCACCCGCCCCTGAGCCTCGTGGACGATGCGGTTCACCATCGACCGTCGCCCGCGCTCGGCCCCCTCCTACCCCTCTCGGGGGACGTCGTCAGCGGTGGGGCCCCCTCGCACGCGAAGTTCAGTGCACCCGCCTCCAGGGAGTTCTGCTCCCCAGCAGTGACGGACAGCCAAGCTCGAGCATCTGGCGTGCTGACCCGCGTGTGGCCAACCTTCCGACAGCGCGGGAGGTCCCATGTCCCGACACCTCCGTTGGTTCGCTCCAGTCATCATCGCCGTCTTCCTTTCGAGCTGCGGAGGCACAGCGCCGGCAGGTCCTGACGCGGGGGTCCGGCCGGTCCAGAGCTCGGGTCCGTGCGACGGCCTTGCTCCGAGTCCTCCGGGGCGGCCGGTCACCGTGAGGAACACACTGGCGCTTTCCGCCGGGGCACTCGGAGCGCTCGGGGACGGAGC
>RPRB01000401.1 GCA_003818285.1 Myxococcaceae bacterium
GGAGGTCTCCTGCCGCCAGCCGCGCCGGTGGAGAGGCTCGCCCGCCACGTCGGCCGACAGCGAGGCCCTCCCTTCGCCGACCCGGAGCAGCAGACGCGGCATCTCGGCCCCTCGCTCCTCGCCACGGGCTGGCCGCACCGGACGACCCCACCACCGCCCGAGGAGCTCGGTGAGGCGGCGGGGCGCGGGCGCGGCAGGGATCCGCACGGACGTTTCCAGAGCGACCGCCGCACCCGGCCCCGCCACGCCGTCCAGGCGCGCCGATCGGAGCGCCGCCTCCACCTCCGACCATCGTCGGACGGGCAACTCGAACAGGCGCAGGAGGACGCGCTCGGCGACCCGAAGAACGAGCGCCGCCTCGGCGTGCAGACCGGTGGGACCCTCCAGCTCCACGCCTCCTGTGACGGGCAGCACCGGACCCAGCCGCCGCGCATCGGCTTCCAGAACGGGCTCGAGTCCCGGGAGGCACTGGAGGAACACCCGTTCGCGATCAGCCAGCTGGCCCATCCCCAATCGCTCCGTTATGCCAGCATCCACCCGTGCCGCCCGAACGCTACAAGCCAAAGACCTTCGAGGTCCTGGTCACGGAGGTGATCCAGGAGACCCCAGATACGGTCACCCTCGTCCTCGATGCTCCGACGATTCCCCCGTACCGCGCCGGTCAGTTCCTGACGATCGACCCTCACCTCTTCCCGGTGATCGCCGGTCAGGTGGCGTACGTCGAGCATCTCAAGGGTGGGAAGAAGGAGCTCGTCCGGGCGTACTCGATGGCCTCCGCGCCTCACGAGCCACTGGCCATCACCATCAAGGAGGAACCGTACCGCTCCGGCGACCTGCACGCCCCGCTGCTCTCACCGCTGCTCGTCTACGGGATACCGGTCGGAACGCGATTTCCGGTGGTCGGCTTCACGGGGCCGTACACGCTTCCGCCAGACATCGAGCAGCGCACAGACCATGTCGTGCACCTGGTCGCTGGCTCTGGCGTGGTTCCCAACTACAGCATCGTGAAGGACGCGCTCCGGAATCATCCGAAGCTCCGCCACACCTTCATCGACACCAACAAGACCTGGAGCGACATCATCTTCCGGGAAGGGCTGGCGCGCCTCGCCTCCGAGTATCCGGACCGCTTCCGCCTGGTGCACACGCTCACGCGCCACGTCGATATCTCCGGGTTGCCGCCGGGCGTCCGTCAGGGCCGGGTCGTACCCGAGCTTCTCCGCGAGTTCGTTCCGGACTCGGGGACCGCCTTCGCGTACCTCTGCGGTCCCGCCATCGCCGCGTGGGACCGGAAGAAGGCGCTCCAGGAAGGAACCGCGCCAACTCCTCGATTCCTCGAGTCCACCATCGCCAACCTCCAGGCAGTGGGCTTCACCCCCGCTCGGATCAAGCGCGAGGCATACGGCTAAGCAGCTCGGGAAGGGCTCCGCGGAGGAAGGCGTCCGAAGGAAGAAGGTGTCAAACACCTTCCAGGAAGAAGGTGTCAAACACCTTCGACGGCCTTCGACGGGACAGGACACCGTCAAAAACCTCGTCCGACCGCGGACTTGCCACGCCTGGAGGGCTCCGGCCGAACCGGTGCCTCCCGCGAGCCTCAACCCCCCTCCCGGGCCACGGCGCGCCCGGTCTCCAGCACCGCGTCCACGAGCAGGTCCAAATCCTCGTCCAAGCTCCGGTGGTTCACGATGGCCAGCCGGACGACGGTGTGGCCCCTCAGCCGCGTGGTGGACGGCACCGCCACCCCGGACTCCTGGATCCGCATCACCACCTCGGCATTCAGCGCATCCAGCTGCCCGTCCGACAGCTCGCGTCCGCGGTAGCGGAAGGTCACCACGTTCAGGGGGACCGGCGCGGTCAGCTCCAGCTCGGCCTCGCGGCGGATCCGCGCCGCCACCCGCCCCGCCTGCTCCACGTTCTTCTCCACCGCCTCGCGCAGACGATCCAGCCCGTGCTCCTGGAACGCCATCCACGGCCCCAGCGCCCGGAACGGCCGGCTCAGCTCCGGCCCCAGCTCGTGCCCCGCGTACTCCACCGCGGACACCCCACGGGGGTAAGGAGCCAGGTACCCCGCCGACGCCTGGAACGCCCGCCGGTGCGCCTCGGCATCGCGGACCAGCACGCACCCCACCCCGTACGGCACCGCCCCCCACTTGTGCAGATCGAAGGCGATCGAGTCCGCCCGCTCGAGGCCCCGGACCTGCCCGGCGAGCCGTGGCGACAGCTTCGCCCACGCCCCGAACGCCGCGTCCACGTGGAAGACCAGCCGCCGCTCCCGGGCGATCTCGGCCAGCGTCTCCAGCGGGTCCGTCGACCCGGTGTTCACCGTCCCTGCACTGCCCACCACGCAGAACGGCCGCAGGCCCGCCCGCAGATCGGCATCGATGGCTCTCTCGAGCGCGCCGAGGTCCATCCGAAACTCCGCATCCACCGGGATTCGCCGGAGCGAGCCGTTCCCCAGCCCCAGCACGGTGAAGGCCCGCGCCACCGAGCTGTGCGCCTCCTCGGAGGCGTACCCCACCAGCCGCCCGGGGACCGACTGGAGCCCCTCGGCCTTCACCCCCCCGTCCACCGAGTCTCGCGCCACCTCCAGCCCGACGAGGTTGGCCAGGCTGCACCCGCTGGTCAGAAGCCCGCTGGCCGATGCCGGAAAGCCCATCAGCCCTTTCAGCCACTCGATGACCTGCGCCTCGACGTGCACCGCCGAGCTCTCCAGCCCCGAGAGATTGTTGTTCATCGCCGCCGCCACCAGCCCCGCGAGCGCGCCGGTCGCCGTGCCCGTGCCCATCACCCGAGCCCAGAAGCGCGGATGCACGTTCCCCAGCCGGTATGGCAGCACCCACCGCTGCAGCTCCGCCCAGACCGCCTCCAGCCCGAGACCCTCGCGCGGTGGCGGCGAGCGCAGCCGTGCCTTCACCTCCTCCGGCATCGGCGTCCACGCCGGCTGCTCCCGAACGTCCCGCAGCCCGTCGACGAGCACGTCGATCATCCGGTGCCCGACCGCGCGGACCTCCTCCCAGTCCGGCGGGTCCAGGGTCCGTCCGTCGTCGCTCCGGTCGGCTCCAGCGCCCGCACCAGCGCGGGCCGAACGCCGGTCTCCGCGAGCAGCGCCTCGAGCCGCCGCCGCGCCTCGCGCCACTCACCC
>RPRB01000402.1 GCA_003818285.1 Myxococcaceae bacterium
AACTCGAAGGCCGTGACCTCGGCGCCGCTCGGGCCGTCGAAGAGCACGAGGCGGTTCCCGTCCGAGCCCGCGCGGTAGAAGCGGAACACCGCCCGGGCCTCCATCCCCGACTGGAGGAGCTCGGCCTTCAGCGCGTCCAGCGTCGCCTTGAGGGCGAGCGCCTTCCGGCCATCCTCCGTCTCGGCCAGCTTCGCCTCCACGGGAGTGTCCAGCGCCCGGGCCGCCGAGCCCTTCACCCCGAAGTGCCGGCCGTAGAGCATCACCGGGTTCACGAAGCGCCAGATCTGCTCCAGCGGGGTGTTGGTGAGGACGTGCCGATCCCAGTCCGGGGGAGCGGGCACGGTGTCGAGGATGCGCACCTCGCGCGAGCGGGCCGCCGGCGCTGCCGGGATGGGCGCCGGACGGTTCGCCGTCTCCGCCGCCAGCTTCTCCCGCCGGACACGCAGCTCCTCGTCCAGCCGGCCGAGGCCGCCCGGCTCCACCATCTGCTTGGCCAGGTCGAGCCCGCTCATCGCGTCCTGCGCGTAGGCCACGGTGCCGGCGTAAGCCGGCGCGATGGAGCGATCGACGAAGTTCCGGGACAGCGCCGCGCCGCCCACCAGCACCGGGACGTTGACCCCGGCCCGCGAGAGGTCCTCCGCCGTCGCCACCATCTGGTGCGCGCTCTTCACCAGGAGACCGGAGAGCCCGAGGATGTCCGGGTGGTGCTCGCGCACCGCCGCCACGAGCCGTTCTGGCGGAACCTTGATGCCCAGGTTCACCACCTGGAATCCGTTGTTGGCGAAGATGATCTCCACCAGGTTCTTCCCGATGTCGTGGACGTCACCCTTCACCGTGGCCAGCACCACCTTGCCGCGGGTGGCGGTGGAGGCCTTGTCCATGTGCGGCTCGAGGTAGGTCACCGCCGCCTTCATCACCTCGGCGCTCTGGAGCACCTCGGCGACGATGAGCTCGTTCTTCCCGAAGAGGCGCCCCACCTCGTCCATCCCGGCCATCAGGGGGCCGTTGATGATCTCCAGCGGCTTCCTCGTCTTCAGCGCCTCGGCCAGATCGGGCAGCAGGCCGTCCCGGCTCCCCTCGATGACGTAGCGCGGCAGACGCTCGTCCAGGGGCAGGCTCTCGGTGGCCCGCGCTGGCGCCTTGCGCTCGCGGAAGTGCGCGGCGAAGGGGGTGATGGGGTCGGCGCCGCGGTTGAAGAGGAGGTCCTCGGAGAGCCGGCGCTCCTCCTCGGGGAGCGAGGGGTAGCGCTCGAGCTTCTCGGAGTTGACCAGGGCCATGTCCAGCCCGGCCTGGGTGCAGTGGTAGAGGAAGACCGAGTTCAGCACCTCGCGCCCGGCGGTGGGCAGGCCGAACGAGACGTTGGAGATGCCGAGCACGGTCTTGCTGCGGGGGAAGCGCTGCTTGATCGCGCGAACGCCCTCGATGGTCTCCACCGCGCTGCCCACGTACTGCTGGTCGCCGGAGGCGCAGGGGAACACCAGCGGGTCGAAGTAGAGGTCCTCCTCCGGAACGCCGTACTTGCGGGTCAGCAGCTCGTGGCTCCGCTCGGCCACCTCCAGCTTGCGCCCGCGGCTGACCGCCATCCCGGTCTCGTCGATGCAGCCGACGATGAGCGCCGCCCCGTAGCGGCGGGCGAGCGGCACCACCTTGTGGAAGCGCTCCTCACCGTCCTCGAGGTTGATCGAGTTGATGATCGCCTTGCCCTGGCAGTAGGTGAGCGAGCGCTCCACCACCTTCTCGTCGGTGGAGTCGATCATCAGCGGGACGCGGACCTTCCGGATGACCGCGGCGAGGAACCGCTCCATGTCCCGGAGCTCTTCCCGATCGGGGTTGGCGAGGCAGATGTCGATGACCTGGGCACCTCGCTTCACCTGGGCCCGGGCGATCTCCGAGGCGTCCTCCCACTGCTCGGCGACGATGAGGTCCTTGAACTTGCGGCTGCCGATGACGTTGGTCCGCTCGCCGACGATGACCGGGCGGATGTCGTCCCCCACCTCGAGGTAGTCCACGCCCGAGAGGCGGGACGCACGGCGCTGCTGGGCCTTCCGCGGCGCGAGCCCGCGCACCGCCTCGGCGATGGCACGGACGTGCTCGGGCGTGGTGCCGCAGCAGCCGCCCACCACGTTGAGCCAGCCCTCCTCGGCAAATCGCCGCAGGCTGCGGGAGATCATCGCCGGCGTCTCGAGGTACCGCCCATTCTCGTCCGGGAGCCCCGCGTTGGGGACGCAGCCCACGGGAAAGGCGGTGAGCTGGGCGAGCGAGCGGATATGGTCGGTCATGAACTCGGGACCGGTGGCGCAGTTGAGCCCGAGGTACAGGAGGTCGATGTGCTCCATGGAGGTGGCCAGCGCCTCCACTGACTGACCGGCGAGCATCGTCCCCATCGGCTCGATGGTGCCGGAGATGGCGATGGGGATGCGCCGCCCGACCCGCGAGAACGCCCGCTCGCAGCCAAGCAGCGCTGCCTTGACGTTACGGGTGTCCTGGGAGGTCTCGATCAGGAGGTAGTCGGCGCCCCCGACGATGAGGCCCTCCGCCTGCACCGCGAAGGTGTCGGTCAGCCCGTCGAAGTCGATGCCTCCGGTGACGCTGATCGCCTTGGTGGTCGGCCCGATGGACCCGGCCACCCAGCGCATGCGCCCGTCGGCAGCCTCCGCGGCGTCCGCGGCCTCGCGCGCGAGCTCCGCGGCACGGGCGTTGATCCGGAGCGCCTGGTCTTGCAGGCCGTACTCGCCGAGCACCAGCGGGGTGGCGCCGAAGGTATCGGTCTCGGTGACGTCCGCCCCGGCCGCGAAGTAGGTGCGGTGGATGTCACGGATGAGCTCCGGCCGCGTCAGGACCAGGTTCTCGTTGCAGCCCTCCAGCTCGGGGCCGCCGAAGTCCGCCGCCTTCAGCGCCTTCGACTGGATGAGCGTCCCCATCGCCCCGTCGAGGACCAGGATGCGCTCGGCGAGGGTTTCGCGCAGGCGCTGGATGCGCTGCTCGCTGGACGCGCTCATCGCTTCTCTCCGGTCAGCAGGAACACCCGGAAGGGGGAGCTGGCCTGCCGGGGATGGACCTCGAGGGTCGGCCGGTCGAAGCCGGCGTCGCGGAGCGTCCGCTCGAGCGCGTCGGGCTCGAAGCCCAGGTGCC
>RPRB01000403.1 GCA_003818285.1 Myxococcaceae bacterium
CCAAGCCGCTCGCACAGCCCTCCATCGCCCGCTGAGCCCCTCGCTGGTCCCCGGGCGACCCCGGCCTGGCCGCGAAGGGGCCGTTCCGATCGTAGGATGCTGGACGGTGCATCCCGAGCAGCCACCCACCCAGCCGTCGGCCGGTCCCGAGCGGCACACGTGGATGCTCCAGAACCTTCGCGCCGCAGTGAGCCGCGCCTGCTCGTCCGACCTGGCCGCACACCGCGAGGATCTGGTCCAGGCCGCCCTGCTCCGGGTTCTCGAGCACGAGCGACAGGGTGAGCAGAATCAGGTCCGCACCGCGTCTTACCTGTGGCGGGTCGCGTTCAGCGTCATCGCCGACGAACGACGGCGGCGCCGGGCGGAAGAGCTACGGTCGCGGAGGTCCACGGTGGACGAGCAATCTGGACAGCACGGTGCCACGCCCCTCCCCGAGCTGGGCGTCGGCATCCGGGACTGTCTGGGCGGGCTGGCCGAGCCGCGCCGGGTGGCCGTCGTCCTGCATCTGGAGGGCTTCCGGGCCGACGAGGCCTCCCGGGTTTTGCACTGGGACGTGAAGCGCGTGCAGAACCTGACCTACCGCGGCCTCGCCGATCTGCGCCGGTGCCTCGAGGTGAAGGGGCTCGTGCCGTGAGCGACCGCGAGCTCGACATGCTCCGGGCTGCCTGGGCGGCACGGTCGCCGACCTCGCCCGGACCGGACTGTCCACCGGCCGAGGCGATCTGGCAGGCGGTCGCCGGCGGACGTCCGGAGAGCGAGGCCCGGACGATGCTCGCCCACAGCATCCAGTGTCCAGACTGCTCCGCGCTGTGGCGGCTCGCTCGCGAGCTGCACGAGTCCGCGGGCGACGTCGCGCCGGCCGCCGTCGCGGAATTGGTTCCCCTGCAGCGGAGGCGCCCGGCGCGGTGGGTCGCCGCCGTGGGAGTAATGGCCGCGGCGGCGGCGGTGGCGCTGGTGCTGCTCCCCCGAGGCACGGGCCGTGCGCCGGACCCGGTGGTCCGCGGGATGGAAGGCACGATGCTCCGGGCGGATCCGGCGACGAGCACGCTGGACCGCCGCCACCCGGTCCTGCGCTGGAGCGGCGCGCCAGAGGGGAGCCGCTACACCGTCGTGGTCTCCACGCGAGACCTGACGGTGCTTTACAGGCGAAGTGGAGTGGTCGCGAGCGAGCTGGAGCTGCCGCCGGACGCGCTCTCCGGACTCCCGCCAGGCGGGGAGATCGTCTGGCGCATCGAGGCGATCGGTCCCGGCGGGCGCCGGACCGCCTCGGAGGCGTTCGTCAGCCGCGTACAGTAGCCCTCGTGGGCGTCTCCCCGAGCTGGTGATGCTCGCGGGCCTCGCGGTGGCCGAGGTCCGGGCCGCGCCGCGCTCTGCCGCCGACTGCGACGCGATGGTCCAGGCGGCGCCCGCGCGCCCTCGTGGGAGGGCTCCGCCTCCGCGAGCGACGCGCCTCCGAGAAGGCATGACCGGCAGTTCCGGATCCAGGAGCCGCCCACCGGCTACAACGCCGAGGATCCGGGGATGAAGATCGTGGCCCCGCTGATCAACGCCGCCCTCGGCGGGTGAGGCCCGCCTGACACGGGGCGGTTCCTTCCCTGCAGCCAACGGTCGGCCGGCTGCAACCCCTGGACCCCTGCCTTGCCCCTCCCCGCCGCCCGTGAGATTCCGGGCTTACGCGAGGTTCGCCATGCGCAAGGACTCCCCGCTGGTCGCCTGCTCCATCGCCGCGATGATCCTGCTCGTCGCGGGCGGCGCGCTGGTGCCGTCCTCGGCCTGGCGCGCGGCGGCGGTGGTCGCGCACCTCGCCCCCACGCTGGTCTCGACCGCCACCGGTCACGGTTCCACCGCGACGAGGGCGGCGGTGGTGGGCGTCCTCGCCGCGCCCGGGCTCCTCCAGGAGGCGCCCCCCGCGGCCAAGCCGCCCGAGCCTCAGGTCAAGGTGTGCCGGCGCGATCTCCCGCGCGCGTGCAACCGTCCCGTGGAGTGTCCGCGGCAGGCGCTCCGGCGGCTGCACCTGGTCTTCCCGATCGACGGCTGAGCCGTATTGCCCGCTCCCGGGCCGGGCTCGTTCCGGAACGACCGCCAAGCCGCTCCTCGCATCCGCTTCGTGCCCCCCCTTCCGTGCCCGCGCGGACACGACGGGCCGCCAGGCTACGCTCCCCGGGCGGTGACGCTCGATCGCGCGCTGCTCCTGGTGCAGGCCGCGGCCACGGCCTACCTGACCGGCCTGGCGTGGTTCGTCCAGGTGGTGCACTACCCGCTGCTGCACGCGGTGGCGCCCTCGGACCTCCCCGCGTACGAGGCTCGCCACCAGCGGCGGACGGGCTGGGTGGTCGGTCCACCGATGCTGCTCGAGCTGGTCACCGCCGTGGCTTCCCTCCGCTGGAGGCCGCCCGAGCTGCCTGCGCCGTGGGCCTGGGGCGGGCTGACGCTGCTCGGGCTGGTCTGGGGCAGCACCGCGTTCGTGCAGGTGCCTCTGCACGAGGCGCTGGAGCGCCAGCCCGACCCTGCCCGCATCCGGCTGCTGGTGACCAGCAACTGGGTCCGGACGCTCTCCTGGACTGGCCGGGCGGCCCTGCTCGCGTGGGCGATGGCTCGCGTGATGGGGCAAGGTTAGGCAATCGAGGCGCCCGCACCCCGTTGTCCCACTCGGTTCCGATGCCCGCCTTGCTCCGTCGCTTCCTCCTCGCCCCCCTCCCCCGTCTGCTCTGGACCGGCCTCCTGGCCGGGCTCCTCGGACGGCTCCTCTTCTGGATCGCTCCCGGGGTGGCCCGCGCGCCCAACGTCTCGCTCACCGGCTCGATCCGGAACGCGGTGCTCACGCTCCTCGTCTTCGCCCTCGGCCTCTGGCTGTTCGAGGGGAAGCGGCCGCGAGACGCCGGACTCGGGCTTGCGGGCTCCGTCTCGCAGACGGCGCGCGGGTTCTTCCTCGGCGCGCTGCTCCTCACCGTGGTCACCGGGGTGCTGGCGCTCGCGGGCAGTTACCAGCTGGTGGGCTGGGCCTCCGTCCCCGAGGGGACCACGCGGGCGGCGCTCTTCGGCCGCGTGATGCTGCTCTTCCTGGCCGTCGGCATCTTCGAGGAGGTGGTGGTCCGGGGCATCCTCTTCCGCCAGCTGGAGC
>RPRB01000404.1 GCA_003818285.1 Myxococcaceae bacterium
CGATGACCACCCCGGCGGCGTGCATCCCCGCCTGGCGGTGCAGCCCCTCCAGGGCCATGGAGATGGTGAGGACCTCCTTGGAGGTCACCTCGCGTCCGCCCTCCATCGTTCCCAGCGCGGTGGGCTTGTCGATCATCTCCTTGAGGCGCGGCTCCATCTCGATCGCGTCCTTCAGGGTGATGTTGAGGACCTCGGGGACCAGCTTCGCCAGCCGGTCTCCTTCCGAGAACGGGAGGCCGAACACCCGGGCCACGTCACGGAGCACGCTCTTCGCCTTCAGCGAGCCGAAGGTGATGATCTGCCCGACGTTGTTCTGGCCGTACTTGCCGGAGACGTAGGTGATGACCTCGTCGCGCCGGTCCTGGCAGAAGTCGATGTCGAAGTCCGGCATCGACACCCGCTCAGGGTTGAGGAAGCGCTCGAAGAGGAGGTTGTAGGGGATGGGGTCGAGGTCGGTGATGCGGAGCGCGTAGGCCACGATGCTCCCCGCGCCCGAGCCACGTCCCGGACCCACCGGGATGCCGTGCCGCTTCGCCCAGTTGATGAAGTCCTGGACGATGAGGAAGTAGCCGCTGAACCCCATCTTGGAGATGACCGCCAGCTCGGTCCCGAGCCGGTGGAGGTACAGCTCCCGGTCGACCTGGTACGGCAGCTCCTTGAAGCGCTCCTCGAGCCCGCGGGTGGCCAGCTCGGCCATGTACGAGTCGGGCGTGTGCCCTTCCGGCACCTGGAAGGTCGGCAGCATCGCCTTGCCGAGCTGCAGCTCCAGGGTGCACTGCTCGGCGATGCGCATGGTGTTGTGCACCGCCTCCGGCACGTCCTGGAAGTAGGCCAGCATCTCCTCGGGGCTGGTCACGTAGAGCTGGTCGGTGCTGTGGCGCATCCGCTTGCTGTCGGCCAGGGTCTTGCCGCTGGCGATGGCCATGAGGAGCTCGTGCGCCGCCGCGTCCTCCCGCTGGATGTAGTGCGCGTCGGCGGTGGCCACCAGCGGCAGCTCCACGTCGCGGGCGAGCTGCTTGAGGTTGGCGTTGGCCTTCTCCTGCTCGGGAAGCCCGTTGGACTGGATCTCGAGGAAGAAGTGCCCGGGGGCGAAGATGTCCTTGTACTCGCGCGCCGCGGAGCGGGCGGCGTCCATGTCGCCGCGGTAGCAGGCCGAGGTCACCTCGCCGCCGAGGCAGGCGGTGAGCCCGAAGAGCCCGGTGCTGTGGTCCTTGAGCAGCCGCTTGTCGATGCGCGGGTGGTAGTAGAAGCCGTCGAGGTAGGCCTTCGAGGCGAGGACGCGGAGGTTGGCGTAGCCCTCCTCGTTCTTGGCCAGGAGGATGAGGTGGTTCGCCACCTTCTCCGTCCGGTCCGTCCGGCCCTTGGTCCCGGCGACGTAGGCCTCCATGCCGAGGATGGGCTTGATGCCCGCGTCCTTGGCCTTCTTGTAGAAGTCGATGGCGCCGAACATGTTGCCGTGATCGGTGACGGCCACGGCGGACATGCCCTTCGCCTTGACGGTTTTGATCAGGTCCTTCATCCGGATCGCGCCGTCGAGGAGCGAGTACAGCGTGTGCAGGTGCAGATGGGTGAAGGACATGGGAGGGAGCCACCCTTCTACGGCGGGCGGCTGACGGTCTTCTAGTGCCCTCGTGTGCCACGTACTGCCCTGATTTCAGGGGCATCCTCGCCCCTCGCGAGGCGGTCCCATCGCTCCGGCCGACGGACGCCTCGGGCTCCCTCGCTCGGCGTGCGTCCGGGCGTCAGAACGAGCGCGCCGCCCGTCCGAGCAGCTCGGAGAGGGCTTCCCGCGTCCACAGCGGCGCCGAGGGCGAGCAACGGGAGCGTGAGCGCGAGAGGAACGAATCCCGGACGGTGGATCGCGACATCCGTCCACCTTGCCACGGGCCCGCCGCCTGGCGGAGCCGATCAGCGCGCGGCCGCGGTCCAGACCCACTCGCGGGCGGCAGGCTTCCCCTGTCGCGTGCCCTCGATGCGCGCGTGCAGGCTCGTCCCGTCGCGCCAGTAGAGGATGCGCCGCGGGAAGGCGTGCTCGGGGTTCTCGAAGACGATGCAGGCCGGGCCCTGGGCGACCCGGCGAAAGTCGGTGGCCGGCCGGCCCTCGGGCATCGCGCGGTACACGAGCGCATCCCCGACCTGCTCGATGCGAAGGAACTCGAAGCCGGTGGCCTTTCCGCCCGTGGTGTCCCGGTGCATGGCGAGCATGAGGCCGCCCGAGGGCGCCATCCACACCTCCTCGTTGAGCGTGCCCCTGTCGTCGCCTGACCACGCACCGGCGAGCCAGCCGAGCTGCGGGAGCCCCGGCGAGCCCGGACCCACCGAGGGACAGTCGGGCGCGGCGGTCAGGAGCAGCAAGGAGAGCAGGGTCATCGATCGGCTCCGGGGAACGAGAGTTGACTCATCCTGTCTGGAGGCCCGGGGCTCCGTCTTGGACGGATCCGACACCGAGCAGCTCACGCAGCCGGCGCGGATCGACGAACGCCCCTGCGAGCGGTCCGAGCGCCTCGAGCAGCGCGCGGGGGGGAAGACCGGCGACCCGCCGGAACTCCCGGCTGAGGTGGGGCTGGTCGACGTACGCGAGCTCCGCCGCCAGCTGCGCCCAGCTGGGCTCCGCGTCGCGGAGGAGCAAGGCCGCCTGGACGCGAAGCACCGCGGCCAGGCGTCGCGGGGAGAGCCCCACCTCGCGGAGGAACGCGCGCTCCAGGGTGCGCTCGGAGGCCCCGGTGGCCTCCCGAAGGGCCCGGACCGTGATCCGTCCCCGCGCCCGCCGGAGCGCCTCCACCGCGACGTCCGCCGGGAGATCGGGCCGGGCGCGCTCGAGGCGACGACGGAGGAACGCGGCGAGGGTCGCGAAGCGCTCGGCGTCGGTGACCGCGTCCTCCACCTGGGCGGCCAGGGTGCGCCCGTCCTGGCCGAAGACCTCCTCGAGCGAGCCCCACCCATCGGTGAGCTGGGAAGCATCGTCGTGGAGGACGCGGCCGAGGGCGGACGGTCGGAGCCTGACCGCGACCGTCCGGAACTCCGCGGCGGGGGAGACCAGCAGCGCGCGACTCCCCTGACCGACCACGAGCGCCCGTGGCTGGAGTCGGTCAGGGGAGTCGC
>RPRB01000405.1 GCA_003818285.1 Myxococcaceae bacterium
GTCCAGGGCGGAGCGAGCTTCGAGGTTCCGTCCGAATCTCTGGACTCCCTGCTAGAGGGCCGCGGGGTCCGCGAGGTGGGTCTGCTCAAGATGGACATCGAGGGAGCGGAGGTCCTGGCTCTTCGTGGGGCGGACCGGTTGCTCCGGGAACATCGCATCCGGTCGCTCCTTCTCGAGCTTCACCCTCCCCAGATCGCCGCTCTCGGGGCGTCGCCTGCAGAGCTCGTCGCCTCCTTGCGGGGACATGGGTACCAACTCTGGGCGGTCGACCACTCGCTCGCTACGTCGCGCGCCGCCGCCTATGGGAGGCTGCGGGACCCCAACGCACTCGTGAAACCCTTGAAGGACGACGTGCTGGATTCATGGCCGCACGTCCTGGCGTCCAGGGAACAGCACCCGTTTGGCTGACTCGGGGTTCCACTTCCTTAGCGCGGAGTACCCGCCCGCGAACGGCGGCGTCTCGGACTACACGAGATTGCTCGCGCGCGCGCTGGCGCAACAGCACGGCACCGTCCACGTGTGGGCGCCACGGGTGAGTGGACCCGAGGTCCCGGACGAGGGGGTGGTTGTGCATCGAGTCGCAGACTTCGGGCCACGCTGCCTCGAGGAGATCTCCGAGCGCCTGCCAGAAGCGACCGGACCGCGACGGCTCTTCCTCCAGTACGTCCCCACCGCATTCGGGTTCCGGGGGATGAACGTCCCGCTCATCCGGTGGCTTCTGCGACGGCCGGAGCCGCTGTGGATCCAGTTTCACGAGGTGGCCCTCGGCTGGAAGCTCTGGCGCAAACCGCACCTGCACGTTGTGAACGCAGTCGAGGTCTGGATGGCCGCCGCGCTGGCGCGCCGAGCGGATCGGATCTTTATTTCCATCGAGGGGTGGCGCCCCCGGTTGGGCCGGGAGGGTGAACGCGCGATCTGGCTGCCGATCCCAAGCAACGTGCCCACCGACGTGCCGGCGAGTGTCGTGAGCGCGACCAGGAGGGAGCTGGGCGGTGGCCCCTGGGTTGGGCATTTCGGCACCTACAGTCCGGGGATCACTCGTGACCTTCGGCCGGCGCTCCGGATGGTAGCCGGTGGTGCTCCCCAGGCGTCGCTGCTCCTGGTCGGAAGAGGCGCCACTGCCTTTGCTACGAGTCTCGGACTCGGCACGCGGGTGCGCGCGGAGGAAGACCTCTCCCCCGAAGCAGTGGCGACGCGGCTCGCAGCGTGCGATCTCCTGATGCAACCCTTCCCGGACGGAATTAGCACCCGTCGAACGAGTGCCATGGCTGGTCTCGCGCTGGGCGTCCCCATCGTCACTAGCGACGGTCATCTGACCGATTCGGTGTGGCGCACCAGCGGGGCCGTCTCACTTGCCCCGGTGGGACGAGCGGAGGAGCTCGGCCGGCTCTGTCTACAGCTCCTACAGGATCCGGCACGGCGCGAGGAGCTGGGCCGGCGCGGGAAGGCACTCTACGCGGAGCGCTTCTCGCTCGAGCGGACGCGAGCCGTTCTTCAAAGCACCAACAATGCCTAGCGTCCTCACCATTTCCCACTCCTACGTGGTCGCCCTCAACCGGCGCCTCGTTCGCGAGATGGCACGACTCGGAGGGGCGGCTTGGAGGTTCCGCGTCGTTGCGCCGTCCTTTTTTCACGCGAGGCTCAGGCCGATTGCTGCCGAGCCATCCTCCGCGAGCGATCCGTTCGCCTTCGAGACGCTTCCAGTGAGGTTAGGAAGGAGCATTCACCTCTTCCTGTACGGATCGCGGTTGCGCAACCTGCTTCGAGGCGACGTTGACCTCGTCCATGCGTGGGAGGAACCGTATGTCCTTGCCGGGGCGCAGATCGCGGCCTGGACCCCCAGAGGAGTGCCGTTGGTCCTTGCCTCCTATCAGAACATCGCCAAGCGGTACCCACCACCATTCGCCCAGCTCGAGCGCTACGCCGTCCATCGCTCCTCGGCCGTGGTGGCCGGCGGACACACGGTGGCCGAGGCTCTGGCCGGCCGACGCCCTTACCGGGGGAGACGGATGCCGGTCATCCCTCTGGGCGTCGACCTTGACGAATTCCGTCCAGATGCAGCGCGCGGCGATGCCGTGCGACGGAGCCTCGGGTGGGACACGTCCGATCCACCTGTGGTGGGCTTCCTGGGACGATTCGTCGAGGAGAAGGGCGTTCTGTTGCTCTGCCGCGCCTTGGAGCGAACGCGCATGCCATGGCGAGCCCTCTTCATCGGCGAGGGTCCGCTGGAAGCCGAGTTGCGGCGCTGGGCACTGGTCTACAGGGACAGGGTGCGCGTCGTCACGGGAGTCCATCACCCGGAGGTTCCCGATCATCTGAACGCGATGGACGTGCTCTGCGCACCGAGTCTGACAAGGCGGAACTGGCGTGAGCAAGTGGGGCGAATGCTCATCGAAGCGTTCGCCTCGGGAGTGCCTGTGATCGGCAGCTCCTCCGGTGAGATCCCCCACACCATCGGCGACGCCGGACTGATCGTTCGAGAGGGGGATGTGGTCGCGTGGACCAATGCGCTCGAGGGAGTCCTCACGGATCCCGCTGAGCGAGCCCGCATGTCCGCGGGAGGACTGGCCCGCGCCCGTGGATGCTTCGGATGGCCTGTGGTCGCGCGCGCCTACCTGGATCTCTTCGACGAACTCCTAGCCGAGCACGGCTCGAGCACCGGCCGTGATACAAGCGCCGCCGGATGAAACGTGCACTCATCACAGGGATCACGGGACAGGACGGGAGTTACCTCGCGGAGCTCCTTCTCTCGAAGGGTTACGAGGTGCACGGAATGGTCCGCCGCTCGTCCTCGGAGAACCTCGAGCGCATCGACCATTTACGTGACCAGGTGACGCTGCATCAGGGCGACCTCCTCGACCAGTACTCGCTTTCATCGCTGCTTCGGGAGACCTCGCCTCAAGAGGTCTACAATCTCGCGGCGCAATCGTTCGTCCCCACCAGCTGGAGCCAGCCGGTGCTCACTGGCGAGTTCACGGCGCTGGGAGTGACGAAGATGCTCGAGGCCATCCGCCATGCGGCACCGGAGGCCCGCTTCTATCAAGCGTCTTCTTCTGAGATGTTCGGCAAGGTTCGGGAGAATCCGCAGACCGA
>RPRB01000406.1 GCA_003818285.1 Myxococcaceae bacterium
CCTTGCCGGCGAAGGCACTCACCGCGTCGACGCCGTGGAGGATGCGTTCCAAAGGAGTCGGGGCGCCCGCGCGCGCTCAGGACTTCTTGGAGAAGTAGTGCTGGTACGCGAGGTCGCCGGGGACGGTGATGTCCTGGTACCAGGCCACCACCCGCTGCGCCCACTTCCGCTGCGAGTCGACCACCTTGGCGAAGAACGGGTTCTCCGCCGACTTGCCGGCCACCACCCTGTCCCAGGCGGCGAGCTGCGCCTGCAGGATCTCCTTGGGGGTGCGGTGGAACTTCACGTTCTGCTTCTCCCGCATCTCGATGTAGTCCTGGGAATTCCGGGCCATCGCCTTCCAGGACATGTCCGCGGACGAGGCCTGGGCCGCGTAGCGGATGATGTTCTTCAGCTCCGGAGACAGCGCGTCGAACTTGGTCTTGTTGAAGAGGACCTCGAAGCACTCCACCGGCTGGTGGTAGCTCTGGAGCATGCAGGTCTTCGACACGTCCGGGAACCCGAGCAGCCGGTCACTGGAGGTGTTGTTGAACTCCGCGGCTTCGATGAGCCCTCGGTCGAGCCCCGGGACGATCTCCGCTCCAGGAAGAGACACCACCGCCGCCCCCATCTCCTTGAAGACGTCGACCGACAGCCCCACCGTCCGGTACTTGAGTCCCTTGAACTCCTCCGGCTTGGTGACCTGCTTCTTGAACCACCCCAGGGGCTGGGTGGGCATGGGCCCGTACAGGAATCCCTCCACGTTGAGCTTCATCACCTTCTGCTGGAGCTCGTTGTAGAGGTCGCGGCCGCCGCCGTACTCCATCCATCCCAGGAGCATGTTGGCGTCCATCCCGAACGACGGGCCGGTGCCGAAGAGCGAGTACGCGGAGTTCTTCCCGTACCAGTAGGCCGAGACGCCGTGACCGCCGTCCAGCGTCCCCTTGTGCACGGCGTCGATCAGGTCGAACGCCTTGACCACCGCGCCAGCAGGAAGGACGTCGACCTTCAGCCGCCCCCCGGACATCTCGTTGACCTTCTTCGCGTAGTCGAGGGCGTACTCGTGGAAGATGTCCTTCGTCGGCCAGGTGCTCTGGAATCGCAAGGAGATGGGGGCCTGCTGGGCGTTCGCCACCACGGGCGCAGCGGCGACTGCCGCTGCAGCGCCGAGAAAGCCACGCCGGGACACGCTGGAACGGGCTCGCTTCATGACGAAACCTCCGCCTGGGGTATGTGCACCTGCAACGGGGCGGCGAGTCTGGCCCGAGGCTTCAGAGGGTTGCAACACCATTGCACCCATGACGCCCTGCATCGTGTGGAATCGCCTCTCCGCAGAGTTCCGCAAACGACGCCGCCAGGTCCCGGGCGGGGTCGAGCGGGTGCGGAACACCGCGTCCCGGTGCCCCTCAGGCGCGGGGTCCGGTGGAGGGGCGAGCGGGACACCCCGGCGCTGGACGACGGGCTCGAGCGTTCGCTGCGTTCGCCGAACAGCCCTCCTCCGCACCGCGTGCGTGGCCTGCTTCGCGGGACGCACCTCTTGCACTGCGGGTCAGCGAAGCGTCAGGCGCGAGCTTCCGGGCCATTCGCCGCTGGCGCGGCCAGCGGCACCTCGATCGGACGGTTCGCCGCGACCTCGCCCACGAACTCCGCCGCGAAGCGGTCGACGGCGGCCCAGTCCGTGTATTCGTAGTTTCGCGAGGTGTCGATGTCTCCGCCTTCCTTCTTGACGATCCGCCGCATGATGAAGCGGATGAGGAAGTTGTATCGGGTGTAGGGGAGCGCCCCGGCCACCAGCTCGATCCGACGGGGGTGCCAGCCGGTCTCGGCGATGAGCCGGTCGACGATCTGCATCGTCTGAGCGCGGCCGTCGTTGATCTTGCTCAGGATCGCCAGCCCCACCGAGAAGAAGAGGGTGGGGATGCGCTCCAGCTCCGTACGGTGCGACTGGATGAAGCGCACCACCGGGCGCAAGTACCCCTGCGCGTGGACCGGCGAGCCGACGAACACGGCCTGGAAGCGCGAGAGATCCAGATCGCTCGGTGCCCGTGCCGCATCGAGCACCTCGACGACGTGCCGGCGGACGCGGAGCACGTTCGCGATGCGCTCGGCGACCTTCCGGGTCTGCCCATCACGGCTGGCGTAGACGACGAGGACGGTGGCCATGACGACCTCCTGGAATCACCCTTCGTCGGAGAGGTGCAACAACGGGTCCCGGCTCCGTCTCCCGCGGTGCCTTGACTGCCGCCCCCTGTGCGTTAGTGCGGGGCCGCGGCTGAGCGAGGCCGCCCCGGCAAAGGTTCGTGGCGATGGAGACCAGGAACTACTACGTCGTCCTGGGCGTGGATCCGATGGAGTCGACGCACCGGATCCGGAGCGCGTTCCGCGAGCTCGTCCACCGGTATCACCCCGACCGCGCCGGTTCCCGGGCGGTGCCCTTCTTCCAGGACATCGTCCAGGCCTACCGGGTGCTCTCGGATCCGGAGCGCCGCGCCTCCTACGACGCGGGACTCCGGGATGCCGGTGAGCGCCCGCTGCGACCGCGGGGGCCCATCACCCCGCCGCACTGGCCGCAGCCCGAGCCGCTGTCTCCGGTGCCCATCTCGCTGTTCCGCGATTTCGCCGTGCGCCGCCCCGGGGTCGAGGAGGTGGCCAGCCGCTTCCGCCGGAGCTTCACTCACCCCGACCTGCCGAAGTCCCAGCGCCCGGAGCCCCTGCGCCTGGAGGTGCTGCTCCCGCCCGACCGGGCCGCGCGGGGCGGGCTGCTCGAGCTGACCGTCCCGGTGTTCTATCCGTGCCCCTCCTGCCACGGCTCCGGCGCGATCGGTCACCTCCGCTGCCACCGGTGCAACGGGCAGGGGATGGAGGAGCACGAGGAGCTGGTCCAGCTCTCGGTGCCCGGCCGGCTGCGCGACGGCGCGGTGTTCGCGCTCCCGCTCCGGGGACTCGGCATCCACGGGCTGTTCCTGGAGCTGATGTTCCGGGTGGGCGGGCTCCGCGAGTGAGCCTGGACCCGTGGTGCGGGCGGGTGCCCGGCTGACCCCCCGGGCACCGCGGTTGGGGTTCTTGTAGTAGGACCGGTCATCGCATGGACGTGAAGCCCCTCAACCCCCCCG
>RPRB01000407.1 GCA_003818285.1 Myxococcaceae bacterium
ATCCTTCTGGCCGTTGACGCTCTGGAGCCGGGCACCCGGAACGACACCCACGGGGACGTTGGCGTAGAACTCGGGCAGGAACCAGATGGCCTGGGCCACCGCCTTGTCCGCCTCGGCGGCGACCTGCTCACTCCGCTTGATGCCCACCTCGTCGCTGCGCGCCAGGGCGAGAGCCTGGGCAGTCTGGAGATCGAGCGGCCCGCAGGTGGGCGCCGCGACGGTGAGGGCGAACAGCGCGGTCGCTACGAGCAACGAGCAAACCCCGGAGGCGAAGGTCCTGGCGGAACCCCCGGGCTCTACACACAAGGATCCGGGAACTCAAGGAAAGTGAAGTGCGAGGAGCGGCGACCGAACCGTCCCGCCGGCCTGATCAGGGAGTCTTGCCGTTCCGCGGCGTGCCGTCCTCCCCCTCGAAGTAGATGCTGGCCGCCTCGTTCTGCCCGTAGACCACGAGCACCGGGGAGCTGCATGCCTCCCGCCGGACCCGCGCCATGCGCTTCAACGACTCGAGCAGCTCGGCGGCCTGCGCCGCACGGGCCTTGATGGTCTTGAGTGCCATGTCCTGGTGAGACTCCTCGCGCCGGCTCCCTGCTGCCCCTGAAGGGGTGGGTCGCACCGGCATCGTGGGGTATGTGCTGACCACGAAGGAGAGTCTCTAATCGACGGCCCTGACCGTTGACAATGTCCTTGGAAAACTGCCAAGCCGGCAGCCCACTTATGCGCCGTGTTCCCCCTGTTGTCCTCCTGGCAGGCATCCTGCTCGGGGGGCCCGCCTTCGCTCAGCGTGTGGCAGAGAAACCCCCGTCCCTGGTGCCCGCGTATCTGCCCCGGGAAGTCGCGATCCTCACGTTCTTCCAGAACGGGAACATCACCCCCGAGCTCCGCATCGCCTGGCACATCCCGGTGGTCCAGCAGCGCATCGACAGCCTCAACCTCATCGTCGAGGGCGGTGGTGGCTGGGCGGTCGGCAAGCGGAGCACCACCAACGACCCCTTCGAACCACCGCTCACCGAGCTCCACCAGTGGCACCTCCTCGGCGGCGTGGCCTACGAGGGCGACTGGGCGCAGGGGTGGCACGTGGGTGGGCGGGTCACCGTCGGGGTCACCTTCTACGGCGCCAACTACGCCGACCCCGTCCTCGGACCCATCCACGAGGACACCAGCACCACCGGCACGGTCGAGGGCCGGCTGGAGGGCGGCTACCGCGTCGGACGCGTGGTGATCGGCGCGTCCTTTGGCGTGCTGCAGCCGTGGAACAAGGACCCGCAGCGCTACTCGCCGAACGACATCGGCGGCTTCTCCGGCGGCATCTTCTTCAACTGGCGCTAGCCGGTCCGGCGTACGTATTCTCCGCCGCCGCACGGTTCGAGGGATGAGCGGAGCGCGCCAGTGGCTTTGACCGCCGAGGCGTACGGCCTGACCGACGTTGGTCGGAAGCGCCAGCACAACGAGGACGCCTTCGCCGTCGACCCCGACCTCGGCCTCTTCGTCGTCGCCGACGGCATGGGGGGCCACGCCGCCGGAGAGGTGGCCAGCCAGCGCGCGGTGGAGGTGGTGCGCCAGCAGCTCAGCACGGACCGCCAGGTGCTCGAGGACCTCGCCCAGGCCAGCACCTCGGAGGCACGCGCCGCGGCGGCGGCCCTGGTGGAAACGGCCATCCAGCGGGCCTGCGCCGAGGTGTACCGGCTGGCGGCGGCGGACCCCACCAAGCGGGGCATGGGTACCACCTTCGTGTGTCTCGTGCTCGCCGGGACCAAGGCCATCGTGGGCCACGTCGGCGACAGCCGGGTGTACCTCCTCCGCGGCGGGCAGGCCCACCGGCTCACCGAGGATCACACCCTCATCGCCGCGCAGCTCAAGGCGGGGACCCTGACCCGGGAGCAGGCCCAGGCCTCGCAGCTGCGCAACGTCATCACCCGGGCGGTGGGCATCCAGGAGTCGGTCCAGGTCGACACCCTGATGGTGGACCTCCTCCCGAGGGACCTGTTCCTGCTCTGCTCGGACGGGTTGCACGGATACCTGCCGGACGAGGAGCTGCCGGGGGTGATCGCCGACCTCCCGCTCGGCGAGATCCCCGCGAAGCTCGTCGCGCTGGCCAACGAGCGGGGTGGGAAGGACAACGTCACCGTCGTCGTGGTGGGCATCTCCGACGGTGGCGCGCCGCTGGAGGAGCTGGAGGAGACCACCAGCCGGATGGAGGTGCTCAAGAGCATCCCCATCTTCCGCCACCTCACCTACAAGGAGCAGACGGCGATCCTCTCCATCGCCTCGACCCGGAGCTACCCCGCCGACGCGGAGATCGTCACCGAGGGCCACTCCGGCGACGAGCTTTTCATCGTGGTGCGTGGGCGCGTCCGGGTGGAGACCGGGGGCGTGGGAGTGGCCGAGCTGCGCGCCGGCGGCCACTTCGGCGAGATGGGGCTGGTGGACCACGCACCGAGGAGCGCCACGGTGCGGGCCCTCGAACCCACCCGGGCGATGGTCATTGCCCGCGCCGAGCTGATGCAGCTGATGAAGCGCGAGCCGATTCTCGCGGTGAAACTCCTGTGGAGCTTCGTCCAGGTGCTCTCCGACCGGCTCCGCGCCACCAACAACGAGCTCTCCGAGATCCGTCAGGAGCTCGCCGCCGCTCAGGCGGTCCAGCCGTTCGCCGAGGAGTGACCGGTCGGTGACCCCGCGTTCGCTCGAGGTACGGCCCACCTACCGGAAGCGACGGCTGTGGCCCTGGATCGCCGCGGCGGGCGCGCTGGTGGTGCTCGGGCTCTGGGAGGTGCGACTGCACCGGAGGGCTCGCCCGACGCAGGCGAGCGAGCCCGCCCCGGCCTCCGTGAGCACGCGTGCGGAGCCCGGACACGTGGCGGTGGTGGGGCGAGTCCTCACCGGCGACGGGAGGGCCGCGCCGCGGGTGACGGTGGTGGCGATTCCCGGAGGAGTGGAGGGCCTGACCGGCGACGACGGTCGGTTCCGGCTCGAGGTTCAGGAGGGGACGCCGGTCAGGCTCGAGGCGCACCACTCCGACCTGGGGTTCGGAGTGGCGGAGGTCCGGGCGCCGGCGGCCGACGTGCAGCTCCGGCTCGAGCCCCGGTCGGG
>RPRB01000408.1 GCA_003818285.1 Myxococcaceae bacterium
CCCGAGGTTCTGCGGGGGCGCGCCAGTGGTCTTCCGAAGGAGGGCGACCAGCTCGGTGCGAGGGCCATACGCGGAGAAGAGCACCAGACGACCATCTGCGGAGAGCCTTGGGCTGCCGTAGGGCAAGTCGTACCACGCCAGCGACCGTGGGTTGGCTGCGCCCTGGCCGACAAAGATGATGTCCCAGTCTACAAGGCCCTGACCGACCAGGACGCTCCCATCCGCAGCGATGTCCTGGACCACGATCGGCCCAAGGGCGGTGTAGACGGTGCGTTCCGGTCCGGTGAGCGGCATCGCCTGGATCTGAATCGAGAGGCGGCTGTCTCCAGCAGCGAACCACACCTCGTTCCGGGGGGACCAGGCGAGCCCGATCGCTACGGACCAGAGGCGCGACACCTGGCGCTTCCTTCCTTCGAGGTCCACGACGACGACCTCGCCCTGATATTCTCGTGAGTAGTGAATGAAGGCGAGCAGGTCGCCTCGGGGCGAGATCCGCACGTTCCCGATCCAGGCGGGTCGCGTCGTCTGGAAGACGGTCTTGCCCACCGGGAATTCGAGCAAGATGCGTACGCCCTCTCTGCGGACGATGGCCAGCTCCCCCGCGGGGGACCAGTCGGCCGAGAGGACGTCTTCAGCCACGGCCTGCGGGGTCCCTCCTCCTCCCGGAACCCGCGCAAGCGTCGCCGAGATCGGCCCGGGGACGAACGGGATTGAGGTGAGAAAAACAGCGAGCTCACCCGTCGAGGACATCGCGGCGAGCACCATGTTCTGGAGCCCGAGCGGCTGGATGGAGGCGCTCGCGAGATTTCGCTCGAAGAGCTCCTCGGTCTTGCCTTGCCTTGCGGTGAAGACGACCCGACCGTCTGGTGTGAATCGGGCACTTCGCGGGAAAGCGATGGGACGGAGCGTCACTCTCTCCACCGTCGGTGGAGGCGGGGGCGTGCGCCGGCCACCGACCGCGAGCCCGACCAGCAGGGCGGCGAGGACTGCTGCCGCTGCGGCTCCGATGAACCACACCGCCTGGCGCGGACGGATGCGTGAAGCACGAAGGAGTGGGCCTGTGGAACCGGTCGGGCTCCGGAGCAGCTCCAAGGCGAAGGCCAAGTCACTCGCCGACTGCAGCCGACGCGCCGGCTCCTTCTCCAGGCAGCGTCGGACCACCTGAGCGACGGCCGACGGGACTTCGTCGGGGAGTGGAGCGGGGTTCTCGTGGAGAATGGCGTGGCCGCTCTCCACCAAGGAACCACCGGGGAATGGGCGTTGACCCGACAGCATCTCGTACAGGACTGCTCCGAGGCTGAAGATGTCCGTGCGCGCATCCACGTGCTCGCCCCGGACCTGCTCCGGCGCCATGTACGCTGGAGTTCCGAGGATGGCGCCGGTTTGCGTCTGCCCGCCGGTGGGGGTCACCGTCTCGTCCAGGATTCCGTGCGGCCCTTCTGCCCGGCTGCCCTCAGCCAGCTTGGCGATTCCAAAGTCGAGCAGCTTCACGTGCCCGTCGGAGGTGAGGAACACGTTCTCCGGCTTCACGTCGCGGTGGACGATTCCCCGGGCATGGGCAGCAGCGAGCCCTTGCGCCAGCTGGGCGCCCCAGTCGAGCGCCGAGTCCAGTGGAACGCGCCCCCGGGAGAGCCGATGACGGAGGGACTCTCCCTTCAGCAGCTCGGTGATGAAGTAGGGCGCGCCCTCGTGGAGGCCGACGTCGTAGACGGCGACGAGATTGGGGTGGTTGAGCGAGCCGGCCAGCCGCGCCTCTTGCTCGAAGCGCCGGACCAGCTCCGGGTCACCGGCCAGGGCCTCGTTGACGACCTTGAGCGCAATGTCCCGCCCGAGCCGGGTGTCCCGCGCCCGGTAGACCTCGGCCATTCCCCCGGTGCCGAGGGTGGACAGGACCTCGTACGGGCCCAGCCGGCTGCCGGGAGTCAGTCGCACGTCGCAAGACTCTACTGCTGGCGCAAGAGTGGGAAGAGCCGTCCAGGCACCGAGCCCGGGCAAGTGCCCTCCTCGCGGCAGAAGCGCCGCAGCCCCGGCAGGACGGCGTTGATGGCCCCGCCGAGGGCGTTGCGCTGCTTCTGGCTGCCTGGGGCCCAGCTCTGGAGAAACTGGCGCAGAGGGGTGCCTCGTGGTCGAGCTTGAGGCCGAAGGCGAGCTCGGAGGCCTTCACGCGAGCCTCTCTGCGCTGGGTGCCTCGTCGATGCGCGCGAAGCCGCGGTTGCAGCCGCCGAGCGCGGGGTGACAGACGATGGTGGTGCCATCGTCCTGGCGCTCGAGGACCGGGGGCGGCACTCGGTGAGCGCGTCCTCGCCGCAGAAGTGGCAGAGCCCGTCGGGGCGCATGGTTGCGTGGGACTTGCCCTGGATGAGCCACACGATGAGACGCGGGCACTGGTCAGGGGAGCTGGGGACTTCGGTGACACGCATGACGGGGTGGCCTCCTGTCGGCGGCGGACGCGCCGCCTCGCTCCGGAGGAGGGCCGGCGCGGACGCCGCGCGGTGACAGTCAGCGGTGTAGCGCCGTCAGCGGACGCGGACGAGGACGATGAGCCGCGCGCCAGGCTCACCCCTCTACGGTTGGAGAGACCACCCGGGCCATCGGAAGTGTCTCGTAACGCAGGCCGATGCCGGCGCGGATCGCCGGATCATCGCCCTGGAGGCGCCGGAGCGCCGCCTCGTCCTCGACGCGCACGACTCCGAGGCCCCTCACGCCGGCGGGGTCGAGGACCGGGCCGAAGAGCAGCGCCACGCCCTCGACCATCTTGGCGGTCCAGTACTGCACGTGGGACTCCATCGCCGCGCGCTCGGTGGGCGTCATGTCCCTTGCGAAGGAGGCCCGCGGAGGGAGGAGCTTGCAGAGGGAAGTACGGGGTTCGAGCGGGGTGGGCATGCAGGTCCGGAGACTAGCGGCTTTGCCGGAGACAGGGCTGCCCGAAGTTGGCCGATGACTCGGCCGAGGGGTGCCCCCGTCTCGTGCTCGAGGCGCTCGAGGGCGCGCTGGATGGCGTGCTGCATCCGAGGAGCGCGGGCGATGAGCTCGGCGTCCTCGGGCCCGGCGGCGACGGCGACGATGAGGCGGTTCTCG
>RPRB01000409.1 GCA_003818285.1 Myxococcaceae bacterium
CAGGGGGACGCCTGCGGGGCCGGCGCAGGGGCGCGCCGGCGTCGGTCAGGCTCAGCCCCCCGCACCAGGGGGACGCCTGCGGGGCCGGCGCAGGGGCGCGCCGGCGTCGGTCAGGCTCAGCCCGGCTCGACCACCACCGCGCTCCCGTAACAGATCACCTCGGTGACCCCGGCGGAGATCTCCGTCGCGTCGTAGCGCGCGCCGATGACCGCGTTGGCGCCGATCTGCCGCGCGTGCAGCGCCATGAGCTCGAACGCCTCGCGTCGGGCCTGCTCGCACATCTCGGTCCAGAGGGTGATGTTGCCGCCGAAGAGGGTCTGCAGCCCGGCCATGAAGGTCCCGACGATGTTCCGGGAGCGGACCACGATCCCCCGCACCACCCCCAGGTTGCGCACCACCCGGTGTCCGGGGAGCTCGAAGGTGGTCGTCACCCGGTCCAGCGGGAGGATGGACAGGTTGGTCAGCGGCGCTCGGCTGCTCATGGTCAGCCTCCGGACGGGGGGGAGAGCCGAGGGTAGCCGGGACCCGCAGGCCTCCCTAGCTTTTTCCCCATGCGCGCTCTCGCCTACTTCGGCCCCGGAAACGTCCGGGTGGTGAAGAAGCCCGACCCGAGGATCGAGCATCCGCAGGACGTCGTTCTCCGCGTGACCCGGGCCGCGATCTGCGGCTCGGACCTCCATCTGCTCCACGGCCTCGTCCCCGATACCCGGGTGGGGTGCACCCTCGGCCACGAATTCACCGGGGTCGTCGAGGAGGTGGGCCGTGACGTGAAGACCCTGAAGCGCGGCGACCGCGTCGTGGTCCCCTTCAACATCTCCTGTGGCCGGTGCTTCTTCTGCGAGCGAGGCCTGTTCGCGAACTGCGAGAACACCAACCCCTCGTCGAACGACATCGCCTCCGGGGTGTACGGGTACTCGCACACCACCGGTGGCTTCGAGGGCGGACAGGCCGAGTACGTCCGCGTGCCGTTCGCCGACGTGGGGCCCACCAGGATCCCCGAGGACATGGAGGACGAGGAGGTCCTCTTCCTCAGCGACATCCTCCCCACGGGGTACCAGGCGGCGGAGATGGGCGAGATCCAGAAGGGAGAGACGGTCATCGTCTTCGGCTCGGGACCCGTGGGGCTCTTCGCCCAGCTCTCGGCGTGGCTGATGGGGGCCGGACGGGTCATCGCTGTGGACAGGGTCCCGGAGCGCCTTCACTTCGCTCGCCAGTTCAACGGAGTGGAGATCCTGAACTTCGAGGAGGTGGACGACCCGGTCATGACCCTGCGGGAGATGACCGGTGGCCGGGGCGCGGACGTGTGCATCGACGCCGTGGGGATGGAGGCCGAGGGGAGCACGCTCGAGCGCGCTCTGGGGCTCAAGGCCAATCTCGAGGCCGGCGTGGCGACGGCACTCGCCTGGTGCATCCAGACCGCCCGCAAGGGCGGCAACGTGTCCATCGTCGGCGTGTACGGGCCGCCGTGGAACCTGGTGCCGATCGGCACGGCGATGAACAAGGGGCTCACCCTGCGGATGAACCAGTGCAACGTGAAGCGCTACCTGCCCCATCTGCTCAAGCACATCCGCGAGGGGCGCATCGACGCGAGGCGGATCATCACCCACCGCTTCCCGCTCGAGCGCGCGCCGGAGGCGTACGACCTGTTCGAGAAGCGGGCGCGGGGCTGCATCAAGTGCGTGCTCCTGCCCCACGGTGAGGCCTGATGAGCACAGATCGCCGAGCCGACGGGCTGCACACCCATCTTCCGCCCGCGGGGCCGGGGCGGGTCGACGACGTGGACCCCACCGCCCGTCCTGGCGTGCCGATGGAGCATCTGCCCGAGCCCTTCCCCACCGCGCCCGAGCGGGTGGTGGTGCAGCGGCCGCGAGTGGAGGTGCTCCAGATTCCCGGCCGGAAGAAGCCGGTGTGGGTGGTGAGCAACGCCCAGCCTCCGCGCGGGCTGTCGGGACGGCTGCGCCGGCGGGCGTTCCGCATCCCCGAGCACCACCCTCAGCACTGGATGCTGCTGCTCGCCGCCGACCGGCTCGAGGTGCGCCTCACCCGGGCGAAGCGGTGGCTCGGCTTCGCCGCGGGAGCGCTCGCGCTCTGGGCGGTGCTCCGCGCGATCGAGGACCGGTGATCCCCTCGGGATGGGAGACCACCTTGCGCAAGAGCGTGGCCAGCGCCCGTCGCTCGGAGGCGCGCAGGACGGCGAGCACCGGGGCCGTGGCCTGATCCACCAGCGGACGGGTCTGACGGAACCAGCGAGACCCGGCCGGCGTCAGCTCCACGCGCCGGCGGCGCCGGTCGGCGGGGTCGGTGCCCCGGGCGGTCAGCCCCTTCCGCTCGAGCTCGTCCAGCTGCCGGGACACGCCGGCAGGGTGCTGCGCCGATGCGTCGGCCAGCTCGCGCTGGGTGAGCGGACCGAGCTCGGCGAGGCGGTTCACCAGGGCCCAGGCGACGATCGACTCGCCCCGCGCGGCCAGCGCGCGGGCAGCGGCGATCCACAACCGGCGGCGCGTCTGCCCCACCAGCCGTACCAGCTCCGCCGTGGCGCGATCTGCCTCTGCGGTCTTCACGCTTCTTCACGCTCGTAGCGTTCTCTTCCGGGGCTGTCCAGCTTCACGGGGGCCCGGGCGGGGTTTTCCGCCATTGGCGGTCCACTTCGGCAGGCGAAGGGCGGGACCCCGCGCTATAGCGCTGCGCCGCCGTTTCACCCTCACGACACCGCAGGAGTCGGAACAGGTGAGTGCCTCTCGGAATCCACACCGCGTCAGCCGCGCCACGCCGCGGCTTCCCCTGATGCTGGCGCTGATCGTCGCCGCGTCGGCCACCGGCCAGGACCGCTCGCCCACCCCGCTGATCAGCGTGGACGCGGGCTTCACCGCCGCGACGGCCGAGTCCCCGGACGCGGTCCGTCCGGTGGCCAGGACCATCACCCTCCGCGACGCCGTCGCCCAGGCCCTCGAGCGCAACGCCACCGCCCGGGTGGCCGCGGCGGACATCCGCAGGGTCGGGGGCATCATGGAGCAGGTGCGCGCCAACTCGTTGCCGA
>RPRB01000410.1 GCA_003818285.1 Myxococcaceae bacterium
AGCCCCGGCCGGGGCCGGGCGATGCCGTGCCAGTGGGTGAGGAACCGTCCGAGCACCCGCGGCTCCACCGGCTCCACCGCGTGCCGCGCCCTCGCCAGCGAGCGGCGCCGGACGACCGCCAGCACGTCCACGTCGCACCACTCCCGCCGGGTGCCCCGGGGGCGGAACGCGCCCTCTACCAGCCGTCCGCGCCGGACCAGCGCTTCGAGCACCGGCTCGACCCGCGCCGCCGGCAGCTCGAAGCGCGCCGCCACCTCCTCGATGGTGAAGGGAGCATGCGTGCGCGCGTAGCGGGACACGAGATCTCCCAGCGGATCACGCACCGGGACCAGGAGCGCCTCAGGCAACCCCTGGGGAAGCGGCACGCCCAGCGCGTCGCGGTACCGCCCGGCGTCCTCTGCTGCGACGTGGCGCTGGACGCCGGCCACGGGAAGGAGCACGGCACGCCGCGCCTGGGCCAGGTCGTCGATCCCCGAGGCCACCAGCGCGCTGGTGCACCGGGCGCGCAGCTCGTCGGGGGAGAGAGCTCCCACCCGGAGCAGGAGGTCGTGGATGCCGTCCGTCCCCCGAGCGCGGAACCGGGGCTCGAGCTGCTGGAGCTCTGCTTCCACCGCGGCCAGCACGTCAGCGTCCAGGAGCTCGCGAAGCTCCGCGTCCCCCAGTAGCTCCCGAAGCTGGCCCTGGTCGATGGACAGGGCCTGTGCCCGTCGCTCCGCCAGGGGGGCATCGCCGTCGTAGATGTAGTTGGCGACGAAGCCGAACAGCAGCGAGGCCGCGAACGGAGAGGGCGTCGCGGTGTCGACGGTGGTCACCCGCATCGAGCGATCGCGGAGCGCCCGCAGCGTGCCCACCAGCGCCGGCATGTCGAACACGTCGCGGAGGCACTCCCGGTAGGTCTCGAGGAGCAGGGGGAAGGTGGGGAACCGCGCGGCGACCGCGAGCAGGTCCGCCGCGCGCTTACGCTGCTGCCAGAGCGGCGTCCGCGCGCCCGGCCTGCGCCGGGGGAGCAGCAGCGCCCGCGAGGCGTTCTCGCGGAACTTCGCCGCAAAGAGCGCGGTGGAGCCGAGCTCGCGCAGCACCAGCGCCTCCACGTCCTCGGGAGACGGCAGCAGGGCATCCACGTCGGGCACGACGTCGGAGTCCGGGAAGCGGACCACGATGCCGTCGTTGGTCCACATCGTCTCCACGTCCAGCCCGAGCTGATCGCGGACCCGCGCGGTCAGCCCCATCGACCAGGGCGCGTGTACCCGGCCGCCCAGGGGGGAGAGGATGCACACCCGCCAGTCCCCCAGCTCGTCGCGGGTGCGCTCCACCACCAGGGTCCGGTCGTCCGGGACGTCGCCGGTCGCCCGCGCCTGATCCTCGAGGTACTGGAGGAGGTTCTCCGCCGCCTGGCGCTCCAGCTGGTGGCCCCGGACCAGGCGGGACACCGCCGCCGACCGGGGCACCTCTCGAAGCTCGCGGACCAAGCGGCCGATCAACTGGCCGGTCTCGAGCGGGCGCGACGCTGCGTCGCCGTGCCAGAAGGGCATCTTCCCCGGCTGTCCGGGCGCGGGTGAGACCAGCACCCGATCGTGGGTGATCTGCTCGATGCGCCACGAGGAGGCACCGAGCAGGAAGACCTCGCCCACCTTGCTCTCGAACACCATCTCCTCGTCCAGCTCCCCGACCCGGGCGTGGGCCTTCTCGCTGCCGGCGAGGAACACGCCGTAGAGACCCCGGTCGGGGATGGTGCCGCCGTTGACGATGGCGATCCGCTTGCTGCCCTCGCGGCCGATGACGGTGTTCGCCACCCGGTCCCAGGTGGCGCGCGGGCGGAGCTCTGCGAAGTCGTCGGAGGCGAATCGGCCGGAGAGGAGATCGAGCACGTTCTCGAACACCGTCTGGCTCAGCTCCGCGAACGGCGCGGCCCCGCGGACCGCGGCGTAGAGCGCATCGACGCTCCAGGGCTCGACCGACGTCATCGCGACGATCTGCTGGCCGAGCACGTCGAGCGGGTTCCGGGGATGCCGGGTGGCCTCCACGCGCCCGTCGGTCATCGCCTGGGTCAGCGCAGCGCAGGCCACCAGGTCGCCGCGGTACTTCGGGAAGATGACCCCGGTGCTCGGGGCATCGATGCGGTGACCGGCGCGTCCGATGCGCTGCATGCCGCTGGCCACCGACGGTGGGGCCTCGATCTGGGCCACCAGATCTACCGCGCCCATGTCGATGCCCAGCTCGAGCGAGGAGGTTGCCACCAGCGCCCGGAGGCGCCCGGCCTTGAGCGCCTCCTCGATCTCGCTCCGCTGCGCGCGGGCCAGGGAGCCGTGGTGCGCCCGGACCAGCGGCTCGCCGGCGAGCTCGTTCAGCGCCGCCGCCAGCCGCTCGGCGATGCGCCGGCTGTTGACGAAGATGAGCGTGGTGCGGTGCTCGCGGACCAGGTCCAGCAGCCGCGGATGGATGGCGGTCCAGATCGAGCTTCGGACCGGACCCTGCGCCGCCGGGCCCGAGGGAATCTCGATCGGCTCGCCGATGCGCGCCATGTCCTCCACCGGCACCTCGATCCGCAGCTCGAGCGCCCGGCGAGTTCCGGCGTCGACGATGGTGACCGGCCGCCACACCGGGGTGAGCGCTGGCGCGGCGAACTCGGTGCGCAGCTCCTCACCGGCCGTCTCGTCCGCGGTGATGGAGCCTGCTTCCGTCGTCTCGACGCGAGCCGTGCGCGCGCAGGCGCCTGCCACCGCAGACGGGGAAGCGCCCGCCGGCGAGCGAGCCTCGAGGGGCATGCCGCGCGCGGAGCTCGAGTCACCGACGTCGGCGGGCGTGCTGGCCCGAGGGCTGCGTGTCTCTCCGCCAGGGCCGGGCCCAGGCCCACCGGAGGGAGCCGGCACGCCGGAGCCGCCAGGCGACACCCCCACCGCTGCGCCCCCGAGGAAGCGCGCCACCTCGTCCAGCGGCCGCTGGGTCGCGGACAGGCCAATGCGCTGCAGCCGCCGCCCGGCGAGGTGCTCCAGCCGTTCCAGCGACAG
>RPRB01000411.1 GCA_003818285.1 Myxococcaceae bacterium
CGATGCTGCTCGCCGCCGTGCAGAAGTTGCTCGCGTTCCCGCTCCCCGGGTCGGTGATGGTCGCGTCGGACAACGAGGGGTAGAACGCCACGCCCATCCGCGCCACCGTCCCGTGCTGCGAGAGGAAGTCGGACGCGGTGCTGGTCAGCACGTCCCAGCGCGAGGGGCAGGTCGCCGGGTCGCACGATGGCTGCCCGGTCTGACCGCACGAGCCGCACGCCGCCGGCGTCGGGTCGAACGGCAGGCGCATCGATCCGGACCGGTCGAGCACGATCATGAGGTTCGGCTTGAGCTGCTTCGCGGTGATGCTGACCTCGGTGGTCGTCTGGCCCAGGCTCACCGGGGTCACCGGCTGGAAGTCGTAGGTCTGACAGGCCACGGAGAGCATCAGCGCTGCCCCTGCCAGCGGGGCGCGCAGGAGAAGCGCAGAGGGACGAGGAGGGGAGCGCATCAGTTGATCGGGACCTTGCAGCTGCAGGGTTCCCCGGCGACACAGGGCGCCAGGGTCTGGCCGAGACAGGTGAGGCCGCTGCAGCACGGCTGGGTGGTCGAGCAGGACTGATTCAGCCCCGGGCAGACGTCGGGGGGAAGTCGGTCGTCCTGCACGCAGGAGGACACGTCGAAGAGCATGAAGACGAGCGCCTTTTCCTGAGGCGTCATCGCGCCCGACCGGCACGAGGTCGGGAACTTGCCCTGCCCGTTCGCCAGACCGTCGGCGGTCACGTGGAAGTCGCTGAACACCACCCGGCCGCATTGCACCCCGGCGTCGCCGTCCGGCTGCGGCGGCGGGAAGACCGGCGTGTTCCAGGTCAGGTGCTGGGTGGTGATCGGGGTGATGGTGTTGTTCGGATTCGGGCCGTAGATCCAGCGCGTCCCGAGGGGGACGTTCACCGGACCGACGTCGTCTCGCGGATCGTTGATCGACAGCTTGCCGCTGCTCAGCGCGTTCACGTTCGACAGCCAGTCCTGGAAGGCGACCCCCTTGGGGAAGGTGGTGTCGATCAGCGCGGAGAACGGATCCGGCGGATTGTGCTGCTGCGACGGATCCGGCACCCAGTTGGCCACCTGGTTGAACGGCGCGTCGAAGGCCGTCCACACGTAGCTGTAGTGGGTCACGAAGAGCCGGCCGCCCGCCGCGGTGTAGTCGACCAGGTTGCTGATGCCGGCGTCCGGCTTCCGGTACTCGCTGCCCTCGCAGGGCAGGAGGACCACGTCGTACTGGGACAGCGTGCCCGCGTCCAGCCAGAGGCTCGTCGCCGGCGGGCTTCCACCGTCGAGCTGCAGCGGCGGCGGGTTGCCCTGCGGCGTCACATACATGTGCACCCGGCCGCCGTTCTCGGGGCGCGTGAACTCCGCCACGTCGATGCCCATCTTGAGCAGGAGGCACTCGAACGGGTCCGCCGAGCCGGTGGCGATGGCCAGCTGCGGGATGTTGCCCTCGTTCCTGTTCCGCGGGAGCCGCTGCTGGTTGACGTCGCTCAGCGTGGTCGTGGTGCACGCCGGCACCGCGGGGATGGTCACCACGCGCCGCCATTTCCCGATCTGCATCACCAGCGGGAAGCTGGTCCCGGCCGGGACGTTCCGCAGGGTGAAGGTGCCGGTCGCGTCGGTGAGCGTGGTGACCAGCGGGTCACCGCTGGTGGGGCTGCCGCAGCGATCGCAGGTCAAGCCCGGGGTGAACGGCTTCACCTCGCCGTTCGGCACGTAGACCACTGCGTTGTAGAGCGGCACCGTGCCGCTCGGGTCGAAGACCTGACCCGACAGGGTGGTGGTGCCGCCGTTGGTGCAGGTCACCTGGGCGCACTGGAGGTTCACGCAGCTCGGTCCCGCGTCGGGCGGCGGGGGCGGGAATCCGCCGTCGGGCGGCGGCGGGAGGGGCGTCCCCACCGGAGCGCACGAGCCCTGGACGCAGCCCTGCTCCAGGCCGCAGTCGATGGCGCTGGTGCAGCTCGGGGGCGCGCACCGGTCGTGCTCGCTGCAGATCGCTCCCGGCGCGCAGTCGCGGTTGGCCTGACAGGTGTTGCCCACCGGAACGCAGGCGTTGTTGATGCAGCTGCTGCCCGCGTCGCAGTCACCGGAGCGCGAGCACTGCGGCAGCATCACGCACTGGCCCGCGATGCAGGAGGCGCCCGCGGAACAGTCGGAAGGCTGCGCGCACTGAATGTCGACGCGGCCGGAGCAACCGACCACGGCGACGAGCGCGAGCAGCACACCGGAAACTGCGGAAGGGATGAGGACCGAAAACGGTCTTCCGTGCACGTGACGAGTATGTCGTGCCTTTGCCGTCAGCGGAATCCGGTAAACGCTTGAGCGCGAGGGTGCGACGTGCGTCCACCTTCACTCTATCGCTCAGGGCGACGAGGGTTCGGCTTCACTCCCCATCACCGGGCGCGCCCGCAGCGCACGCGCAAGTCGGCGTAGCGCCAGCGCGAGTCCGGTCCAGACCAGCACCGCCGCCCCGAGCGAGGCGAGCCCGGCCACGAGCTGTCCGGCGCCGCCGAATGCCTCCCCTGTATGGAGGAAGCGCATCCACACCCGAGCCTTCCGACCCCGAGACAGGTCGCCGTAGCGCTCCTCGCGGAGGAACTTCCCGGTGAATGGGTCCGCCCAGAGCTGCACCGCCGCGAAGCGTGGCCGCGCGTCTCGCTCGCGAACGGAGACCTGAACCGCTGCCGGGCGGCGTCCGGCCTGCGGATCGAGCCGCACGGTGAGCTCGCGCCATGCCGGGACGCGCTCCATCGCCAGTCCGGCGAGGCGCTGGAGGGGAAGCGCGACGGTACCGTCCCCGGGCGCCTCGACCTTCGGGCCCTGCGGGCGGCCCGGGGGCGGGGGCGGGCTCCCGGCGAGACGGAATACCGCATCGTTCGCCCAGCGGTAGGAGATCACCACGCCGGAGGTGGAGAGCACGACCAGCACGGGCAAGCACCAGATGCCGAGCACGTGGTGCCAGTTCCAGTCTCGCGCCCGGCCCTGCAGGCCGCGCCGGAACCA
>RPRB01000412.1 GCA_003818285.1 Myxococcaceae bacterium
ATCGAGGTCGGCATTGCTGGCGGCGATGATGCGCGCGTTGCTCTGGACCACCCGGGTACTGCCCACCGGCAAGTACTCGTGATTCTCCAGGACCCGCAGGAGCTTGGCCTGCTGGTGCGCGGGGAGCTCGCCGACCTCGTCGAGGAACAGTGTCCCGTCCTGGGCCTGGGCGAAGAACCCGTCCGAATCGGAAGTGGCGCCGGTGAAAGCTCCCTTCTTGTGTCCGAAGAGCGTCGATTCGACGAGCTCCCGCGGGAGCGATGCACAGTTGATCGCCAGGAACGCGCCGCGGCGGCCGCTGCGCTCATGCACCCGCCGGGCGAAGACCTCCTTCCCGGTCCCGGTCTCTCCCAGGAGCAGGACCGACAGGTCGGAGGGGGCGACGCGGTCGGCGGCCTCCACCGCGGCGATGAGTGAGGAGGAACGGGCAACCAGCGAAGGGTCTCCCGGCTCAGCGGCCTGTCGCGGTCCCTCGGGACCGATCTCGAAGAGCGTGTCACCGACGCGGACCACGTCGCCGACGGTCAGGCTGTGCCGCTCGACCCGCTCTCCGTTGATGAAGGTCCCGTTGCGGCTGCCGAGATCACGGATCTCGAACACCAGGCCAGCGCGGGACACCGACGCATGCACCCGCGACAGCTTGGGATCGTCGATCTGGAGGTCCACCTCGCCCCCCACCCGGCCCAGCCGGAGCTGTCTCCCCAGCGGGACCGAGCGACCCAGCCATTCGCGCCGAGGAGAGTGGAGAACGGTCAACGCCCACGCGGCCTGGGCCGCGCGGGCGGACGACCGGCGACTGCTGCCGCGGGACAGCGTGCGGTCGCCTGGAGGAGCGGGCACGCCACGGACTGTACTGCGACCCGTTACTCGTCGTCGTCGTCGTCGTCGTCGTGGCCGCGGACCGGCTGGAGCTGAGTCTGGACGACGTACTTGCCCACCTCGCGCCCGAGCTTCCTTCCCACCTTCAGCGAGTTGCGGAAGTGCTTCCCGCCGTAGATCCGGGCCACGAAGCCGTCGGCCGTGAAGTCGTCGAACGAGTCGAAGTGGCGCGTCACGCCCGGGACGGCAGGCATGGTGTCATCGAAGCCCTGGTGCTTCCCGAGCAGCTTGTTCATGACCACCGCCGCGGCACCCTGGACCGCGCCGTGCGCAGCCGGATACTCCGGGTGCGGCGGCGTGATGATGAAGGTCGACCAGGCCGGGTCCCCTACGGTCCGCGGGTTCCCGTCGGCGTCGCCATTGCGAATGGCAGTCACCGGGCGGACGAAGTTGTACGTGTACTTGGCGTCGAAGACCGCGGCCGAAGAATCGATCACCGCGAGGTTGAGGAGCGCGAAGAGGCGGGCCTCCTCCAGCAGACCGAGTCCCCGCGAGGGGGTCAGACCGCGCGCGATGCGGTTGAACTGGATGTCTGCCTGTTCCGTATGCCAGAGCGCGGTCTGGCTCTGGGCGGGAGTGCGGGCGCAGCTCGCCGGATCCGGGCATGCCACGCCAAGGGTCATGGTCTCGTCGTAGTCACGGGCGAACTGGTGACTGTCGATCGAGTAGGGCCCCTCGGGGCGGAACTGCGACACCTGCGACAGGGCGAACGGTACCCAGCTGGCGACACCGGTGTTCACCGGCTGCGCGAAGTTGGGCGGAGTGAGCTGGTAGGCGGCGGGCCCGCTCCCGGGCACGTAGGCAGGTCCTGGGTCGTTGATCTTGTCGTCGATCCTCAGGTCGTAGATCGCATTGCCGACCAGATCCCCGACCGCCGTGCCGGCGGTCTTCCCCGGCCCATCGGGGATCGCGGCGAGGGAAGTGGCAAGGTTCGGATTGAGCACCGCGAGCGCCCCCGGGTAGCGGCGGGCGAGCACGCGATACGCCGCCTGGATCGCCGCCGCTTCCGACGAGGCACCGGCGGCCGCCGGCGCGGTCACCGCATAAGGGTGGTAGCGCTGCTCGATCGAGTTGATCGCGTCGAACATCGCGACGTGCACCAGCGTCCATGACCGTGCCCTCGTCGGAGGGGTCACGACCTGGAGCGTGATGAGGTTCCAGTCCCGGACCACGGGAGACGGTCCGCTGAGTGCGTTTGGCGCGTTGTCGGTACTGGGCCCGGCCCCGCACGCCTGGAGAACCACTGCCGCCAGGAGGACCCCCCCCAATCTCGCAACCCTCCGGTTCGGCTTCTTCCGCTGCTCGCTCGACCTCGTCATGGTGGTGCTGCTCCCTTTCGGGACACCCAAGCAGCGCTGAACCTCGCAGCGCCTCCGCTCCGGAAATAGGAGCCCCCGGTGGCCAGGGGGTCACCCGTGCAGCGCACGTGCCCGGGACCCGCGGAGGCAAGTCCCGGGGACGAGGGGTCTTGATGCCTGGCCGGGGCGAGGAGAGCGAGACGGACAGACAGACAAACCACTTGGCGCGCCCGCATGAAGGGCACCCGGACGCTCGCGCTCGCGATCAGAGCAGGAAGACGATCCGAAGGCCCAGATCGAACCAGAGCTGGACGGCGCTGACGTCGCTGACGACGGTCCTGCCTGGAACGTCGAGGGATAACGGTGACCGCGGCGAGGTCGGGCATCCAGAGAAGGCTCTCCGGAGCGCCGGGTGATTCGCCAGCGTGTTCAAGGACGAGTCCCCCCGTCTCGTCCGGCTTACCTCAGGTGCCCTGGTTCCAGCTGTTCAGGTAGGTCTCCTGCTCGTCGGTGAGGACGTCGACCTTCACGCCCATCGCCTTGAGCTTGAGCCGGGCGATCACCTTGTCGATCTTCTCCGGCACCGTGTAGACGCGCTTCTCCAGCGTCCGGTGGTTCTTCACCATCCACTCGCTGCAGAGCGCCTGGTTGGCGAAGGACATGTCCATCACGCTGGACGGGTGGCCCTCGGCGGCGGCCAGGTTCACCAGCCGGCCCTCGCCGAGCACGATGACCCGGTTGCCGTTCTTCAGCGTGTACTGCTCGACGAACTCGCGGATGGTGCTCCGGTCCTTGGCGATCTTCCCCAG
>RPRB01000413.1 GCA_003818285.1 Myxococcaceae bacterium
GGAGAAGGTGAAGTTGGCCGACCGGGCGAGGAAACACGCCTACGACGACCGGGCCTCCCTCAAGGGTCGCCGCTTCGTCCCGACCCGCTATTGATTGGGCGGCGGCCGCCTGACCTCGCCGACGATTGCCAGCTCGAGGCCACTTCACCGGCGTGGGACGAAGGTCCCATGGACTGGCGATGGACTGGGGCCCGGCTCCGCCGTCTGATGCTCTGGCGGATCTGGACCGCGGCGCCGGGGGAGAGGACATGTCCGACCACGGGCGAGTGGATGCGGAGCAGGCGCGGCTCGAGGAGAGCCGTCGCGGCAAGGTCGACTGGAAGCAGTGGGGCCCGTACCTCAGCGAGCGCCAGTGGGGCACGGTTCGCGAGGACTACAGCGAGGACGGGAACGCCTGGGCCTACTTCACCCACGACCAGGCCCGCTCCCGCGCCTACCGCTGGGGGGAGGACGGGCTGGCCGGCGTCTGCGACGCAAAGCAGCGGCTGTGCTTCGCGCTCGCTCTGTGGAACGGCCGTGACCCCATCCTCAAGGAGCGCCTGTTCGGCTTGACCAACAGCGAGGGCAACCACGGCGAGGACGTGAAGGAGTACTACTTCTACCTCGACAGCACGCCGACGCACTCGTACATGAAGTACCTCTACAAGTACCCGCAGCGCCGGTTCCCCTACGAGGACCTGCTCCGGACCAACGCCTCCCGGGGGAAGCACGAGCTGGAGTACGAGCTGCTCGACACCGGCGTCTTCGCCGAGGACCGTTACTTCGACGTCTTCGTCGAATACGCCAAGGCGGGCCCCGAGGATCTTCTGGTCCGCATCGACGTCGTCAACCGGGGCCCCGAGGCGGCGCTCATCCACGTGCTGCCGACGCTCTGGTTCCGGAACAGCTGGTCCTGGGGCGGCGGCGGCAGCAAGCCGGTGCTGGAGCGGGTGGAGCATCCGGCGGCGAGCGTCATCTTCGCCCACAACCCGGTGTCCCTCACGCAGGGGTCGCTCCCCGACTACTACCTGTACTGCGAGGGCGCGCCGGAGCTGCTCTTCACCGAGAACGAGACCAACGCCCAGCGGCTCTGGGGGCAGCGTAACCCCTCGCCCTTCGTCAAGGACGGCATCGGTGAGGCGGTGGTGCACAACCGCCGCGAGGCGGTGAACCCGGAGCACCGGGGGACCAAGGCCGCGCCGCACGTGCGGCTCACCGTCGGCCCGGGTGAGACCGGGACCGTGCGGCTCAGGCTCACCCGAAGCTCTCCCGCGGTGACGCCTGCACCGTTCGCCGACCACGATCGGGTCCTGGAGCAGCGCCGGCAGGAGGCGGACGCCTTCTTCGACGGCATCACCCCGCCGACAGTGAAGGCCGACGCCGACCGGGCGCGGGTGATGCGCCAGGCGCTCGCCGGGATGCTGTGGAGCAAGCAGTACTTCCACTACGACCTGTCCACCTGGCTCAAGGAGCACCGGGTGGGGCCCGAGAGCCCGCCCTGGCTGCGGCAGCGGGTGCGGAACGCCGAGTGGTTCCACATGGTCAACGACGACATCATCTCCATGCCGGACAAGTGGGAGTACCCCTGGTACGCGGCGTGGGATCTGGCGTTCCACATGTTGCCGCTGGCGATGGTGGACGTGGACTTCGCCAAGTCGCAGCTGGATCTCATGCTGCGCAACGACTACCTGCATCCCAACGGCCAGATGCCGGCGTACGAGTGGAACTTCGGCGACGTGAATCCGCCGGTCCACGCCTACGCGACGATGCAGGTCTACCTCATCGACAAGGAGCGGCGCGGCAAGGGCGACATCGACTTCCTGACCTACGCCTTCTCCAAGCTCCTGGTGAACTTCACCTGGTGGGTGAACCGGAAGGACCGCACCGGGAACAACGTCTTCGAGGGTGGCTTTCTCGGGCTGGACAACATCGGCGTCTTCGACCGGAGCTCGCCGCTGCCAACGGGTGGCTACCTGGAACAGGCCGACGGCACCGCCTGGATGGCCTTCTTCAGCCAGCAGATGCTCCGCATCGCCGTGGAGCTGGCGCTGCACAACCCGGCCTACGAGGAGTTCGTCACCAAGTTCTTCGAGCACACCATCTGGATCTCTGCAGCCATGGATCGGCTGGGAGAGAACCAGGACGACATGTGGGACGAGGAGGACGGGTTCTTCTACGACGTGCTCCGGATGCCGGACGGGCAGGCGATGCGGCTCAAGGTCCGGTCGATGGTCGGGCTGCTCCCGCTGGCGGCGGTGGCCATCTTCGACGAGGACATCGGCGACCGGCTCCCCACCTTCCGGAGGAATGCGCGGGAGTTCCTCCTCCGCCACCCCGACCTCACTGCCAGCATCCACATGCCCGCCGAGCCGGGGATCAACGGCCGGCGGATGATCTCCATCGTGGACGAGAAGAAGCTGCGGCGGATCCTGAGCCGCATGCTCGACGAGCGGGAGTTCCTCGGCCCGCATGGGATCCGCGCCCTCTCCCGGTCCCACCTGGAGCACCCCTACGTGTTCCATCACGGCGGGAAGGAGTTCCGGGTGGGCTACGTCCCCGGTGACTCGGACAGCGGAATGTTCGGTGGGAACTCCAACTGGCGGGGTCCGGTGTGGATGCCGGTGAACTTCCTCCTCTGGACCGCGCTGGTTCGGCTCGCCGCATACTACGGGGACCGATTCAAGATCGAATGCCCCACCGGCTCCGGGAAGGAGATGACTCTCTTCGAGGTGGCGCGCGAGCTCGCGGAGCGGCTGATCAAGACCTTCACCCGCAGCGCCTCGGGGCGCCGGCCGGTGTATGGCGGATCGGAGAAGTTCCAGAGCGATCCACACTGGCGCGACCACGTTCTCTTCTACGAGTACTTCCACGGGGACAATGGCGCGGGCATCGGTGCGAGCCACCAGACCGGCTGGACGGGCGGGATCGCCCGGATGATCCAGGTGAACGGTTACCTCACGGAGGAGCTCCTCCTGGCTCCGGACCTCCGAGAACGGGCGATGAAGA
>RPRB01000414.1 GCA_003818285.1 Myxococcaceae bacterium
GCTGACCTGGCGTCCTCCACGCTGCTCTTGACCCAGGGCCGCGAGCGACTCGTCGACGCCGCATCCGGTGAGCACGCCACCAACGAAGATCGAGGCGACCAGGACTGACCCACTCCTGAGGATCCTCTTCGCGTGGGCCCGATGACTCGCTCTCGATGTCTCGCCTCCGGTTCTCCCGGTGTGAAGGCGACGACCCCTGCGATCCTCGCGTTGCTGGCGACCTGAACCTCCGACCACATCGTGAAGCGGCTTCATGATGCCCTCCTGGTTGTCCGGACGTTCTCCGGTCCAGACACGTACCTGCTTGGGCGCGGTGATCCGCTCAATGCTCTGAGGGCGATTTGGAGATGAAACGGAGGTGAAATGACGAGCGCAGACCCGCTCTGGTACGGTTCGGGCTCTTCGACAGGAGGTGGCGCCCATGCAGGTCGCGCCGCCTGGTTCCCAGGTTGTCCGCTTCGCCGACTTCGCGCTGGATCTGCGGTCCGGCGAGCTGATCCGAGACGGGAACCGGGTCCTCCTGCCCGAGCAACCCTTCCGGATCCTGACGCTCCTCGTGCGTCAGCCGGGTTCCGTGGTCACGCGGGAGGATCTGCGCCGCGAGATCTGGCGTGACAACACGTTCGTTGACTTCGAGCACGGCCTGAACGCCGCGGTGAAGCGGCTCCGCACCATGCTGGGTGACTCGGCCACGGCCCCTCGCTTCATCGAAACATTGCCCCGCCGGGGCTACCGGTTCATTGGCGACCTGGCCGACGCGCCCGAGACGTCTGACCCTACCCGGACCTCGCCGACCCCAGCCCCGCGGCGGACTTGGGTACGCGCGGCCTGGGCGATGGGGACCGTGATGTTGGTCCTCCTCGGTGTCGTCTTGTTCCGACAGCCAGGGCGCACGGCTCGAACGGCGAAGCTGATCAGATTGACCTCCACATCGGGCCTGAACGCGGATCCTGCCCTCTCGCCGGACGGGCGGCTCCTCGCCTACGCGTCCGATCGCGGAGGGAGCGGTGGTTTCGACATCTGGGTGCAGCCAGTCGGGGGCGGCGAGCCGCTGCAGCTCACCAGCGATCCGGCCGACGAAGCCGAGCCGTCGTTCTCGCCGGACGGCACCGAGATCGTCTTCTCTCGCCGCAACACCGGGCTCTACGTGCTCGGCGCCCTCGGCGGGACCGCCCGGCTGATCGCCCGAACTGACTGGGCGCGCACGCCGCGGTTCTCACCGGACGGACGCTGGATCGCCTACTGGACCGGCTTCCCCGCGACGGTCGTCGCCGGCGGGATTCCGGACGCTCTCGCCAGCATCTCCGTCGTCCCGTCAGCCGGTGGTCCTTCGCAAGTGCTCCGACCCCAGGTGGCAAGCGCGCGCTACCCGATCTGGTCGCCCGATGGTGAGCGCATCCTGTTCCTCGGAGAGGAGAGTACTGACAAGAAACTATTCGACTGGTACCTCGTGAACCGAGATGGGCGCGACCTGGTCAAGACAGGCGCGGTTCAGAAGATGGCCGCAGCCGGACTGGTCGGGGGCCCTCCCATTCCTGGAGCGTGGAGCCCGAGCCGCGAGGGGGTCGTGTTCTCGACCAACGAGGCAGACAGCTCCGACCTCTGGGAGATCCCGATCTCCCCGACGACTGGCCGGATGACGGGAAGTCCCCGACGATTGACGTTCGGCACGGCGATCGAGCGGAGCCCGGCGGTCGCCGCCTCGGGTCAGATCGTCTTCTCGAGCGTCGTCGAGAACGTCGACGTGTGGCGCGTCCCGGTTGATGAGCGCACCGGCATCGCAAGCGGCCCATTGGAACGGGTCACCAACAATCCTGCGAGTGATCGGCTACGAAGCGTGAGCTTCGACGGAAAGACGATGGCGTTCATCTCGTCGCGGACGAAGGAGGACGAAGTCTGGATTCGCGACATCCCATCGGGACGGGAGCGGCAGGTGACGCACGGTGGCGCCGACGACGCGACGCTCAGCCCCGACGGATCCCGGGTTGTATTCTCGAAAGTCGACGCAGGCACTCGCTCCATTTCCATGGTGAATACCGAGGGTGGTCCGCCGTCGCCGGTTTGCGCGGATTGCAGCATTCCGGGGGACTGGTCGCCAGACCGCAAGCACGTGCTCCTCGGCAAAGGACTGCCGTCACGGCTGGTCCTTCATGACCTCTCCAGCGGTGAGCAGGCAGAGCTGACGGCCCATCCGACCTGGAACCTCCACCAGGCTCACTTCTCACGCGACGCGCAGTGGGTCGCGTTTCATACGACCAACTCGCCGAACGTGCGCCAGGTCTACGCGACGCGAGCGGTGACCGGAAGGTCGACCGTCCCACAGGAGTGGGTGCCCCTCGTCACGGATCATGGTTGTCATCCGAGCTGGTCGGCGGATGGCTCGCTGCTCTATCACTTCTCATTTCGAGATGGCGCGTTTTGCCCGTGGGTCCAGCAGGTCGATCCGGTCACCAAGCGTCCGACGGGGCCGCCTCATGCTGTCCTCCACCTCCACAATCCCGGTCTCCGCGCGGCAACGGGAGCCGCGGCAACCAACGTCATTCAGGCCGGCTATTTCTACTTCACCGCCACGGAAGCCACAGGCAACATCTGGATGCTTGATGATCGGCGCGACTGAGCGCCTCGCCTGACCAGTGCCACGGCGCTGGCCCTAGGGGCGCGAGGTTCGGGCGTAGTCGGGGATTCGAAACCGCTTGCGGTAGGCGCCCGGAGCGAGGCCGGTGGTGCGCTTGAACAGTCGCCGGAAGAACGCGGCGTCCTCGTAGCCGACCTTCCAGCTGATCTCGTCCACCGAGGCTTCGGTACGCTCGAGGCGCCGCTTGGCGTCCTCGATGCGCAGCCGCTGAACGTAGCCGATGGGGGTCAGGCCGGTGGCGCTGGCGAAGCGTCGCTTGAAGGTCCGCTCGGCGAGCCGGGAGCGCCGGATCATCTGCTCCACCGGGTTGGGGACCGAGAAATGCTCGCTCACC
>RPRB01000415.1 GCA_003818285.1 Myxococcaceae bacterium
CTCGCACCCAGCTTACAGATGCCCGTCTTCTTCCTCCTCGGGCGGAAGGACCACTGGGTCCCGCCCGAGACGAGCGTGGCCTACTTCGACACGCTGGCCGCGCCCTCCAAGAGGCTCGTCTGGTTCGAGCGGGCCGGACACGAGGTCTTCGTGGACGAGCCTGACGCGTTCAACGCCGCAATGGTGCAGCTCGTCCGGCCCGCCGTTGCATGAGCGGAGTCAATCCGATGAGCAATGACATTTCCGGCTTCTCGCGGTCGGGGTTCGAGCCGGTCCGCAACGCCTTCCTCCGAAACTTCAAGGACGGAAAGGAACTCGGCGCGGCGCTCTGCGTCTACCACCGAGGGGAGAAGGTGGTCGACCTGTGGGGCGGCATCCGCAACGCGTCCACCGGCAAGCGCTGGGAGGAGGACACGATGGTCCTGGTCTACTCCACGACCAAGGGCCTGGCGGGCCTGGCGATGGCGCTGGCCCACTCCCGCGGCCTGTATGCGTACGACGAGCCGGTGAGCACTTACTGGCCGGAGTTCGCCCAGCAAGGGAAAGGGCGCATCACCGTGCGGCAGCTGCTGGCCCACCAGGCGGGGTTGTTCGAGCTCGACGCGCCGCTCGATGCGAGCATCGTCGCGGATCCGGATCGGCTGGCCATCCTGCTCGCGCGGCAGAAGCCAGCCTGGCCCGCGGGGCAGCGACAGGCGTACCACGGCATCACGCTCGGCTTTTACGAGAGCGAGGTCCTGCGCCGGACGGATCCGAAGCACCGGACCCTCGGGGTGTACTTCCAGGAGGAGCTGGCCGACCCGCTCGGGCTCGACTTCTACATCCGGCTCCCCGAGACCATCCCCGACCGACGCCTCGCCCCGCTCCGGAGGGGCAGCATGCTCCGGGCGCCCTTCACCCTGCCCCTTCCGTTCTTCCTCGCGGTGATGACTCCACGCTCGCGCGTCCGCCGCTGCCTGTTGGGCTCGGAGCTCCCGGAGAAGACGGACCACATCTACGCGCGGAACCTCGAGGTGCCGGCGGGGGGTGGCGTCGGGACCGCGCGAGCCGCGGCGCGCGCGTACAGCGAGTTCGCAACCCGAGGCAAGACGCTCGGGCTGCGCGAGGAGACGCTCCTGGAGCTCATGGCGCCCCCGCGCCCGCCCGCGCACGGCTTCCGCGACGCGTGCCTGAAGGTGGAGGTTCCCTTCTCCCTGGGCTTCGCGAAGCCGAGCGCGCGGAACCCCTTCGGTCACCCGACGTCGTTCGGCTGCCCGGGGACCGGAGGCTCCTTCGCCTTCGCCGATCCCCACGCCCAGCTCGGTTACGCGTACTTCCCGAACCAGATGGGGATGCACCTCGAGGACCCGAGGGAGCTCGCGCTGCGCACGGCTGTGTACCGATCGATCGGAGAGCCCCTGCCCGCGAAGGTGCGGACCTCGCCGCGGGGCACGCGGGCGGGTGGGCCGGTCACGACTCCGTCCTGATGGCTCCGGGCGATGCCCGGGTGGCAGCTTCGCCTACCGTGTTGGCCATCGCTGCTTCAGGTAGGGTCGAGCCTCTTCCGGGCTCCGACTCCGCTCGAACCATGTCCGCTCTTCCCGACGTCGAGTCCCCTCCTGAACCGGGTGAGACCGCTGCCGAGCCTGGCCACCGCCCGGTCGCCGTCCGCACCGAGAACCTGGCCGTGGTCTTCACCGACATCGTCGGGTTCACCGCTCGAACGGGCCGACAGTCGCGTGAAGAGAATGCACGGATGCTGGCCGAGCATGATCGGCTGCTCCTCCCGCTGGTCCGGGCATTCGGCGGAAGGAAGGTGAAGTCGATCGGGGACGCACTGCTGCTCACCTTCCGCTCCCCGACCGACTCGGTCCTGTGCGGAATGGCCCTCCAGGACCGTCTGGCCAGTCACAACGCCTCGCTGCCGGAATCCGAGCGGCTGGTCATCCGGGTGGCGATCAGCCTCGGGGAAGTTCGCCTGGATCGCGGCGACGTCTTCGGCGAGCCGGTCAACGTCGCCGCGCGGGTGGAGCACGAGACCCCGCCCGGTGAGGTCTGGCTCACCGATGCGGTGCAACTCTCCATGAACCGGGCGGAGGTCCCGTTGCTGGAGGTGGGGACGCGAGAGCTCAAGGGGATTTCCCAGCCAGTCCGGCTCTGGCGCGTGCAGCGAGCGGAGACCGGACTCCCCTTCGGAGGCCATGCGCTGGCTCGCGCCGAATCGTCGAGATCGTTGCTCGATCGCGTCCTTCCCCCGGGAGGACTGACCGATGAGCTGAAGCGCCTCTCGCCTGCAGCCTGGGTTCGGGGCCTACCCGCGTTCCTCTGGAGCACTCCCTCCCGCCGGCGCATCTTTCTCGGCGCAGCGCTGGCGGTGATCCTGGGGGTGGCCCTGACCAGCCTCGCTGCTCTCAGACCTCTGGCCCGGACCGAGCGAGCGCTGCTTCACGGCGATGCCGATCGTGCCCTCCAGCTCCTCGAGGGTCAGGACCGCAGCGCCAAGACGCTGGCCCTGCGGGGCCGGGCGCTGGCACTCGCCCGACGCCCATCCGAGGCCCTCTCGGCGTGGGAGGAGGCGGCCAGGCTCGATTCCGCTTCCCTCGATCAGCCCGAGATCCTGGCCGAGCTGGAGGAAGAGCTGTCCGGGCCGCGCTCGCAGGCGGCCGCCGACCTTCTCGGTCGGATCGGCTCACCGGGCGTCCACCGGCTGGTGAGCGCCACCCGCTCGGACAATTACCGGCGGCGCTGGGCCGCGGTCGATGGACTCAAGCGCATCCACCAGGAGGACAGGATCGACCTGCGCGACGTCTACCTGGCCGACCTGAAGGTGAAGGACTGCAACGTGGTCACCCGCGCGGCGGGAAAGCTGGCTGACGTCGGGGACAGCCGAGCCATCGAGCCACTGCGGGAGGTGGCCCAGCGCAAAGGCCTCCTGGGACTGACCGAGGCCTGCGAGGCTCCGGCTGCGCGCGCGGCCCTGAA
>RPRB01000416.1 GCA_003818285.1 Myxococcaceae bacterium
CATGTTGATCAGGTTCTTCACCCCCGGGACCGCATCCGCCACGCCCAGGGCGCCGGTGGGGTTGGGTGCGGCCGCCGGCAGCCCACCGTAGGTGGCGCAGGTGCCGATGGCGATGGTGGCCGCAGCCTTGCCGCAGACCTCCCGGGCGATGTCCAGCGCCGAGCGCCCGCCGATGGTGCAGTACGCACCGTCCGCGCCAGTGGGGATGCTGCCCTCCACCACCGCGATGAACTGACCGGCGGAGTCCTTCACCACGCCCTTCAGCGCGTCCTCGGCCTGGAAGCCGGCCGCGGCCATGATCGTCTCGTGGTAGTCCACGCTGAGCAGATCGAGGACCACCTCGCCGACCGACGGGGCGCTGGACCGGAGGAACGCCTCGGTGTTCCCGCAGCAGTCCTGGAACTCGAGCCACACCAGGATCGGCTTCTTCGCCTTGGTGAGCGCGCTGGCGATCTGCCCCGCCGCGGACGCCGGGAGCCCGAACGTGCCCGCCACCCCGGCGCAGAAGTACAGCAGCTCGCGGCGGCTAATCCCGCGCCGGCGCAGCTCCTGGCCGAGCCAGCCTTCGCCACTCCCCATGACAGCCTCCGTCTCGGGCATACGGCCAGCGCGCATAGACACGAGGAGGACCGACGCCGCGGCTTATGGGTCGCGTGCAAGAGATGAGCCTTTCTGCTGTCCAGGGAGCCGGCCGGCGCAGGACGGGGCAGGAGGTGCGCCGAGGCGGAACTCGAGCGCAAAGGCTGCGCGCGTCTTCAGCCCCCGGGGAACGCCGCGAGGCACGTGGCGGCCACGCGGTGCCGGGGTCTCTCCTGCCCTCGGCCGGTGGCGCGGCGGTGAATGGCTGCCCGGCCGGAGGCGCGCAGGGCTCATCGCTGGCGCCACGGAGGACGCCGATAGCGGTCAGTCCGTTCCGGGAAACCTCGGCGCCCTCCTGGCGAAGAAGGCGTCGATGCCCTCGGAGAACTCCGGCGAGTCGGCGCTCCGGACCAGCGCTTCCAGCTCGCGATCGAGGTGGTGGTCGAGCCGGTCCACCCCCATCGCCTCGTTGAAGAGCTGCTTGGCCGCGGCGTACGCCGACGACGGGCCCATCGCGATTCTTCGGGCCAGCGCCCCCACGGCTGTGTCGAACCCGCTGACCGCGAACACCCCGTTCACCAGCCCTGCGCTCCGTGCCGCGCCCGCGTCCAGCCGAGGGTTGAGGAGCAGCATCTCCGCGGCAAACCGCAGACCTACCAGACGGGGAACAAAGAAGGTCGAGCTCTCCGCGCCGCAGAGACCGGTCTTGGCGTAAGCCCACTCGAAGGTCGCCCGCTCCGAGGCGAACACCAGATCGCAGGCCATGGCCAGCCCAAGCCCTCCGGCGGCGCACGCGCCGTCCACCGCGGCGATGAACGGCTTGGGGGCACGGCGGATCTCCGAGATGGTGGCGTGCAGGTACTCGAGGATCTGCTTGAAGATCTCCCCCGGACCCTCCGGGACCTGTCGGGCACCCGGGGTGAGGTAGGAGAGCTCCGCCGCATCGCCGCCGGCACGGATGTACTTGAGGTCGGCGCCGCTGCAGAAGATGCCCGCCGTTCCCCGGAGGACGACCACCCGCACCGCCGGGTCCCGGGCGAGCTGCAGCCCGGCCTTGCGCAGATCCCGGGCGGTGGACGGGTCCAGCGAGTTGAAGCGCTTCGGCCGGTCGATGGTGAGGGTGCCCACTCCTCGCTCCACCGCCGTCCGGATGTGGCTCTCGCCGCTCACGCGACCCTCAGCAGATCCGCGGCATCGGATCGCCCTCCGGCTCGGAAAGGAGCCGCTTGCCCAGCCCGGTGTCGAGGACGATCCGGCCCCGCTGCTCGGCGATGCAGGTGCCGACCACCGCGGCGCGCCGCCCGAGGGGGTGGCGGTCCAGCGCGGCCATCACCCGGTCCAGCGCCTCGGGGCGCACCCCGAGCACCGCCTTTCCCTCGTTGGCCACGTGCAGCGGATCGATCCCCAGGATCTCCGAGGCGGCGCGGACCTCGTCCGACAGGGGCACGGTCTGCTCCTCGAGGAGCACGCCCACCCCGCTCTTCTCCGCCATCTCGTGAAGCGCGCTGGCCAGCCCGCCTCGAGTCGGGTCCTTCATCGCCACGACGCCCTCGCCCGCCGCCCGGAGCACCTGGCGGATGAGCCCGTTCAGCGGCGCAACGTCGGAGCGGAGGTTGCCCTGGAGCTCGAGCTTCTGCCGGGCGGCGAGCACCGCGAACCCGTGGTCGCCGACGGTCCCGGTCACCACGATGCGGTCGCCGGGACGGAGCCCATTGTCGCGGACCAGCCGCCCGGTGAGCGCGACCCCGGTGGTGTTGAGCACGATGCCGTCCAGCTCGCCGCGTCCCATCACCTTCGTGTCCCCGGTCACCACCGGCGCGTCCGCCTCGCGCGAGGTGTCGCGCATCGAGGCGTGGATGCGCTCCAGCTCGGCGATGGGGAAGCCGTCCTCGATGACCACCGCGCAGGTGAGCCCCAGGACCTCGGTGGCGCCCATCATCGCCAGGTCGTTCACCGTGCCGGAGATGGACAGCCTCCCGACGTCCCCTCCGGGGAAGAACCGCGGAGCGACGATGTGCGAGTCCGTGGTGAGCACCAGCCAGCCGTCCCGGAGCGGGAACGCCGCCCCGTCGTCCATCTCGGCGAGCCCCACTGCCCCCGGCGGCTGGCGCGCTCCCTCGGCGAACAGCTGCTCGATGAGCGCCCGCATCGCCCGGCCACCGGCGCCGTGCTTCAGGCTCACCGTGGTCCCGAGAGGAAGGGTGGCTCTCATCGGGCGCCTCCCACGGCCACCTGGCGGAGCTGCGGATGCCCCCCGTACTGGTGCCAGATGCGGCAGGTTCCCTCGCTGGAGACCATGCACGCCCCCACCGGCGTCTCCGGCTGGCATTCCTTGCCGAAGAGCCCGCAGGAGGTGGGCGACTCCCGCCCGGACA
>RPRB01000417.1 GCA_003818285.1 Myxococcaceae bacterium
CTGCACCGGTCCTCGGTCTGGAAGGGGCGTGCCGTCGGCGAACGTCGCCGCAAGCGGCTTGCCCAGCTGGTCGAGCGCGAGGGGGGTGTCCGGATTGGAGTTGGCAGGCGTGGCCCAGGCGGCGATCTGGTCGAAATGGAGCGGCGTTCCATGAATGATCAGCTGGTCCCAGAAGACGTGGTCGGTGTGCAGGGTGATCTGCGCGTAGACGGCACCCGTGGGAGTGACCTGGATCCCTCGACCCGCTGGATCGTCCTCGGCCAGATTGAAGTCGGGGTTGTTGCAGTTGATGGCGCTGCCGTGGTCGTCCCAGCCGAAGGTGAAGTGGATGGTCTTGGGGAAGGCTTTGAATTTCGCGTCGACCGCCGGATCACCTCCCGGATACCCGTCAGTCCCGGCGAAGACCGCCGTGCCCTTGATGAACTTGCTCCAGCCCTTGCTGATCATCTGGGCGAGAGATCCGTTCACCTGCGCGTCGGTGAGGTTGACATTGACCACGCCCGACCTTGCCTGGACCACGTCGTAGCTGAAGGCGTACTTGACCGCGGGGTCGAAGCTCCCGCCCTGATCGGGGCCGGTGAAGAGGTAGAGTGCTCCGGCCGGTGACTCGCCGTCTGATCCGACGAAACCAGATGGCTTGTGCATGTCGACGGCCCAGGGCCCGTCTCTCGAGCTCGCCACCAGCGAGCCGACGTTGGTTTGGATCGCGTTACCGGCCGTCGCGTTCAGCCGGAGGTGGTCCACCACCACCAGGTACTCGTCGAAGCTGATGCTCCAGCCATCGACGAAGAAGAGTGCCTCCCCGCCTCCGCTGGGGCAGCTGCCAGGGTACGGGAGACCTTCGACTCCGAAGGTCTCGCCGGAGAAGGTCACACGAATGGATTTATCGATCTGAGGAGAGGAAGGGGTGAAGGGAGGGGTGAAGGTGCGGACGGTCCCCCCGTCGTTCCCGCCCCCGTTGTTGTCAGAACTGCTGCAGCCCGTGAGGGCGAGAAGCGCGGCCCCCGACGCAAGCACGACCAGACGACGCATGTGGAATACCTCAAAGAGGAGTGAAGCCAGCTGGATCCGTGCGCAGGCGAGGCTCTCTCGCCCACGCGCCACGTGACACGGGCCGGGACGCACGTCCGGCGAACGAACCCAGAGGCGCCCGACCACGGCGCGCCGCGACGGTCCGGTGGCGCCACAACCCTCGCCGGGCACGACCGGGCGAGCGCCTGCGTCAGCGAATCGGCGGCGCGCTACGCCGCCGGCGGAGACTGCTTGGGTGCGAGCTCGAGACGGCCGGAGAAGTCAGGCGGCCAGATCGCTGGGGTGTCGACGTCCGACGGAGGCGGATGGAGCGCCAGGACCCGGACCACGGACCGCGCGGGCGCGAGGACATCGCGCCTTCCGTAGAGAACCGGGCAGTGAACGTGCTCGCCAGCGCTGGACGCCTCCTCGATCAGTCCGGGCGGGCGCGGAGCGTGGGCGACCGATCCTGCCTGGCCTGCCTCGCCGAGCTCGATCATCTCGCCGTGCTCGGGACAGACGCCGTGACCGGCGAATAGCAGGTGGCCGAGCTGGACGAGGTGCAGGGTGACGAGTGCGAGCGCCGTCAGCACGACGGCGGTCGACAAACGTCGCGCTGCACTCGATGCGCGCATCGTGGCGCGTGTCTACTCCGTCAGTCGGACGGACCGCAAGCCATGTGACACGTCAGGTCCACGACCGCTCGGCGCTGCACACCCATTCCATCCCTCGGTGCCCGTCGGTTGCGTTCGCCGGGCGCGCCTGATCTGCCCCTTATCTCGAGGCGACCGGTGGGAACCCTCGCTGGTTGAAGATCTCCGAGAACTCGTGCTTGCCTGCAGCGCGTGCTCGAGCCCTATGCGGCCACGGACGCGGGGGTCTTCCTCTACTTCCCGAGCCGGTCGCAGCGTTCCCCGCCGCTTCACCTCTTCGTTGAGGCAGCCAAGGAGCTGGCAGTGCGCGCATCGTGAATGCGGCGCCTGGCCGCGCCCTCTGCAAGAGGCGATGACCAGCTGGGACACCGAGGCCCGTCCGTTCTTCCAAGAACAGTCTCGCAAGAACCCGACGCGGGCATCGCCGCTCCCCGCCCTCGGGTCCTATCCTCGCGCGCCATGCGCCGTCTCCTGCTCGTTCCCGTCCTGCTTGCCGTTCTTGTCACCGCCGCTCGAGCCGTCGCCATCACCAACGGCGTGCCGGATGCTACGCAGCATCCGAATGTAGGCGGCCTGGTGGCGGCGACGCAGTACTCGGATGGAACGTGGCTCTATTGCTCAGGCACGCTCATCTCCCCGACCGTGTTCCTCACCGCGGCCCACTGCGGCGAGCAGGGGGAGCGCGTCACCGTGACGTTCGACCCCGCCTATCAGGCGGGCGACACCGTCTATACCGGGACCTTCCACGCGGACCCGCTCTACGGCCACTCTCAGAGCGATCCGCACGACATCGCGGTCGTCATCTTCGACCAACCGGTGACCGGCATCACTCCGGCCCAGCTGCCCACGACCGACTCCCTCTCAGCCCTGCCGCACGACCAGATGTTCACGTCCGTCGGCTACGGAGCCTACGAGGTCACCAACGAGCCGGGTGGGCATCAGTACCTCTACAATGACGTCCGGATGGTGGCGACGGGGACGCTCAACGCGGTCAACAAGTCATGGCTGCGAATCTCGATGAACCCGGCGACTGGCAACGGCGGGACCTGTTACGGGGACTCGGGTGGTCCCAACTTCCTCGGCGGCACCGACGTCGTGGCCGCCATCACCATCACAGGTGACGCCGTGTGCCGCGCGACGAACGTGGTCTACCGGCTCGATACGGAGTCCGCGCGAGCGTTCCTTGGGCAGTACGTGACGCTGCCCTGACCACTCTCGCGCGTCTCGGACTTCGTCGAGCACCAGGCCGGGCCGCTGGAGCTCGGGAACAG
>RPRB01000418.1 GCA_003818285.1 Myxococcaceae bacterium
GCCTCATCGACTCGGGGGCGCTCCTGGCCGCCGCCCACGCCGCATGACCGCACCTCCCGAGCGGGAAGCGCCGGTCGGGCGCCCCACGGTACCCTCCGAGACCGAGGCGGAGGTCCGTGCCCGCATCGCGGCGCTCGAGCGAGAGGCGAAGGCCCTGGAGCCGGACCCGCGAAGCGCTCGGCTGTACCACGAGCTCGGTCTGCTCTGGGAGCGTCCCCTCGGAAACCTTCGCGCGGCGGCTGCCGCGTTCCAGTCCGCGTACCGGCTGGCGCCCCACTTCGTCGAGAACCTCCGCTCCGCCCGGCGCATCTTCTCCGACGTCGGAAACTGGCCGATGGTGCTCCAGCTCCTCGACGCCGAGCTGGCGGCCACCGAGAGCGCCCGGCCCCGCGCCGCGCTCCTCTTCGAGAAGGCCGAGGTGCTGGCCGATCGCCTCGACCGGTGGGACGAGGCCGCCACGGTGCTCGCCGCCGCGCTCGAGCTCGAGCCGGCGGACCTGGGACTTCTGATCCAGGCCGAGGGAATGCTCGCCGCGCGCGGGGACGTGGCCGGACTCCTGCGCGTCCAGGTGCTCCTCGCCCGGGCCCTGCCGGACCCACGCCTCGCCGCGCACGCGCTCCAGACCGCGGCCACGCTGCACGAGCGCCTCGGTCAGCACGCCGACGCCCTGAGCCGCTGGCGCGAGGCCTTCGCGCTCGACCGGAGGGATCCGGTCACCCTCGGGGCGCTGCGGCGGGCCGCCGAGGCCGCCGGCGACGACGAGGCCCTCGTCGCGGTGCTGGCCGCCGAGGCCGAGCTGGGCGGGCCCGCCTCCGTTCCCGCCTACACCGCCCTGGCGCGGGCCTACGTGCGGCAGGAGCGACCCGAGGACGCCGTCGCCGCGCTCAACGCTGCCCGTCACCAGAACCCGGAGGACACCGCCGTCCTCACCGCGCTGGCCACCCTGCACGAGTCGCTGGACCGGCCCGAGGAGCTGGCGGACGTGCTGGGCTCGCTCGCCGGCGCCGTGCGCGACGAGCGGGAGTGGCTGGCCGTGCAGCTCCGGCTCGCCTCGCTCCTCGAGGACACGCTCCACCGCGACCCCCAGGCGGTCGAGCGCTACGAGGCGGTGCTGGAGCGGGTCCCGGGCCATCCAGTGGCCCTGAGCGGCCTCGGCCGGCTGCACGCCAAGACCCAGGACTGGCCGGCGCTGGTGGCCGTGTACGACGCCGAGCTCGCCGGGGTGGGCGATCCGCGGACCCGGGCCGAGCTGCACTTCCGCTCCGCGGAGATCCTCGACGCGCGGCTCCGCCGCGCCGACGAGGCCCTGGCCCGCTTCCGGGAGGCGCTCCAGCTCGTCCCCGGCTACCTCCCCGCCCGACAGGGCCTGGAGCGGGTGCTCCGGCGCGAGCAGCGCTGGAACGAGCTCATCGCCCTGCACGAGGAGGAGCTGCTCTCCATCACTTCACCGGCGGACGGCGTGGCCGCCCTGGGGCGCATCGCCCAGGAGGCAGAGGAGCACCTGGGAAACCTGGACCTCGCCGCCGACGCGCTCCGCCGCGCGCTGGAGCTGGTCCCGGACCATCTGCCCTCCCTGGTCCACCTGGCCCGCCTCGCCGAGCGGCGCGAGGTCTGGGACGAGCTGGTCCCTCTCCTCGAGCGGCAGGCCGAGCTCGATCCCGCCCACGCCATCACCCTGAGACATCGCGCGGCGCAGGTGCTGGAGGAGCGACTCGACGACGTGACCGCGGCCATCGCCGTCCTGGAGCGGCTCCTCCAGGCCGATCGCACCTACCTCCCGGCGCTCCAGGCCCTGGGAAGGCTCTACGCCCGCGAGGGGCGGTGGAAGGAGCTCGGCCAGATGTACCGGCGCGAGGCCGAGCTCGCGGGGAGCGCCCGCGCCGTGCAGCTCTGGGCCCGCATCGCCGATCTCGAGGAGGCGCGCCTGGTGGACCTGGACGCCGCGCGCGCCGCCTGGGACGAGGTGCTGCGCCGGGATCCAGACCATGGCGCCGCGCTCCGGGCGCTCGCCCGCATTCAGCGCGGCCAGGGCGACTGGGCCGGTCTGGTCTCCACGCTCGAGCGGACGGCCCGCACCCGGACCGACCCCCGTGCTCGCGCCGACGCTCTGTTCGAGGTGGCCACCCTCCAGCTGGACGCGCTCGCCGACCGCGGGGCGGCAGCCGCGACACTGGAGGCGGTCCTCCGGCTCGCCCCGGACCACATCCCCGCCCTCCGGCAGCTGGAGGCGCTCTCCTCCCTCGAGGGCGGACCGGACGCGCTCCAGTCCCTCGAGCGCGCCACCGTGGCCGGCAGCCCCTCGGAGCGGGTCGCGGCCCGGCGCCGGCTCGCGCACGCGCTCCTCGCCGCCGGGATAGGCCTCCAGCTCCGGCAAGGGGCTATCGGGCAGGGATTCGCGGGCGCTTCGGATGTCCAGCAACAGGGGGAGAATGGGATGGGCATAGGGCGAGAAGGAAAGCTCCACCCGCCCTTCGTCGGCGAGGCGCCGGTAACGGGGCACCAGGGCCTGGAGCTGCTCGCCGATAACATCCACCAAGGCGCGGCGGTCATCAAGGCTGTAGCCGCGACCCTTTCTCTGCAGGGAATCGATCCGCTGATCGTTGTCGCGGATGTGTTCGCCCGTCCAGGCCAGATGGTACCAGACCAGGAGATCGGCGAGGAATTGGTCGTTGACGTAGATGTCGGCCCTGTGATGACGGCCAAACCAGTCCGCCAGGTCAATCAGCTCGCGCAGACAGGGGAAACGGTCGATGAGGTGGGTCCTGTTGGCCTTGCGACAAGCGGTGATGAGTTCGCGACGGCGAGAGGCATCCAGGGGCA
>RPRB01000419.1 GCA_003818285.1 Myxococcaceae bacterium
CGATTTCCAGGCCGTCCGCTTCATGCTGGCCAACATCCAGACCGAGCTCGCCGCGGCCGAGCTGATGACCCTGCGGGCCGCGGGGATCAAGGAGTCCGGGAAGCCGTTCACCCGGGAGGCCTCGATGGCGAAGGTCCTCGCCTCGGAGATGGCCAACCGGGCCGCGGACAAGGCCGTCCAGCTCCACGGCGGCTACGGGTACATCGACGAGTTCCCGGTCGAGCGACACCTCCGCGACGCCCGCGTGCAGACCATCTACGAGGGGACCAGCGAGATCCAGCGGCTGGTCATCGCCCGGGATCTGCTCCGCTCGGTGTCCTGATTCCGGAAGGCAGCCGCCCGATTGCAGCTCCGAAAGGGTCGGGGCGTCGGCCAGGTGCCATCATCGGGCCGCCTGTAGCTCGTCGATGGAAGAAGACGGCTGCCCCGAGGGCACGCGGGCAGTCGATTCATCCCGCCTGGTCACCACACACCAGCGGCCTGCGCGCCCCACCCGCGCCCCGGGGAAGGCTAGGGTGGGTGACGAGCTCGAACCGCCGCGCCATCGGCGGACTCAGCCGAGCCCGAACCGCGTCAGCAGCTCCGGGAGTCGCTCCTTCAGTCCCAGCCGGGCCCCCGCCGACTCGAGCATCCGCCGCTCCTGGCGGTCCACCTTGCCGTCCACCAGAGCGATCTGCACCAGCGAGCGGAGGAAGCTCTCGCCAGCCGGCCCCGGCGGAGGCACCAGCCGCTCGAACAGCGCCGGGTCCGCCTTGAGCGCCAGCTCCACGTTCTCGTACGGCACACCCCAGCGCTCGGCGCACAGCTTCAGCATCCGCCGCTCGCGGTCGTCCACCCCGCCGTCCGCCGCCGCCATCGCCGCCATCGTGTAGAGCAGCCGCTGACGCTCGGACGCGTCCATCACCACGTCGCGGCTCGCGGGCACCCCCGGAGCCTTCGGCGTGGGCTGCGCACGCGACCGCGCTGTCCACACCTCGAACGGTTCGGCGCGCGTCAGCACCCAGTCGTGCGCCCCGTCGTTGAGGGTCGCCCCGCAGTGCTCGCAGGTGGGCTGCACCGAGTCCCCCAGCGGCGCGCCGCAGTTCCCGCAACGCGCGGTCGCCATGCCCCGCGCTTGATCGGTCCTCACTCCTGCCTTCCGCGCCAGCGTGAAGATCCAGCGCTGGGGCAGGGTGGCCGGCGTGCCCGCCGAGGCGCCCTCCGGAACCACCCCCATCCGCGCGCTCCAGCGAACCTCCACGTGCGCCAGCGTCGTGGCCGGCCCGGCCTCGATTCCCCGGACCGCCACGCTCCCCACCGCGGCCTGGAGGAACACCCGGGTCCGCCGCCGGGACCGCAGCCCCGCCAGGTCCGCCGCCATCTCCGCGAGGAGGTCCGGCGTCGCCAGCTTCGCCATCCGGCCGGGCTCGCCCCGGGCCTGCACGTCGATCCAGCCCCAGAACAGCAGCGACGCCCGGTCCTCCAGCACCTCCAGCGACAGCGCCGGATCCACGGCCCGGAGCGCCTCCAGCCCCGGCACCTCCAGCGGCGCGCTCCCCGCCTCGACCCCCTGGGTGATCTCCGCCAGGACCCAGTCGTACGCCCCGCTGTTCACGATCGCGCCGCAGTAGGTGCAGTTCCCGGCCGCCCCTCCGTCGAACGGTGCTCCGCAGTTCGGACACTTGCCCGGCGGGAGCAGCCCATCCTTGCGCGAACGGGTCCCCGGACGGCGCACGAACGACCACACCTCGATGAACGGCTCCAGCGGTGCACGCCGGGCTCGCTCCATGGCCTCCCCAGGCGAGAGCGCCACCGGAACGTCCACGTCGCGCGCCTGGGCACGGATGCGCACGTGCAGGGTGTCGAACGCCGACGTCCGCTCCAGCCCCACCGCCTGGAGATCGAGCACCGCCATGTCCGCCGTGACGTTGCGCACGCCCTGGCCGCGCATGAGGTCGAGCTGCACCCGGAAGCGCTGGAAGGTCGCGTCGGAGAGGTCCCGCCGCACCGGCCCGAGACCCCCCGCAGCCCAGGCCCCCTGCACCCGGAGGAAGAGCCCCTTCACCTGGTCCAGGAAGGTCACCAGGTCGAAATCGGGATCCGACGCCCGCAGCGTATCCACCCAGGTGGTCACCTCGCGCGCCGAGGGCGGGCTCGGCTCCCGCGTGTCGGCCGCCTCGAACACGCGCTGGGTGCTCGCCGTCGCCCCGAAGCTGTTCCGGAACGCACGCCAGATCACGAAGGCCACGCCGAGCATCGCCAGGCTGAACACCGGGTGGGCAAGGAAGAACAGCACCCAGGGGTCCCCGCTCGAGGACGAGCTGCCGCCGCTCGACGAGCTCCGCGAGCTGCTCCAGGAGCTCGACGAGCGCGAGCGCGAACTCGAGCTCGAGCTGTGCGAGCCGCTGTAATGCTGGCCGCCCCCCACGCGGGCCAGCGCGGGCGTGGCCAGAGTCAGGAGCAGGGCGAAGAGGCAGACGCGTCGATTCATCGTCGCCGGGCGCCGGCGGGTTCCAGCTTAACGGGGCCGGCCCGCGCCGCGCCATCGGGGCCCGGTCGCTAGTGCTCCGACCGGGGTGTGGTGAGCACAGCGAGGTGGCCGAGCCCGAAGCGAGACGGCGCACCCGAGGAGTGAGCAGCGGAGGCGTGCCCCGCGGCACGTCGAGCAGCGTTGCGACGAGGCTGCGCGTCGCAGCGAGAGGATCGGCCACCGCAGCGCTCAGCGCGCCCCGGTCGGAGCACTGGAGTGCTCCGACCGGGGTGTGGTGAGCACAGCGAGGTGGCCGAGCCCGAAGCGAGACGGCGCACCCG
>RPRB01000420.1 GCA_003818285.1 Myxococcaceae bacterium
GACGCTGGTCGGCCGCGAGGTCTCAGAGACCTCGTCGGTGAGACCTCGTCTGTGGAGGCGCGAAGGGCGCGGGGCCTCGAAGCGCACGACGCAACAGCGTTCACGGGACGACTCGTCGTGAAGTGCCGACGAGAGTTCACGGGCTTGCGAGGGCTCGACTCGCACCCGCAGTCATCGAAAATTGCGTCGTGCGCTTCGAGGGTCTCACTGGGCCGCCGACTCAGGAGGAGCCGACTCGACGGATCGATTCGAGCAGGCCCTCGAGGTCCGCCTCGGTGGTGAGCGGGTTGATGAGCGTCACCCGGAGGTGCACGTGGCCCCGGAGCCGGGTCTGCACGAGGTAGAAGCTGCCCTCGGCGAGGAGCCGCGCGCGCACCCTTTCCTGATGGCCGTCCAGGTCCTGGAAATCGTCCGGGACGTGCCGGAAGCAGACGATGTTGCAGTCCGGCGCCACGGCCAGCTCGAAGTCATCGGCGTCGTCGAGCATCGCCGCGAAGGTCCGCCCGAGGTCGAACATGCGCGTGACGTAGTCGGAGAACATGCGCGTGCCGTGCAGGGCGAGCGCTGCCCAGAGCTCGAGGCCCATCATCCGCTTGGTGCACTCGAGCGTCCGGTGCGCCGGGTTCCACCACTCGCCGTGCGCCCCGTGGCGGAGCAGGTAGTCCGCGCGCTGGGAGAACGCCTCGTACGAGCGCCGTCCGTCACGGAAGAGCACCGCGGTCACGAGCGCCGGGAGGAGCATCATCTTGTGCGCGTCCCAGACCAGCGACTCCGCGCGGCCGAGCCCCGCCGCCAGGTGCGCGTACTTCGGAGACAGCACCGCGGCCGCGCCGTGCGCGCCGTCGACGTGGAACCACAGCCCGCGCTGACGGCAGAAGTCGGCCACCGGCTCGAGGGGGTCGAAGGCTCCGGTGGACGTGGAGCCGGCGCTGGCCACGACGGCGAACACCTGGCGCCCGGTCCGCTCGGCCAGGGCGAAGGTTTCGGGGAGCGCCTCGGGCCGGAGCCTGAACCGCTCGTCCACGGGGATGGAGAAGATGCCGCCTCTGCCGAGCCCGAGGATCTGCGCCGCCCGCTTCACGCAGTAGTGCGTCTCGTCCGGCACCAGGATGGCCAGCGGCTTGCCCCCGGCGAGTCCCTCGTCCCACACGTCGCGTCCGGTGATGGCCTGGCGCGCGGCGAGGAGCGCGGTGAGGTTCCCCACCGAGCCTCCCGAGGTGAGGACGCCGTCGGCCTCGGCGGGAAAGCCCGCCTGCTGCGCCATCCACGCGAGCGCGCGCCGCTCCATCGGGGCGGAGACGGGTCCCATCTCGTACACCGCGGTTCCGTTGTTCAGCAGGGCCGAAGCGAGGTGGACCAGCGCCGAGGAGGGCAGGGGCGCGGTGACCTGGTGGCCGACGTAGCGGGGGTGGTGGAGGTGGTTGGATCCGGCCAGGACCCGGGTCATCAGCTCGCCGAGCGAGGTACCGGGCTCATCGGGGAAGCTCCCGGACCAGCGCGCAAGATTGTCCTCCGGTTCCGCCCAGGGGAGCACGGGCCCGCCGCGCTGGGTCACCGCGCGCAGGTAATCGGCGAGCTGGTCGACGAGCGCATGGCCGTCGCGGCGAAAGCGCTCGGGGTCGAACGCGGAGCGAAGTGCCTCGGGGAGAGCGTCCATGGGACGCGCAGCGTGCCCGAGCGGAGGCCGCGGTGCCCAGCACAGACGGAGACCTCCCCTCTGACGCACTGGCCCGCGAGGATGCTAGGAGCATCTCGAGCCATGCCTCCTTACCGACTTCACGTCTTCATCTGCACCAACCGACGCCCTGATGGGGACCCCAAGGGCTCCTGCGGGGAGAAGGGCAGCGAGGCGGTGCTCTCCCGCTTCAAGGAACTGGTGGCGAAGCTGGGGCTGAAGGGCGAGGTGCGCGCCAACGCCGCCGGGTGCATGGACGCCTGCGCCTTCGGGATCACCGTCGTCGTCTATCCCGAGGGGGTGTGGTACGGCCGGGTGAAGCTGGAGGACGTCGAGGAGATCGTCCAGTCCCATCTCATCGAGGGTCGGCCGGTGGAGCGGCTCCGCCTGAAGGGACACTTCGAGTCGCCCAAGATCAAGCGCGCCGCCACTGGCAAGGGGTGACCGGCGAGGACAAGCGAGCGGGAACGGGGCAGTCCTCCGCGGCGAATGGGCCCCGGCAGCCGAGGCGAATGGCGCCCGGGTCAGCGGCCGAGCTCGATGCGAAGGCGCCCCTTGGACTCGGCGAGCGTCTTCGCCAGGAGCGCGGCGCAGGCGTGAACCGCGGTCAGGTTCGGCGTCGGCACCCCGGTGATTCGCCCCAGTTCGAGGACCGATCCCACCAGCGCGTCCAGCTCCAGCGGCCGGCCGGTCTCCACGTCCTGGAGCATCGAAGTCTTGTGCTTCCCCACCGCCTCGGCGCCGGCGATCCGCTTCTCCAGCGAGACCGGGAAGCGCACCCCGAGCTTCTCACCGATCTCCTGCGCCTCGCGCATCATCCGCTCTGCCAGAGCTCGCGTCGGCGGGAACTGGCAGATGTCGACCAGCGTGGCGTGGGTGAGCGCGCTGATGGGGTTGAAGGTGGAGTTCCCCCAGAGCTTCACCCAGATCTCCGAGCGCAGGTCGGTCGACACGCGCACCTTGAAGCCTGCGCCCCGTAGCAGCTTGGCGGTGCTCCGCAGGCGTTCGGTGTCGGAGTTGTCGACCTCGCCGAGCGAGATCCGGTCACCTTCGACGTGGCGGATCACCCCCGGCGAGACGATCTCCGCCGCCGGATAGATGATCGACCCCAGCAC
>RPRB01000421.1 GCA_003818285.1 Myxococcaceae bacterium
CAACGCCATCCTGGGCGTCTCGCTCGCGGTCGCCCGGGCCAACGCCGCAAGCCGCGGGCTGCCCCTCTACCGGGCCATCGTCGAGCCGCCAGGCGAGGTGCTCCCGGTCCCGCTGCTGAACGTCCTCAACGGGGGCGTCCATGCCGACAACAGCGTCGACCTCCAGGAGTTCATGCTCGTTCCCGCCGGGGCGATCAGCTTCCAGAGCGCCATGCAGGTCGCCGTGGAGTGCTACCAGGCGTTGAAGGGGCTCCTGAAGCAGCGCGGGTACGGGACCAACGTCGGGGACGAGGGCGGGTTCGCACCGAACCTCAAGTCGAACGAGGAGGCCGTGGAGCTGCTGCTCGAGGCCATCGTGCGCGCCGGTTACAAGCCTGGACAGGACGTGGGCATCGCGCTCGATCCGGCGGCAAGCGAGTTCCACGATGGGAGCGCCTACGTGTTCCGGAAGTCGGACGGGCAGCGCCGGAGCTCGGAGGAGATGGTCGCCTTCTACGAGAACTGGGTTCGCCAGTTCCCGATCTGGTCGATCGAGGACGGCCTTGCCGAGGACGACTGGGAGGGGTGGAAGCTCCTCACCCGGGCGCTCGGTGAGCGCTTCCAGCTGGTCGGTGACGACCTCCTGGTGACCAACGTCACACGGGTGCGGCGGGCCATCGAGGAGAAGGTGACCAACTCGGTGCTGATCAAGCCCAACCAGATCGGCACGCTGAGCGAGACGCTGGAGACGATGCAAGTGGCTCGCTCGGCGGGGATGTCGCTGGTGGTCAGCCACCGCTCGGGGGAGACGACGGACGACTTCATCGCCGATCTCGCAGTGGCGACCGGGGCCCAGCAGATCAAGACCGGAGCTCCCTGCCGGGGTGAGCGGCTCGCCAAGTACAACCAGCTGCTCCGCATCGAGCGAGAGCTCGGAACTCACGCCCGCTACATCGGGATGCGGGCCTTCCCGAGGGTCCCCCAGCACCGATGAGCACCTCTTGCCCATTCTGTCCGCCCGACCCCCGGCTGGTCCTCTGGGAAGGACCGGAGGTCCTCGCGCTCTGGGACCTGCATCCCGCCGCGCCGGGACACGCCCTGATCATCACCCGGCGGCACGTCGTGACCTGGTTCGACGCGTCCGACTCGGAGCGGGGAGCGCTTGCCGCGGCGACCGTTCCGGTCCGGGCCAGCATCCTGGAGCGCCACCGGGCGGATGGGTTCACCGTGGGGGTCAACGTCGGCGAGGCGGCGGGGCAGACCGTTCCCCATCTGCACCTCCACGTCATCCCTCGGCGCTGGGGAGACGTCGCGGAGCCCAGGGGAGGAATCCGGAGGCTCCTCCTCCGGCCCGGTGAGCAGATCGGGTGACGCTTCTGAGCTTCGGGTGGGATGGCCTCGGAGTTCGCAATTCTAGCCAAGCCACTGGAACGGGCCGGGATGCGCCAAGATCGTGCCCGCAATCGATTGCGGGCAGCGGCTTTTCCGCATCGAACTGGCCCTCGAATACGCCCGAAGATGCGCCCGGAAACACGCTCTCGGATCGGGCGTATTTCCGGGCCACTTCTGGCGCCGAATGGAGAGCGGAATCGCTGACCCATCTTCGGAAGACTCGGGCTCTTGATGCCTTGCCCACCCCTCCTCGGGTGCAGCGCCGGGAGCACCCCCAAGTTTCCCGTCCACGCCCTCACAACCATGAAACTGAGGGCGTGGACGGAAAACTTGGGGGTACCCCTGAATTCGAAAGCGGGTGGGCGAGGGCGGGAACACCCTCAGTGGTGCAGTCGTGATGAGGAGAGAGAAGTGTAGATGGAGTGATCGAGAGGGGGAGGGCAGTGAAGGAGGGTAGGAACAGATGGGAGCACGCATCCCCCGGAGCAGCTCTAAAAGGGCGGGTCGCGGGCGCCTGAGGCGAAAGGACCAACAGCTGGTCGGCGCACTTGGACTCTGGCGGTACCTGAGTGTCCGGCAAGTGATCGAACTCGGAGTGGGCGCCTAGAGACCGAGAAGGCAACGGGAGTACAGAGTCCGCGGACTGGCCGGCGTGGAGACTGGAGCTGCGCCGCAACCAGGAAAAGACGAAGGCGAGGGCCTCAGGCCCGCTGAGATGACGCAGGTGACACACGCTCTCGTGTCGCCACCCTTCACGAGGAGAACTCCAGTCCCCCCCACCGACACCGGAGGCCAACCCCTCGGCGCTCGCGCTTCGATACCGGCCGCGGCTCGCCGCTACGGTCGTCATCCGGGGCGCCGCGCTTCGCGATCCGGTCCCTCTTCTCTTCCCGCTGAAGCGCTCCGCCACCGGGCACTGTGCTCGACTCCCTGGACACCTCGCCTGAGCGTCGGAAGCAGCCGGGTCGAGTTGAGGATGAAGACCAGCTCCGAGCTGACGTGGATGAACGCCGCGAACAGCGGATTCAGCCGGCCCAAGGCGGCAAGTGCCATGCCGGCGGTGTCCACGCCGAGGGTTCCCCAGAAATTCTGGAGGATGACTCCGCGGCATCGGCGGGCAATCCTGATGGCCTCCACCAAGACCTGCGGATTGTCCCCAAGGAGGAGCACGCCAGCGCTCTCCCGGGCAACTTCGGTCCCACCGCCCATGGCGATTCCGACGTCTGCCTCCGCGAGGGCAGGAGCGTCGTTGATGCCGTCACCCACCATGGCGATGCGGTGCCCCTCGGCGCGAAGCTGTCTCACGCGCTCGAGCTTCTGCTCAGGCAGGACCTCGGCCACGACGTCATCGACGCCGAGTTCCTGGCCGACGCTTGCGGCAATCGCCGCTCCGTCCCCGGTGAGAAGTATCGTGCGGA
>RPRB01000422.1 GCA_003818285.1 Myxococcaceae bacterium
ACGGGCCCGTAGAAGGTCCGGTCCACCCCCAGCGTCCGGAGCAGCGGGTGACGGGCGTAGGCCGGAAGGCCCTCCTGCGCGAGCTGCTCGGTCGTGGCCTCCCGGGCGTAGACCAGCCCGGTCCAGCCCGGGAACGACCAGGAGCTCGTGCCCAGGCGGAGATCGGCCGGAAGGCGTGAGCCGAGCTCGCGTAGCGCCTCCGCGACCGGGGCAGGGGCGGGTGGCTCCGGTGGCCGTTCGGGCTCGGCGGCCACGCCGGGAGCGGGGGCGAACAGCTCGAACTGCGGGGGAGAGGACATCGAAGGCCCGAGCCTCGGCCAACCGGCCCATCGGGCTCAAGCGTGGCCGGCCGGACCGTGAGGCAGTCGCGCTAGTCTCGGGAGGTCGTGCCCCGGTTCCCCGAGCGCCTCGCCACCGACCGGCTCCAGCTCCGCTGCTGGGAGCCGGAGGATGCCCCTGCTCTCCGGGCGGCGATCGACGCCAGCCTCGTCCGGCTTCGAGAGTGGCTGCCCTGGGCGATGACCGAGCCCTCGCCGGTCGAGGAGCTCGCCGCGCGCCTCCGGGACTTCCGCGAGCGGTTCCGGGCGGACGAGGAATGGACGTTCGCCGTGCTCGACCTTCGTACCGGGGCCGTGCTCGGCGGCGCGGGGCTGCACCGGCGCGCAGCGACGGACGCCCTGGAGATCGGCTACTGGCTCGGGGTCGAGGCGACGGGCCGCGGCCTGGCGACCGAGGCCGTTCTGGCGCTCGCACGCCTCGCGCTGGGTCCGGGCGGCGTGGCGCGGGTGGAGATCCGCTGTGACCCCAGGAACGTCCGGAGCATCGCCGTGGCCAGGCGCGCCGGCTTCCGGTACCTGAGCAGGGACACCACCACCCCCTCGGGTGCGCCGCGCGACACGATGGTCTGGGAGCGGCGCTACTTCGCCGAGCCAGACAGTCCGGCCACCGGCGGCGGGTAACGCGCGGAGATCTCCTTCATCACATCACAGCCGCCGGCGTCGGCCTCCTTGTTCGCGGCGAGCCGGGCAGCGATGGACGCCGCCGTGTCACGGCCCGGCTGCGACCGTGCGTCGCGCACCGTCCCGGCGTCGGCCTTCCCCTTCGCCTGGGTGGCCGAGGTGAGCTCCTTGGGGACGACTTCCGGCTGGTCGCACAGCCGCGCGTAGCCGGCGAAGATGTCCGGGCAGTCGGTGGCCCCGCTCACTGCCACGTCGGTCAGGCAGCGGTCGCGGAGGATCTCCGCCATCCGGCTGTTCGCCGCCTCCGGCCCGGTGGGGTAGCTGAGCGCGCCGATCTTCGGCGCCTTGACCAGGGTGTCCCGGAGCGGACGGCGCACGGTGCGGAAATCGGCCATGGTGGTGCAGACCTGCGCCGCCCGCCCGACCAGCCGGCGCACGTAGACGTCGAACACCTCCGAGGTCTCCTCGATGTCCCCGTAGCGGTTGAGCCGCTGCGCCACCTTGTCCACGCTTCGCGCGGCCCGGGCCAGCGCCCCGCAGTCCCTGGTCTCCGACAGCGCGGTCACGATGGCCACCACCGCGTTCCGGTGGGCCTCGTCGATGCCCTGGTTGGTGTTGCGCCGCAGCTCCTGGGCCAGGGACTCCTCGAGCATCAGCATCGCCTTGCTGCTGTAGTCGGCGTCGCCGACGAATTCCTGGAGGAGCGCGTATCCCACCAGCCGCTTGTCGGCGTTGGCGGTGTCGGTGGCCAGCACGGTGGTCTCGAAGAAGGCCCGGTACTTGTCCCCCTCCCGGGCTCGCTGGAACTCCTTGCTCCACCGGTCCTGGTCCACCTGGGCCTGTCGTTCTGCCTGCTGCTTGTTGGTCCAGCTCTGGTAGGCGTTCACCACGAACCCGAGGATGGCCACCCACCCCACCAGCACCTGCGCGGCAATAGTGAGCTTGTTCGTCGAGAGCCGTCTTCGGTCGGCCTCGATGAGCTCCTCGGCGCTGCGGAGCGTGTCCAGCTGCTCCTTCGTTGCGGAGGCGGCGAGCGCGTACGGGTCCTTGGCAGCGAGCGCCTTGCGGGTTTCGTCGGGGACGGAAGTGGCCATTGCCGCCGAACGTTAGCGGAACGGATGCCCTGCCGGCTCTGGTCGCGCTGGTGGCCGGCACGGTGGACGCGATCGCCGGCGGGGGAGGGCTGCTCACCGTCCCGGCCCTTCTCGCCTCGGGGTTGCCGCCGCACCTGGCGCTGGCGACCAACAAGGGCCAGTCGGTGTTCGGCGCAGCGGCGGCGCTGGCGCGCTTCTCCCACGGGGGGATGGTGCCGTTCCGCCGGGCCCGCTGGACGGCGCCCCTGGGCTTCCTGGGGGCGCTGGTGGGCGCGCGGCTGGTCCTCGCGGTCCGGCCGGAGGTCCTCCGGCCCCTGGTGCTCGCGCTGCTCGTGGCCGCGGCAGTGCTGGTCCTCCTTCGCCCCCGGGTGGCAGGTGGCCGGGCGGCGAGCGCGGCGGTGGCCCGGGCCGCCGCCCTGGCCTTCGCCGTCGGCGTGTACGACGGCTTCTTCGGCCCGGGGACGGGGACCCTCCTCATCGTGAGCCTGGCCGGGCTGCTGTCCTTGCCGCTCCAGCAGGCCTCCGCGGAGGCAAAGGCGATCAACTTCGCGAGCAATCTCGCCGCGGCGCTGCTGTTCGCCACCCAGGGCGCCGTGGTGTGGCACACCGCGCTGTCCATGGCCGCCGGCCAGCTCGTCGGCGGGTGGCTGGGTGCGCACCTGACGGTCCGCGGAGGCGACCGCATCGTCCGGTGGGTGGTCCTGTGCGTGGTCGCCGCGCT
>RPRB01000423.1 GCA_003818285.1 Myxococcaceae bacterium
CGGCGGACAGCCCCGCGTCGCCCTCGCCTGGCTCAACCGGGCTCTCTTCCTCCAGCCCCTCGACCCCAACACCCACCGCGTCGTCGCCCGCGCCCTGTTCCAGCTCGGCGCCACCGACCAGGCGCTGGTCGAGGAGCGGCTGGCCCTCGAGTCCGGCGCCGAGTCCGCCGGCGCCATCCTCGCCGAGTCCCTTCCCCGTGCCCGCGACGTCGACGCGCTCTGGAACCTGGTCGGCGACACGCCGGCCCACGTCGACCTCCTCGTCACCGAGCTCTGGCGGCGCGGGCGCACCGAGGACGCGCGCGCGCTCCTCGACCGCGCGCTCCTCACCTTCGCCGGCCAGCCCGAGGCCACCGCCCTCACCGTCACCGCCGCCCGCGTTCGCCTCCAGACGGGAGACCCCGCCGGCGCCCTCGTCTTCCTCGACGAGGCCGAGCAGAAGGGCCAGGACGTCGCGCTCCCCCGCGCCCAAGCCCTCGCCGCGCTCGGCCGCCGCCGCGACGCCATCCGCACCCTCGAGTCCGCCGTGGCGCGAAACCCCGGCGACGCCGAGATCGCCTTCGCCCTCGCGGGCCTCCTCCTCGCCGAGGGTCGGCCCGCGCTCGCCCGCGCCGCCCTCGAGCGTATCCAGCCCTTCCTCGGCCCCGGCGGTCCACGGACCCGCCTCGTCCTCGCCCAGGCCGACACCTACCGCGTCGAGGGCCGCCACGGCCGTGCGCTCGACCTCGTCCAGACCGCCATGCGCCTGTCTCCCGGCGACCCGGGGCTCCACCGCCAGGCCGCCGAGCTGTACGAGGCCCTCAAGCGCCCGCGCGAGGCCCTCCGCGAGGTCGAGGTGTCGCTGTCTGGCCAGGCCCCGGACGCGGCAACTCGCGCCTGGATGGACCGGCTCCGCACCGCCATCGACCTCGAGACGGTCCGTGCGCTCGATCCCGCCCGCGGGCTCGACGCCCTCGACTCCGCCGATGCGGGTGTGGATCCGTCACAGTCGCGCCGCTTGCGGGGCCGCTGAGCCGTCGCCTCGAGCATCCGTTCGCCCGCGGCTCCCGGCCCGCCAGCTCGGGCTGAGGGCCGTGGCCTCCCCGAGCCCGAGGTCCTCAGCGCGGGCTCTGCTGGAAGTCGTACACGCTGCCCAGCTGGAGGATGCGCGTCAGCTCGTCGAGCGCGGTCAGCGACTCCCGCGCCAGCGCCGGATCCGCCAGGTCGCGCACCGCCAGCCGGTCGCGGTAGTGCCGGCGGATCCACGCCTCGAGATCCGCGGCCAGCGCCGCGTCGAGGAACACCCGGGCCTTCACCGCCGCGCGCTCCTCGTCGGTGAGCCGGATCCGCTGGCGGAGGCAGGCCGGTCCACCGCCGTTGTTCATCGACTGGCGCACGTCCAGGTAGTGCACCTGCCGGACCGGGTTGTCCTCGGCCAGCACCCGCTCGAGGAACGCGCGCGGCCGCGGCCGCTGCCGCGACTCGACGGGGGCCACGATGCACATCGTCCCGTCGGGGAGGGTGAGCACCTGGCTGTTGAAGGGGTAGCCGTAGACCGCCTCGGACACCGGCAGCTCGCGGCTGCTGGCCATCACCCAGCGGAACGACCCCCCGAGGCGGTTCTGAAGCGTCGCGAGGAGCGGCTCGACGGCGACGAACGCCTCCTCATGGAGCATCAGGAAGCCCTCGTTTCCCACCGCCAGGACGTCGGTGTGGAACGCCCCCCCGTCGATGCCGGCGGGGGACTGCTGCGGGAAGAGGCAGGCGTCGGGGTGTAGCTGGTGCAGCCGCGCGAGCGCGTGTGACGCCTCGAGCGTCTGTCGCGCGGGGAAGCGGTCCGGTCCCTTGACCGGGTGCCAGGTGCTCCGGCCCCAGGCGAAGAGGTGCATCGCCGGACGACCCTCGACCGACAGCCGGACGTGGTTCGCCGCTCCCTCGTCCGCGAAGTGACCACCGCCGGGAAGGGGAGGGTGCACCGCGAAGCGCCGTTCGTCGGAGAAGATGGACCGCAGCACCGCGTGTGTCGTCTCGCCCTCCAGCACCCGGTGGAACATCGCCTGGAGGTTGGCCACCGTGATGTGCATCCGGCCGTCTCCGGTGTCACTCGACGGCGCGGCGGTCGCGGCGTTGGCGGTCCACATCGCCGCCGCGCTGGAGCAGAGCCGGAGAAGGTGCTCGTTCTCGGTGAAGACCCGGGCCAGCACCTCCTCGTCGCTTCCCACGTACCCGAGCGCCCGCAGGGCCCGGAGCGCTGGACGCGGGTGCGGCGGCAGCACCGCCTGACCCACCCCCAGGTCGGCAACGAAGCGCATCTTCTCCAGGCCCTGGAGCGCGGCCTCGCGCGGGTTGGACACGTTCCCTTCGTGCGACTGCGAGGCGAGGTTCCCCGGCGAGAGCCCGGCGTAGTTGTGGGTGGGCCCCACCAGTCCGTCGAAGTTCCACTCCCGCTGTGTCATAGGGGAGTCCGTTTCCCACGGTGGCACCGTCCCTGTCCAAGCGCCTGAAGCGAACGCTCCGCTACGGGCTCGTCCGGTCCGTGCTGGCCGTGGCGGAGCGGCTGCCTCTGTCGTGGGCACAGGCTCTCGGGCGGGCGCTGGGGACCACGGCGTTCCACCTCGCCCCGGGCGAGCGTCGGAAAGCGCTGGCCAGCCTCGCGGTGGCCTTCCCGGAGATGCCGGAGGAGGCGCGGCTCGAGCTCGTCCGCCGGTGCTTCCGGAGCCTCGGAATCGCGATCCTGGAAATGGCAGTGGCCCCCCGGCTGGGGACCGCGGGGCTGGACCG
>RPRB01000424.1 GCA_003818285.1 Myxococcaceae bacterium
CCGGCCGGAGGTGCTCGGCGAACAGCGCCCGAGTGCGTGGCCCGATGTCGAGGCCCATCATCTCCGGCGGCAGCGCCCGCTCCTTCACCTCCCGGATCGGCGCACTGCCGGTCGCGTCGGTGCTGGCGATGTGGTCGATGGGCAGCACCACCGGCTTGCCAAGCCGATCCGCGGCGTCCAGGGCGCGGCGAGCCACGTCCAGCTTGTCCGTCTCGACCCGGCTCTTTCCCACCTCGACCCCTTGCGCCTTCAGGAAGGTGTACGCCATCGCGCCACCGACGATGAGCGAGCTCACCCGGGGAAGCAGGCTCTCGATCACCTTGATCTTGTCCGAGACCTTCGCCCCGCCCAGCACTGCCACGTAGGGCATCGCCGGGGACTTCAGCAGCCGGCCCAGGAACTCGAGCTCCTTCAGCATCAGGTAGCCGGCCGCCTTCTCCTTCACGAACGCCGCCATCCCCGCGGTGGAGGCGTGCGCCCGGTGCGCGGTGCCGAACGCGTCCATCACCCACAGGTCGGCGTTGTCGGCCAGGGCACGGGCGAAGGCCGGATCGTTCGCCTCCTCCTCCTTGTGGAAGCGGAGGTTCTCCAGGACCACCACCTGGGTGGGCGTCTGGTCCTTCACCATCTTCCGCACGCCGTCGCCCACGCAGTCGTCGGCGAGCAGGACCTCGTACGGCTTGCCGAGGAGCTCCGAGAGCACCCGCGCCGCCGGCTCGAGCGACAGCTTCGGGTCCACTCCCTTCGGTCTGCCCAGGTGCGAGGCCACGATGAGCTTGCCGCCCATCTGCAGCACGCGCCGAAGTGTGGGAAGGGCCTCGCGGATGCGAGTGTCGTCGGTGACGTTGCGCTGCTCGTCCAGCGGAACGTTGAAGTCCACGCGGACGAAGACGCGCTTGCCGGTCAGCTGCAGATCGTCGATGGAGCGGAAGGACACGGACGCCTCCCCCGGGGACTCAGCCCTTCGACAGCACGAGCTTGGTGAGGTCCACCATCCGGTTGCTGAAGCCCCACTCGTTGTCGTACCAGGCCATCACCTTGGCGAGGTTCCCCTCGATGACGAAGGTGTTGGTCCCGTCCACGATCGCCGAGTGCGGGTTCCCGTTGTAGTCCACCGAGACGGTCTCCGCCTCGCTGTACTCCAGCACGTTCTTCAACGGGCCCTCGGCGGCCTTGCGGAACGCGGCGTTGATCTCCTCCGGCGTCGCCTTCTTCCCCAGCACCACCGTCAGGTCCACCAGGCTCACGTTCGGCGTCGGCACGCGCACGCTCACCCCGTGCATCTTCCCCTTCAGCGCGGGGAGCACGTCGCCGATCGCCTTCGCCGCCCCCGTGCTGGTGGGGATCATCGACATTGCAGCCGCTCGGGCACGGCGCAGGTCCTTGTGGGTCAGGTCGAGGATGCGCTGGTCGTTGGTGTAGCTGTGCACCGTCGTCATCAGCCCCTTCTCGATGCCGAAGGTGTCGAGCAGGACCTTCGCCGTGGGGGCGAGACAGTTGGTGGTGCACGAGGCCGCAGAGAGGATCGTGTGCTTCGCCGGGTCGTACGCCTCGCTGTTCACCCCGATGGCGATGGTCACGTCCGGACCCTTCGCCGGCGCGGAGATGATGACCTTCCTCGCCCCCGCCCCGAGGTGCTTGCTCGCCCCCTCGCGGTCGGCGAAACGGCCGGTGCACTCCAGCACCAGATCCACCCCCATCGCCTTCCACGGCAGCTTCGTCGGGTCCTTCTCCGCGGTGAAGGCGATGGTCTTGCCGTCCACCGTCATCGCCTTGTCGGTCGCCGAGACCTCGCCCGGCCAGGTGCGGTGCACCGAGTCGTACTTGAAGAGGTGGGCCATCGTCGCGGGCGCGTCGAGGTCGTTGATGGCGACGAACTCGATGTTCTCCTTCCGCGCCAGCGCCGCCCGGAGGATGCAGCGCCCGATCCGACCGAAACCGTTGATTGCGACTTTCATGGTGGCCATGTGGCGGTCCATTAGGAGAAGCGGGCCCGGAATTCAACGCTCGGGAGTACACGCGTTGACTGCTTCCTGCCTGCGGACCGACTCTGTGCCGGTCGCACGGTTCGCATGACCGCACCCGCCCCCGTTCCCCTCCGGAAACCGCCCTACCCGCCTCGCCGCGGCGAGGGCTTCTGGGCCTCGACGCTCCATGCCTGGAACGGGTTGGTCCACACGGTGGTGCACCAGCCGAACATGAAGGTCCACGTGGTCTCCGCCATCCTGGTGGGGCTGGTAGGGAGCGGGCTGCCGCTCGGCCTGGCGGAGAAGGTGACGCTCATCTTCTGCGTCCTGCTGGTGTTCTTCGCCGAGATCCTCAACAGCGCGCTGGAGACGCTGGTCGACCTCGCGACCCAGGAGTTCGACGAGAAGGCCCGGGTCACCAAGGACGCGGCAGCCGCGGCGGTGCTCGTGCTCTCCATCGGCTCGGTGGTCATCTTCGCCGCGCTCCTGGTCCACAACTGGGACGCGGTGCGGGCCAGCGGCCCGCGCATCGAGCGCCAGATCCTCTTCGGGGTCCCGCTGGCCGGCTGCGCGGCGCTGCTGATGCGCGACCGGCCGCGCCGCTGGGTGGAGGACGCCTTGGCCTTTGCGGTGGGGCTCGGGCTCGTGGCGGTCATGGCCACCTGGACCACCAGCATGGTCTTCAGCGCGATGACCGCGGGGTTGCTGGTGCTCGCGCTCGCGGCGGCCCGGGA
>RPRB01000425.1 GCA_003818285.1 Myxococcaceae bacterium
CCTTGCCTAGCGGCGTGTCTCCGGCGCCCAGCTGGGCGGTCCGGGCTTCGGCGACGAGGGTGGGCGCCTGGAGCGAGCCCGCACCCTGCACCGTGGCGTCCAGCGTGCCGCGGAGCCGCCGCGCCAGCCGGCCCTCGCCCACCACCAGCGGGAGGCGGGACAGGTCGAGCGGGCCGAACTTCCCGTCCAGCTTCACCGGCACGTCGTCGAACGTCTTCCGGGCTTGGAGGCTGGCCGGGGAGGCGCTCACATCGAGCTTCACGCTGACCAGGACGCCGTGCGCGTCCTGCGCCTCGAGCACGGCGGTGATGGCCTTCTGCGCCTCGACCTTCAGGCTGACGTCCGTGGGGTCCATCGGCGGGGTCTGGAGCTGCTGGCCCTGCACCGTCAGCTCGCCGCTGGGCGCGCTCACCGTGCCCCCCAGGTCGGCGCTGAGGGAAACCGCCCCGCTCACGTCGCGGGGGATCAGCTCGGCCTCGCGGAGCGGCTTGATTTGCAACCCGGCGATCCGCGCCCGCGCCTGAAGGGTCGCGGTGCGCAGCGTCTCGGCGGGCCGGGCATCGGACACCAGCTGTGCCAGCGACCGGCCCACCGAGGCCTGCACGTCGACGGTGCCCTGGAGCGCGGTCCCCTTCGCGGAGACCGACAGGTTGCCCTTCTCCGGCCCGTCAACCGCCACCGTCAGGTCGGTGGGCGGCAGCTTGCGGTAGCGCACTCCCTGAGTGCGCGCAGAGGCCTGGAGCACCGGGGCGTCGGCGTGGCCCGAGAGGTCGACGTTCAGCTCGGCGCTCCCGCTCACCTCCGGCTTGTCCGCCTCGCACCCGCGGGTGATGAGCTTCATCCGCACCGCCGTGCAGATGACCTGGCCCAGGTCGAATGCGGGCATACCGATGCGGGCCTTCACCGGCTCGTGCCGGCGCCGGCGGAACGCATCCACCGGCAGATCCACGTCCGCGCTGAGCTCGGTGCCCAGCCCGCGCGCCTGGAGCTGGGCCTTGGCGCGCCGCGCGACCCAGGAGCCATTTCCCTTCAGGAAGAGGTGCTGCACCTTCCCGGCGGTGACGTCGTTCGCGTCCACGGTGGCTTCGACCGCCGGGTCGGAGAGGGGGCCTCGCGCACGGGCGTCGAGGGTCACCCGCCCGGCCAGCGAGAGGCTGGGAGGGAGCAGGGCGCGCGGGAGCTTCCCCAGGTCCAGCGCCTGCAGGCCCACGCTGGCGTCGACCCGGTTGCCGCGCTTCCAGCCGCCGAGGCGAATGGCCTGGGTCTGATCCTCGGCCACGAGGCGCATCGGCTCGAGCGACAGGTCGTCGGCCGCGAAGCGGAGGTGCGTCGGCGCCTCCAGCGTCCAGCTCGCCTCGGGATAGCGGAGGGCGAAGGCCTCCATCTGCAGCCCCCGCCGGTCCTCGTCGGCGGTTCCACCGAGATGCAGCTCGAGCGGCACCGTTCCGCCGATGCCGGCATGGAGGTCGAGGGCGCGGCCGCGGGTGAGGAAGGAGAGACTCACCGGCTTCAGCGTGCGCTCTCCGAGGCGGAGCTCCTGAGCGCTCACGCGTGCGTTGGAGTCCAGCACTCGGTCGACGTCGGCCACGTGGGCTGATACGACCAGCGCCCGCGCCCGGATGTCGCTGACCCGAAGCGAGGGAAAGTTGCCCTCGACGCCCACGCCCGGATGCCGCATCGGGCCCGTGGCCTCGACGTGCAGCGTTCCGGAGCCTGCCAGCGGAGGAAAGCGCGAGGCCGAGAGGCTGCCGAACGTCCTGCCCAGCAGAGCGAGGTCGGTGGCCTCCGCATCCAGCGACGCCTGCATCGCCCGGGGGGTGCCCTTGCCGCGACCCTGGACTCGCAGGCCCGGGAGGATCGCCCGGAGCTCGCGGACGTCGAACGTTCCCCGGTCCGCGGTCGCGTGCAGCTCCACCGGACCGACCTTCGCGTTGCGCACCTGGCTCGGAGGCACCGAGAGGTCCACCGCGCCGGTGAGCGTCTCGAGGCTCTTGCCGCCCCCACGCACGTCCGCGGTCAGCGCGAGGTCGCTCGCCGGGCCGTCGGCGAGCAGCTGGGCGAGGTTGACGTGTCGCAGCTCGAGATGTCCCTGGTCGACCCTCGGCGCCTTCACGTCGCCACGAGCCCGGAGCGCGAGCTCGGCCGTGCCGGCCCGGCCCCGCAGATCCGCCCGGACGGCATCTCCGTCCAGGCCCCCCTCGCCCGAGAGCTCCACCGCGACGCTGGGGGTCCAGGCCGGGGTGAGTGCCCGGCCCACCGCCGGCGGAACGACGAGGCGCTCCAGCCTTGCCTCCATCGCGGAGCCCTTCTTGGTTCCCGCGCCCTTCAGGACCAGCCCGGCGAGCCCGAGGTCCACCGCCGCCTCGAGCGCCTTCGGGTCACCCGCGCCGCGCACGAAGAGCTGGAGCGGCCCCTTCACCAGCCCCGACACGGCGGCGCGACCCTCCAGCCGTCCGTCGAAGGCGCTGGTGGGGCCGGCGTATCGCCCTCCGGCACGGAGCCCCAGTCCGGAGAGGGCCACCGCCCTGGCCTCCTCTCCCTTGCCCTGGACGAATCGCACCGCGCCGTCGTCGAGGGTGAAGGTGTCCACCACGAAGGTGAAGGGGAGCGGGCCGGACGACGGCTCGGGCGGCTTCGGGTTCCGGGCGGCGATGGCCCGGTTGAGGTTCATCCC
>RPRB01000426.1 GCA_003818285.1 Myxococcaceae bacterium
CGGCCACGCCGGGCCGAGCCAGGTAGAAGTTGTCGAGCGAATACCCGTCTGGAGAGACCGCCGTGGGGTCGGGTACGCCGTGCGTGTACTGGAAGATGGTCGTCTCGGGCTTGAGGAAGGCGCGCAGCGCCTCGCGGTTGGCCTGGGACGGCTCCTGCCAGTAGGCCCGGATCGGGTTCCAGCCGTCGCTCAGCCCTTCCTCGTAGGCGTTGCCGTTCTGCGAGATGATCGCGGTGATCCGGTCCGGATGCTTCACCGCGAGCCGGAAGCCGATCGGCGCGCCGTAGTCGAAGACGTAGAGGGCATAGCGAATCGAAGCCGATCACCTCGGTGAAGCGGTCGATCAGGGTCGCGATCCGGTCGAAGCCGTCCCCGCGGGCCGGCACATCGGAGTTACCGAAGCCCGGCAGATCCGGGGCGATGATGTGGAAGCGATCGGCGAGAAGCGGGATGAGATCGCGAAACATGTGGCCGGCGCTCGGGAAGCCGTGCAGCAGCAACAGGTTCGGGGCGCTGGCCGTGCCGGCTTCGCGGTAGAAGATCTTCAACCCGTCCACGTCGGTCGTGCGGTATCGGATGTTGGGCAAGGCGCATCTCCTGGACTCAAAGGTAACCTGTGAGACTGATGCAGAGCGGTTGCCGGATGGTTCCGACGCAACCGGGGAAGGGCGAGCCAATGATCCTCACCGAGGTCGCTCCTCCGTCGACGCCCCACGGATGTTCACCTCCGCCTACTGCGTAACCTCATCACTGGCCTTTGTATGGTTACGATGGGAGAACGTAACTTGTCAAGCCACATTGAAAAGGTTATCTATCCAACACTCGCGGCCGCGCGGGCTCCAGCTCGCCGGCCCGGAGAGGAGTGTCGATGGAACGCCATCCGCCCGCGATGTTCGTCGGCGATGCGCTCGGACTGGACTTTCTGAATTCGATCGCGACCCCCATCGATACCCCCGTCGACTGGATCGAGGACGGCGAGGGGTACCTGAGGTGGCTCGAACAAGCCAGGCTCGTCCCGCGCGACGTGCTCGAGGAGATGAGGACGCGCGCTTTCCCGGGTGAGCTCGACAGAGTCGCGGATCAGGCGCGCAGCCTACGGGAATGGTTCAGGGGCTTCCTGCGCCGGCACAAGGGCCGCGCTCTGGCGGCCGAGGCGCTCGCCGAGCTGGAGCCGCTCAATCGTCTACTCGAGCGCCACGAGACGTACAGCCGGATCGCCCCTCGGCCAGCCGGGCGAGGGCCCTTCCAGCTTCAGACCGTGCGCCGGTGGCGGCACCCCGACGCGCTTCTGCTGCCGGTGGTGGAGGCACTCGCTCGGCTCGTCTGCACGGAGGACTTTTCCCAGGTGAAGGCCTGCGAAGGCCCGGCGTGTACGCTGCTGTTCGCCGATCACACGCGGGGCCATGCCCGACGGTGGTGCAGCATGGCCGTCTGCGGCAACCGTGCGAAGCAGGCAGCCCACCGACATCGACTCAAGAAGCGTCGACATCGGCACTAGAGGGCCGGCGCTGCGGTCCCTAACCTCCTGAACGGAGGAACCATGAAGGTCCTTTCGAATCTGCGAAGGAAGCGAAGGGCGCGTTCGCAGCTGGGCCTGGCGAGGATCGGTACCGCCCTCGCCGCGACCAGCATGGGCGCGCTCGCCGTGGGAGCAGTTGCCATCGGCGCGCTCGCCATCCGGGCGCTCGCCGTCAAGACCGCTCGCATTCAGCGGCTCGAGATCGACGAGCTCGTCATCGGCGGTCAGCCGTTCCGTGCCGGAGGGTGATCGGGGAGCCGTTCGCGGCAGCCCGCCTAATCCCCTCTTGCGGAGATGTGCACGTCGTTCGGATAAGGCGCGCCTTGGCCGCTCTCGAGCAGCGACCTCATGCTCAGCAGATACGTCGCCCACTTCGTGCTGCAGTGGTGCATGAACTCGACCGGTTCCTTCCAGCCCTGGTGCTTGAACAGCACGACCGTGAAGTCGCCGTCACTCCGGAGGTCGAAGCTGACCTTCGTCCCGATCCATTCGTCGGGTCCGTCGACGACCTGCCAGAGGACGCGCTTGGCGGGCTCGAGCTCGAGCACCTTCATGTCGAAGCCGCCGTGCGGCCCGAAGCGGAACCCGATTGTGCCGCCGGCATTCGGGTTGCCTTGCGTGGTCCTGGTCCACCAGCCGGCAAGGCCCTCGAGGGTGGTCAATGCTCGATAGGTATCATTCGGGGAAGACCTGATGTCGACCTTGTGCAGGATGTCCGGCATGGCACTGCTCCTCGGAGGTGCGCTTCGTCGAAAGTGACGTGCGTGGTGCTTAGCTAGCGCCGCCGTAGCGAACGGTGAGAGTGACAAGTGTGTCGGGATATTTCGCTCGACTCGCTTTCACGGCGGCGACGGCGGGCGCGCTCGCCGTGAAGACCGCTCGCATTCAGCGGCCGGAGCTCAAGTCCTTCCGAACCCAGCCGGCGTCGTCGGCAGACATGTGCCTCCAGCGCGAGCAGGATTTCACCCTGCGAGGTGGACGAGGAAGAGCGTCACTCCGTCCGCTCGAGGTGCATCACCCAGTTCGTCTCCCAGGAGGCGCCACGGTCGAGCGAAAGGGCTTGCTCCCATCGCGCCGCGCGAGCCGTCACGCCGGACCAGATGAAACGGACGAGGATGGGGC
>RPRB01000427.1 GCA_003818285.1 Myxococcaceae bacterium
GGCGTCCGCGGATTCGACTCCGGGAGCGTCCCCGTCAATCCGAACGGCCCGCCCGAGAGCGCGCTCCGCAACTACTCCGACTACGTCGCGTACCAGCAGAGCACGCAAGGGCACCTGAACGCCGACGGCCTCTGCTACAACACCGGACAGCACGCCAGCGACCCGTTCTACGTGCCGGGACTCCCCAAGTAGCCGCGCTGTGTGACGGCCGACTCGTCCAGAGCCGGCTGTCTTCGCCCGGCTGCGGAGGAATCCCCGAGCACCGGGCGTTCGAACTCGACCCAAGGACTGACCATGTCTGTGACAGCACCTGAAGCACGTTCTCCTCGATCTCCACGCCTCCTGGGTGATGTGGATCCTCATCGTTCTCTCGCTGGCCAGCATCCTGGTCACGGTGGAGCGGGCGCTGTTCTTCCGCGGCATCCGCGACGACATCTCGGGGCTCTCCCGCGAGCTCGATGGCCTCCTCCGGGCCGGCCGTCATCGTGAGGCGCTCGAGCGATTGAGCCGTTCTCCCTCCGCCGAGGCGACGGCCGCGGCTGCCGGGCTGCGGAGCGCCGACCTCGGCCCGATCGCCGCCGAGAAGGCAGTCGCCGGTGCGCTGGCCCTGGAACGAAGCCGGATGGAGCGCGGGCTCGCCTTCCTCGGCACCCTGGGGAACAACGCGCCGTTCGTGGGGCTGCTGGGCACGGTCATCGGAATCGTCGAGGCGTTCGACGTCCTCGGTCGTCCGGAGTCGCTCTCGGCGACCGGATCCCTCGCCCCGCAGGGAATCATGAGCAGCATCGCCGAGGCGCTGGTCGCGACGGCGGTCGGCCTCTTCGTGGCCATTCCGGCGGTGGCGGCCTTCAATTACTTCCAGCGTCGCATCGCCACCATCATGGCAAGGAGCGAGGCCCTGACCAACGTGGTGCTCGCGCACCTCAACGCCGAGGTCCCTCCGGGCTCCGTCAACGTCGAGGTTCGGCCCACCGCGCGGAGGGCCGAGTGATGGCGTCTTCCCAGACCGAGTCGAACACCATCAGCGGCATCAACGTCACCCCGCTGGTCGATATCACCCTGGTGCTGCTGATCATCTTCATGGTCACGGCAAAGCTGGTGGTGGCCCCCAGCGCCGCCCTGAAGCTGGATCTGCCGAGGAGCAGCACCGGTGAGCAGGTGAGCCCGGTCTTCGCGGTCACGATGCCGCGCGACGGCACGTTGCGCGTGAACGGTCAGCCGATCGCCGGCGACGCCGAGCTCATGCAGCGGGCCACCGCGGAACGCAACGCCCATCCTGATCTACGGGCGGTGATCCAGGCGGATGGAGAGGTGACGCACGTCCGCGTCCTGCACCTGATGGGCCTTTTGAGCCGCGCGGGCGTGACCCAAATCGCGTTTGCGGTCTCACTCCAGCCCGCTCCGTCGAGCCCCCGATGAGCGGCCGCTCCCGCCGCCCGCGAAGGCTGGTCCACCGGGTGGTCCTGCTTCCGGCGCCCCCCGGTGCCGTGTACCAAGCGGCGGAGTCCCTCGGGAGCGGGGCGCTCCGCAAGCGGGTGGCTCTCGCCCTGGCGGCGACGTTCCTCGTTCACGCGGCGCTGGCTGGCCTGGCTGTATGGGGCGACGCCGCACACGAGAAACGTCCGCCACCGCCGGCCATCACGAGATCCGTGACGCTGGAACGGATTCCACCGCCTCCGGAACCGCCCCGAGAGTCCCCGCCCCCGTCCTCTCCTCCTCGTCCGGTCCGTCGGGCGCCGCCGGCGGCGGCCCAGGCGGGGCGCGTGGTGACCGCCCTCGAGGATCCGAGCAAGCCGATGGATCTCACCCAGTTCACGATGCCGGAGGGGAAGAGCGAGAGCTATGCAGGCGGCTTCACGGCGCCGGCAGGAACCAGTGCGGTGGCGGTGAACGATCCTCGCGCGCGCCCGCGGGGCGTCGCCGGTGGAACCCCAGGAGGAAGCCTGGCCCGCGCGCCGGCCCCCGCCCGCCGCGACTGGGTCTGCCCCTGGCCTGACGAGGAGCAATCCTCGGATCTGCGCGAGGCACGGGTCTCGGTGCGGATCGAGGTCGATCGCGATGGGGCCGCACAGCACGTCGAGGTGCTCCAGAGTCCGACCCCGGCCTTCGCCGCGGCGGCGCGGGTCTGCGCTCGCTCGGAGCGCTTCTCTTCCGCCCGGGACGAGGCAGGCCAGTCCGTTGCCGGAACCATTCCCACGCTGTCGATTCGCTTCGTTCGATGACCCGCGTCCTCCTGCTGCTGAGCACGCTCCTGGGAGCCGCCGCCCTGGCGCAGTCGGTCACCCCACCCGAGGTGGTGGAGTCCCCACCCGCCGAGTACCCGCCCGGAGCGACGACCAGCGCGGTCGTGGTGACACAGGTGACGGTCGACGCCGCGGGGCAGGTAACGACCGCGGAGATCGCCGAGTCGGCCGGGAAGGAGTTCGACGACGCCGCGCTGGCGGCCGTGCGGAGGTGGACCTTCCGGCCGGCGCTCCGGGACGGAAAGCCCTTTGCCGCGCGGGTCCGGATCCCTTTCCGCTTCGAGCCCCCGTCGGGGCCGGCATCCACCGGCCCCGACGCCGGGACGCCAGTGGCCCCGCTCCCGGCGGAGACCCCCCCGGTGGTCA
>RPRB01000428.1 GCA_003818285.1 Myxococcaceae bacterium
AGAGCTCTCGCCACTCCGTGGCAGGAGCGCATCCTGGGACACCGCTCGCAGCCCTCCGTTGCGGGGGCCTGACGCACCGTCAACAGTGTCGAGTGTCGAGGTGTTGCAGCGGGCTGCGCTGGCGGCGCGCGCCTTCCCGGCGCCTACCGTCCGCCCCTCTCCAAGCCAAGGGGTGGGGCCGATGAACCGACAGGGGATCTCTGCACACAGGAGCTTGCTCACCGCCATCGCGCTGCTCGTGCTGCTGCCAGGCACGACGTGGGCCGACTCGAAGGACGACGATCCGCTTCCGCCGGTGCGACCGCCCGACGGGGTGAAGATCAAGCCGCAGAAACCCGAGCGCGAGCTCAAGCAGATCATCGGGGAGGTCGATCACAAGAACATCGAGGCGATCATCCGAAAGCTCGCCTCCTTCGGCACTCGCCACACCGAGTCCAGCCAGACCGACCCGAACGAGGGCATCGGTGCGGCGATCAACTACGTCTTCCAGACGCTCCAGGGGTACGCGGCGGCGTCCGGCGGCAGGATGACGGTCGAGCTGCAGACCTATCACCAGGCCCCGGTTCCCAACACCATCCTCAATCCCGCGGGCGTGGACATCACCAACGTGGTGGCGACGCTGCGGGGTTCCCTCACCTCTGAGCGCATCTACGTCGTCTCTGGCCACCTCGACTCCCGACGTACCATCCTCACCAACCCCGACCCGCCGCAGCCGGCGGCGGACGACGATGCCTCGGGCGTGGCAGTCATCATGGAGCTGGCCCGGGTTTTCGCGAAGCACAGCCCCGAGTCGACCATCGTCTTCACCGCGGTGGATGGCGAGGAGGAGGGGCTCTTCGGATCAGCCAACCAGGCCAGGCTGTACAAGGCATCAGGCGCAGACATCCAGGGGATGTTCTCCAACGACATCGTCGGGGCCAGCAAGGCCGAGAACGGAGTGAGCGATGCGCACCGGGTCCGGCTCTTCACCGAGGGCGTGCCCACCACGCTCCGCCCATCGGCCATCCCGCCCACCACGCCGCCACTGACGGGCGCGCTGCTCACTCCGGCTCAGTCGCTCGCGCTCCAGCTCCTCCAGCTGACCGGCGGGGAGAACGACAGCGCGTCCCGGCAGCTGGGAAGGTTCGTCAAGAACGTGGGCCAGAACGAGGAGACCGACATGACCGTCTGGGTCCTCTATCGCCGGGACCGCTATCTCCGGGCGAGCGATCACGTCTCCTACCAGACCGTGGGCTACCCCGCGGCCCGCCTCACCGAGCCGAACGAGACCTTCGCCCACGAGCACCAGGACACCCGGGTGGAGAACGGCGTGCAGTTCGGTGACCTGGTCGAGTTCGTGGACTTCCAGTACGTCGCCCGGGTGGCGAAGGTGAACGCCTGCGCGCTGTGGTCGCTCTCGCAGGCGCCCGGGACGCCGAAGAACGTCCAGATCCACGCCCCGGTGCTCACCAACGACACGCTCCTCACCTGGGACGCCGACACCGACCCGGATCTGGATGGCTACGAGGTGGTGTGGCGCATGACCAGCGAGGAGGACTGGACCAACGCCATCCCGGTCGGGAACGTCACCAGCGCGACCCTCCCCCTCTCGCCAAAGGACAACTTCCAGTTCGGGGTGCGCGCCGTGGACCGCGAGGGCCATCACAGCCCGGTCGCGTTCCCGGTGACGAACTTCACCAACTGACCGCCGGCGTTCATCCCGGCAGGGGCACGGGTCACGCGTCGGTTGACACCTGGGCGTCACGCGTCGGAGACGGGCCGTTGCTACCGCACCGACACCCAACCTCACCGGCCCGTCTCTGGAGCAGCGCCCGGTGCAAGTCGGAGGTCTGTGCGGGGCGGGGCTTTTCCGGTGGATAGCGGACGCTCCGAGCGATTCGTCCACCCACCGGGAAGCAACCCGTATCAGATCGCTCGGTCAATGGACGTCAGCCGCTGGCCGGCATTCGAGACGCTGTCGCGGGTCCTGCTCGCGCTCGGCGTCGGCCTGTTCGTCGGCCTGGAGCGGGAGTGGCGGGGAAAGGAAGCGGGGCTGCGGACCTTCGCCTTCGTCTCGCTCCTCGGCGCGCTGGGGGCCCTGCTGGGCACGCCCTTCGCGCTCGCGGCCATCGCCGGCACCGCCATCCTCATCCTGGTGGTGAACTGGGCGTCGATCCAAGCCGGCCAGGGCATCGAGCTGACCACCTCGGCGGCGCTGCTGGTCATGACCGTCACCGGCATCACCTGCGGGCTCGGCCATCGGTTCACCCCCGCGGCGGTCGCCGTCATCACCGCCGGGCTCCTGGCGTGGAAGGAGCGTCTGGCCAGCTTCAGCCACCGGCTCACCGCGGAGGAGATCCGGTCGGCGATCTTGCTGGGGGTCCTCGCCTTCGCCATCTTCCCCGTGCTCCCCACGGCGCCGGTCGATCCCTGGGGGCTCGTGTTCCCAAGAGCGGCGTTCACCACGGTCCTGCTCATCGCAGCGCTGGGGTTCGTGAACTACGTCCTGCTGAAGGCCGCCGGACCGCGCGGAATCGCGGTCACCGGGTTCCTGGGAGGCCTGGTCAACAGCACGGTCACCGTCACCGAGATGGCGGAGCGCACCCGGGCGGGAGGCCCCTCCTGG
>RPRB01000429.1 GCA_003818285.1 Myxococcaceae bacterium
CGCTCGTCGAGGGCCGCCTTCAGGAGCTTCACCACGAGGTCAGCATGCTCGTCGGTCGCGCAAAAGATGAGCGTCTTGCCGTCGTCGTTCGGGTCAATCTGGCGGGCGAGCTCGTCGCACACGACCTTGTTGAAGTTCTCCGTCTGCACCTTCCGGTTGAAGTCGACCACGTCGAAGTCCAACTCGTCCGGGAGATGGATCAAGTCGAGCTGCTGGGTCTCACGGTTGAGAGCCGCCACCTTCTCGCCCGCCTTGAAGTGGATGCCCTTGGATGAGAGGTCGGTCGTGATTCGAATGGGTGGCTCGTGGTCCACCAGCCAGCCGTCGATGACCGCTTCCCGGTAGCTGTACTGGTAGACCGGGTCACCGAAAATTTCGGTGGTGTGCAGCGCCGGCGTGGCGGTGAGGCCAATCTTCACGGCGTCGAAGCTCTCGAGGACGCGCCGGTACTGGCTGATGTAGTCACCCTGGTCCCGGAAGGTCAGCTCGACGTCGCTCATCTCCCGATCCAGCGTGTAGCCCCGGTGGCACTCGTCGATGACGATGCAGTCGTAGTCGTCTACCTGGGGCCGGTCCTCGTCTTGACTCGGATAGAGGATGCGCTTGAGCATCCCCTGCACTGTAGCGAAGTGAAGCTTCGTCTCGGCGGCCGGCCGGAGGTCCTCGAAGCCCTTCACGTCGAAAATCTGCGTGAAGGTCTTCAGCTCCTCGAGGACGGCGTGCTCGAAGGCGCTCATGGCCTGCTCGCCGAGCGCGGTTCGGTCCACGATGAAGAGCACGCGGCGGAACCGGGCCGTCTTGATAAGCCGGTAGATGAGGCCGATGAAGGTTCGGGTCTTGCCGGTGCCTGTGGCCATGGCGACAAGAGCCTGGCGACGGCCGTCCTCGAGCGCCTGCTCAACGGCGGCGATGGCTTTGAGCTGGTAGTCGCGGAGACCGAGGTAGTCGGTGGGCTCAGTTCGGAGCGCCGCCTCGGCCCTCTCTTGATCCTGCCGCAGTAGCTCCCGGAGGCCGTCCGGCGTGCACCAGCCCTGAAGCGCGCGCGGATGGTTGGTGGACCGTCGTGCATCCAGGAACCAGATACCGCTCTTCTGCTCGAGCTGCTTCAGGTACGGGCGGCCGTTGGTGGCGAAGAGGAAGGGCACCCGGTGTTTGCCCCAGGGGCCGCCGACGAGCTGCTCATCACCTCGAACCTCGAAGCCCTCGCTGTAGCGCTTGGACTGCTCGATGGAGGCCATCACGTCGCGGCGCTTGCGCTTTGCCTCCACGACGCCGAGCACGTCCAGCCCCGAGAACAGCACATAGTCGGCGGGGCCATTCGCGGTCGGCCACTCGGCAATGGCGAGGTTGCGTCCCTTCTGAGGGCGCGCCCCAGCTTGGAACGTCATCTCCAGCGAGTTCGCCTCCCATCCCGCGGTGCGGAGCTGACCGTCGATGATGCGCCGGGTGTCCGCCTCGCTGAGGTCCAGGTGCTCGGCGGCCTCCTGGGCCTGGTCGGCGATGAGCTTCAGCTGGTCGGCAGGCTTCGCCTCCGCCTGAGCCTGGACCTGGCTCAGGTGGGCGTTGAGTTTCCGCTCGTAATCCTCGGCAAGTCCCTGCCAGACCGCACGCTCTTCCTGGTCCCTGTGAAGACGTTCTTCAAGGCTGAGCCGCTGCCGCGCCTCGGCCTCCGCAAGGGCCTGTGCCTGCTCCACGGAGAGTCTTGCCTTGCTGACCTCGCCTCGGAGCTTCTCCAGCTCTGAGGCCATCGCCCGGCTCTCGTTCGCCGCGTCGCTCGGAGGGATGAAGGGCCCGGGTTTGAAGTTCTTGTCCTTGAAGGCCCGGTGGAACCACACCCCCAACTCGCGGGCCATCTTGAGCTGGTGCAGGGCATCCGCATGGCTGCCCTTGGCCTCGTGAGCGGCGGCATTCCCCGCCCTCCGGAGGTCGTGAAAGAGCTGGCGCACCTGGGGCGTGAGCACGCCCTGGTCGCGGAGGCGGTTGATGAGATCGAGCTGACTCGCCTCCGGAGACGTGAACTCGCCCAGGAGGGCAGCGGCTCGTCGAGCAAGGACTTCCCCGAACTGCCGCAGCTTGATGAGTGCTGTCGAGGGGTCGTCCGCGAAGTACAGCTCCGCCTGGGCGCCGAGGGCGCCCAGCAGCGCGTCATGCGGTTCTAGGAACTGGAAGTTCGCCGAGCGGCGGGGCCCCTGCGCCACGCCCGCCACCTTACTGGAGATTCCTCGATTTCCCGCGTCACTTGCCAAGCTGGGCCAAGTCCTATCCGCAGGCTCGTTCGCGGACCGGGTCGTTCGCGACCATAGGGCGCTGAGCGACCCACGTCCCGCTCACGACCCGCACAGGAACGCGCTGTAGCTCCCCGAGACACTGATCCTCGCGAGATGGCACGCCCGCCGCAGGGCGGGACGCCGTGACCGCGCCCCGTCCTCTCGTACATCCGACCCAACCCGCCCACCTCGAGCGGCTCAACCTCGTCGCGCCGTCCAACGAACGGGACTGGAGCGACTGGGTGTCGGCGACACGCACGCGGAACTTCCTCCTCGGGGACCCCCTCCTCGACTGGCTCGAGCTGTACGGCGAGGCCCAGGGCTTCGTGCGTGA
>RPRB01000430.1 GCA_003818285.1 Myxococcaceae bacterium
ACCGGGATCAAAATCGGCAGCTGGTTCCCTTCCGGACAGTGCGTTCCTAGCTTCGACGACACCATGCCCCGCAGCTACAGCTTCGACCCCGACACCGTCAGCACGGCAGACACCGACCGGGACCTGGCCCGCCGCGACAAGCAGGAGATCGCGGCCCAGTCGGCCGTTCCCCAGGGCGAGACGGACATCCACTACGGCAAGAAGTTCGCCGAGACCGAGGCGATCCTGAAAGCCCGGGCCGAGGAGCGAGCCGCCGCCGAGGCCGAGCAGCACGAGGCGGCCGACGCGCCCGACGTGCACCTGGGCTCCACGGAGGAGCAGGTCACCGCCACGCCCGCCCCGCCCGGCACCGGCGCGGTGGCCAGCGAGGTGGGGATGCCCGGGATGGCCCGTGAGGTCCAGCACAGCAAGCGGCGGCAGCGTCGCCGGGAACGCTCCGTCGATCGGGATGCGACCCCCCCGCTCGGAGCGATGCCCTCCGAGGAGCTTCCGCCCGCGGCGGAGCAGGTCCTGGCCGAGACGCCTGCCGAGCTCATCGGCGCCTTCCGCGACCAGGTCACCCGGTCGGTCCGCGGCGTCGGCGATGCCGCACGCCAGCTCCGTTCCGCCGGCCGCGAGGTGGCGGGGCTTCCGCTGGAGGCGCTCCGGCTCGCCCTCCGGGTAGGCCGCTCGTGGCTGGGTCGCTCGCCCCGCCGTGCATGATGGGTGTAGCGTTTTCCACGTGAGCACCGCGCCGACGCACAAGACGCCGAACCACCGGCCGGGGACGGCCGAGCTGCTGGTCCAGCTGGCGAGTGAGCTGGGGAACCTCCTGTCCCGGCACGTCGCCCTGGCGAAGCTCGAGCTCGGCGAGACCGCCCGCAGGACCGGGCTGGGCGTGGCCCAGATCGCTGCCTGCGCGCCGCTGGTGCTGGTGGGCTACGCCTTCCTCAATGCCGCCGCGGCGCTGGCGCTGGCCCGGTGGCTCCCCCTGGCGGCAGCCGTGGCTCTGGTGGGGCTGCTCAACGTCGTCGTCGGCTCCGTGGGGGTGGCCCTCGCCGCACGTTCCTTCCGGCGCCCGGAGCTCGCCGACTCGGTGATGGAGCTGGAGCGGACGGTCCACGCGCTCGCCCCGGCGCCGCCGAGCAATGGCCACTCCGCCCTGGAGCACCGGTCGTGACCCTCTCCCGTTCCGGACCGAGGACCGAGGCCGAGCTCCGCGAGGACATCGAGCGCGCCCGGACGCAGGTCGTGGACACCGCCCAGGCTCTCAGACGCCAGCTGCACGACATCTGGGACGTTCGCCACTGGGTCTCCCGCCGCCCAGGGCTCACCCTGGGGATCGCCTTCACCGCCGGTCTGTGGCTGGGCATCCGGCGGCGCTGACCCCACCTTCCCCAACGACCGTCACACGGAGACCAGACCGATGGCCACCACCGAGACGCTGTCCGACACGGCCCGCGACATCCAGAACCGGGTCGGCCCTGAGCTGGAGGAAGCCCGCCGCGAGCTGGACTCGCTCAACCAGCGAGTGAGCGGGTTCATCAGGGAGCGGCCCATCGCCTCCCTGGCCATCGCGCTGGCCGCGGGATTCGTCATCGGGCGGATCGCCTCTCGCTGACCGGAAGGATCGACTGCACATGGCAAGCTCCCCGCAGAACCCCGCTTCCGGGAACGGGCAACCCCAGCAGGGCTTCGTCGGTCGGGTGGGGCACCTGAACGACAGCGCGCATCAGCTGCTCGACGAAGCGAGGAGCACCTTCGAGGACCTCGGCCAGTCCGTCCGCGGCCGGGTGCAGCGGCATCCCTACGCGATGGTTGCCGCGGCCTTGGGGGTGGGCTACGTGCTCGGCGGCGGGCTCTTCAGCTCGCTCACCTTCCGGCTGGTGGGCCTCGGGGTTCGGGTGGCCGCGCTCCCCCTGGTGAAGGACCAGCTGCTCGGCATGGCCGAGGCCGCGGTGTCTGGATTCGCTGGCGGCGACGCGGACGACGTCGGCTCGCCATCCTGATCGGAGGAGCACCATGCTGAGCCTCAGGGATCTGAAGAAGCTGGACCGGGACGACCTGCTGGACCTGGTGGGTTTGCAGCGCGCGAGCTCCACCGACTGGGTGGCGCCGGCGCTGACCGCGCTGGGGGTGGGACTGCTGGTCGGCGTGGGCGTCGGGCTGCTGCTCGCTCCGAAGCCGGGCGCCGAGCTGCGCAACGACCTGCGCGACAAGCTCCGGTCCGCGCAGGACGCGCTCCCCGACCAGCTCAAGGGGGCGACGGCGAGCACGGGCGCGTCCTCGACCCGCTCCGTGCCCTGACAGCGGAAACCGGCCGGGTTGGTCGTTCCTCGCTTGCCCTCGCGGCCGACCCCGTCGTCGCTCGTCAGTTACGGGACCCGAGCCCCGCGCCCTCCTCACTCCTCGGTTTCGGCCGCGATTCCGGCGCGATCCTCCGACTAACCCAGCCGGTCTCCGCTGTGACAGCGGAAAGGGGCCGGTCCCCGCTGGGACAGTGGAAACCGCTGTGAGTTTCGGCTTGTCCGGTCCCGGGGGGTGACGGCAACATGCCGGCCTCCTGTCACCTCGACTCCCGTCCGCCGGGCG
>RPRB01000431.1 GCA_003818285.1 Myxococcaceae bacterium
ACGACATCCTCCGGCTGTTCATCGCCCTGACCGCGATGAACGACGTGGGCGCGCAGCTGGCGGACCTGGCGGCGAGCTTGAAGGGCGTGCTCAACGATCCAATCAAGGGCTTCGGCGTGCTGAGCGAGTACGCGCTGCGCCGGGCGTCGCTGGTCACCAACTTCGGGCGCGAGGGGGGCGCCTTCACCAAGCTGAGCGCGGTGCTGAAACCTCAGGCCGAGGCCTTCGAGGAGCACACCCGGGACCTGGCCACCGCGGCGGACCGCATCCTCCGCAAGCACGGCAAGCGCATCGTCGACATGCAGTTCGCCACCCGACGGCTGGCGGACATCATGATCGACCTGTTCCTGATGGCCTGCGTGCTGTCGCGGGTGGACTCGTCGGTGCGACGGCTCGGCGAGGAGGGCGCGGCGAAGGAGCTGGAGATACTCCGTGTCTTTGCCGGCCAGGTGCAGCGCCGGGTGCGGAGCAACTACAGCGAGATCGACGACAACGACGACGAGCTCATCAAGAGCCTCGCCGACCACGCCTTCGCCGAGGAGCGCTTCAGCTGGGACAACCTGCCCACCTGACCTTCGAGCAACGTGAACGTACTGGTCATCGGTCCTCACTCCGACCGGACGCTCGCCCGCAGCCGGCAAGCAGGCTCCCCTCGTTCCGAGGCGGAGGAAGTCTCCCCGGCGGGTAGTCTGTTCCTTGATGACAGCGCCCACCGATGAGCCCCGCAGGCCTCGTTCTCGACTTCGTCGCTGGGCGCTCGTTGCCGCGGCCCTGGTCGGGGGAGCGGTCGCGGTGAGCGCCGCCTCGACCCAGGGCTTTGCCTCGTTTGGCGGCAAGCTCGATGGGGCGCGGCTCGAGCGCGCCCGCCGCTCCCCGCAATTCGACGGGAAGAAGTTTGTGAACCCCCTCCCGACCCAGACGCTGGTGCCGGGGACCTTCTGGCAGATGGTGCGGCACCAGATCTTCGGCAGGGAGCAGCGCGTGCCACCGTCGCCCCCTCCGGTGATCGCCCGGTCCACCGCCGATTACCGCACGCCGCCAGCTTCCGGACTCCGCGCCACCTGGATCGGGCATGCCACCGTCCTGCTGGAGATCGACGGGGCCCGCCTCCTCACCGATCCCATCTGGAGCGAGCGGGCTTCCCCGTCGACGCTGGTCGGACCGCGGCGCTTCCATCCGCCGCCGATCACCCTCGAGGCGCTGCCACCGGTGGACGTGGTGGTCATCTTCCACGACCACTTCGACCACCTCGACATGGCGACCGTCCGTGCCCTGGCGAGGCGTGGGACTCGCTTCGCGGTGCCGCTCGGCGTGGGTGCGCATCTCGAATCGTGGGGAATCCCCGCGGGGCAGATCCTCGAGCTGGACTGGGGCGAGTCGGCGACGGTCGCCGGGCTCACCCTCACCGCCACCCCGGCGCGCCACTACTCGGGCCGGAATCCGCTCCGGGCCTACCGGACGCTCTGGGCATCATGGGTCGTGCGGAGCCCGGGGCACCGGGTCTTCTTCAGCGGCGACACCGGCTACTTCGACGCCTTCGTCAGGATCGGCGAACAGCACGGACCGTTCGACCTGACACTGCTCAAGATCGGAGCCTGCGATCCGACCTGGCAACTGATCCACATGTCGCCCGAGGAAGCGGTACGAGTCCACCAGGACGTCCGCGGGCGCCTTCTCCTGCCCGTGCACTGGGGCACGTTCGCCCTCGCCTTCCACGCCTGGAACCAGCCCGCGGAGGCGGTGAGCGCTGCAGCTGCCGCGCAGGGAGTGGCGCTCGCGATCCCCCGGCCTGGCGAGTGGGTGGACGTTGCCGCGCCACCGGTGCTCCAGCCCTGGTGGCGATGACGCCCGCTGCAGTTCGAGAGGAGCCCGCCGTCAGCCATCGACTCTCGGAAGGGCCTGCGGGCCAAACGGATTGTCGACAGCGATCAACCAGCGCCCATCCCTCTGGCGCCGCAGGATGTCGGTCGATTGGCCGCCCATCGTCACCGCTTTCCCGGAGGGATCGGTGCCGCTCAGGTTCCAGCGACTGAGATACAGGGCGAGATCGCCGTATTCGATCACCTGCTCCGCCTCGGAGCGCAGATTGGCTTTCATGGCGATGAAACTTTCGAGGGCGTGACGCAGCTCCTCCGAGCCGCGCGCGATCTTCCCGGGCTGGACGACGAGCACTCCGTCCTCCTCGTAGAGCGCCACAGCAGCGTCGAGATCGCCGTGGTTGATCGCTTCGATGAGCTGATTGACCGTGCTGGTAGGTGCGTGCATGGCGGTCTCCTCACGGGAAGGTGGCCTGCGCCGCTCGATCCGTTAGCCGCTTCGGCCGCAGCACACACGGTCAAATGGTGTACGAGCCGTCACCCGGGGGACAGGCGGTCCGCTCGAGCGCTCGCTTCGGGCGCTGCCTCGCCTGCAAGCAGCCAGGGGATGAACCTGGCCCGCGTCTTCGGCCGAGTCGGCGCTGCTGACCGGGCAATTCGCTCCGGACTGCATCACCGGTGCACCAGTCATCGTGGATTTGGCCGACGAGGTCCCCGGA
>RPRB01000432.1 GCA_003818285.1 Myxococcaceae bacterium
TCTCGAAGGCGCTGGACTACCACCCGGACCAGACCTACGCCGTCGAGCAGGTGGTCCGTCACCCCACCTTCGGGCTGGGAATCGTCCGGGCGGTGCGGCAGGAGAAGATGGACGTGGCGTTCAAGGCCGCCGAGCGCACACTGGTCCAGGGACGGAGCACGAGCACGGCCCGTCCCTCCTTCAGCCCACCTCACCGACCCGAGGACGCGCCGGACACGGGCGACGAACCTGACCAGGGGTGAAAGGCTGCTAGCCTCCGGCGCCGACGCCACGTGCGCCCTTCTCCCCTCTCCGCGCTCCTGATCCTCGCCGTCGCCACCTCCGCGCAGGCCGCGCCGGTGGTGGAGGCCGAACCGTCCAGGCTGGTGCTCGGGCCTCGTGCCCGCGCGGAGATCACCGTGCGCAACGCAGGAACCGGGCTCCACGCCGCGGTCTCGATGGGCACGCTCACCGCCGCCCCGTCCGGGGAAGACTTCACCCGCTTTGTCTGGACCCCCTCGCCCGAGGCGCGGGCCCCGACGCTGGTGCTCTTCGCCTTCTGGACCGGGGAGTCGCCGACCCTCGCCGACGTCACCGTGCTCGCCCTCCCCTGCGCCGGGCGCACCGAGCTGGCGATCGAGACCGAGCCGTCGGCGCAGGTGACGGTCGAGGTCGCCGGGGCGCGCTTCGGCCCGCGACGAGCCGACCGTCAGGGGCGGTTGAAGCTTCCGGTGGAGGTGGGCCCGCATGCGCACGAGGCGCGGGTCATCGCCGAGCTGGCGGACCAGAGCAAGATCCGGGTCATCCCCCTGAGCCTGCCGCCCTCGCCCTGGCTGCTGAGCCTCGCTCCGGAATCGAGCATCGAGGGCGCGCCGGTGCACGCGCTGGTGGTGGTGCCCGACACCGAGGAGTCCGCCGGGACCGAGCTGGTCGCGGAGGGAGCGAAGGTCGAGCGGGAGCAGGAATCGGGACGGAGACTCCTCTTCCGCGTCGCTCCCGAGCCGGGCCGCAGCACGGTCCCGCTCGTGGCGCGGACGCTGGACGGCTCGGTGCGGGCCCAGAAGGCGCTGGAGGTGGTCCGCGCGGTGACCCCGGCGGTTGCGCCGGCTCCTCCTCCGCCACCTCCTCCGGCACGCTGGGTGCTCGGCGGCGCGATCGGCGGATACGTGGGTGGGGGGTCCAACGCCGGGCCGCAGGCGGCATTCGTCGTCGGCTACGGATTCCGGAACCTCCCGGTGGTGCTGGAGCTCGAGCTGGGAGTGCGATCCCAGTCGATGAGCACGCAGGTGGGCACGCTGGGCGTCCAGGATTCGTCGCTGCTCCTGTTTCCCATCGAGCTCGCGGTGCGGTGGGAAGCGGTCTCCGTCGGGACCTTCCGCCTCGGGGTGCGCGCCGGAGGTGGGCTGCTGCCCGGCAGTCACCACCTCTCGAGCAACTTCGACGCCGAGCTCTCCGAGGGCGTGCTCGGCTGGGAGGTCTTCGCGGCGGTGCAGGCGGGCCTGAAGGTGGGCCCGGTGGAGCCGTACATCGAGGTGCGGCCCGCGCTGTCCAAGGTGAGCACCGACCACCTCGAGGCGCGTCCCGGCGGCGGCGCCTTCTCGGTGGGGGTGCGGGGAGAGTTCCGGTGATCCGCGTCGTTCGCCTGCTCGTGGCGCTCTGCCTCGCCGGGTGCAGCGGGGCCACCCTGCCGCCGCCCATCGTGGTGTCGGTGAGCCCGGCGCAGCGTCCGGCCTCGAGCAGCGGGCCGGTGACGGTGACCCTCGATGCGGTGCTCCCGACGGTCGCCGACCACGGCGCGAGTACGGTCAGCGTGGATGATCGACTGACGCTGACGATCGGTCCTCGCCCGTTCGGTCCGTCCCACTGGGCGGACGCGGGGGTGATCACCGATTTCCTGCCCTCGGTGCTGTCCGAGGGAAGCTACGACGTGATGGTGGAGCTGGGGGACGGGCGGCTGGCCATGGCGACCGATGTCTTCCGGGTCACCGCCGGCACGTGGCCCGTGGGCTACACCATCGACACGATTCCCGACCAGCACTCGGGCATTCCCTTCGGCGTGACCCTCCGCGCCCAGGGCGGGCAGAACGGCGGCTACATCGGAACGGTGAACTTCTCGGTCCCCGGGGCGACCGTGTCCCCGGCCGTCAGCGGACCTTTCGTGGGCGGGGTCCGAGTGGAGGTCATCACGGTGACCGTCGACCGTCCCGCCAGCTACCAGCTCGAGGTCTCGGACCTGGCCGGACGGCGTGGGCGATCCCTGTTCTTCTACGTCAATCAGTGACGCAGCAGCGCCAGCGCGCGTGCCATGTCCGCGGGCAGCGGCGCCGAGACGTCGACCGGAGGCAGGCCCTCGTCCCCGGGCAGGACGAGGCGCGCGGCGTGGAGCGGGGTCCTGGCGAGCACCACCGCCTCCGAGGCTCCGCCGAGGCGCCGCTCGGTGACCGGCTCCGGCCGCCCGTACTGCGGGTCCACCAGCAGCGGCGAGCCGGCGTGCCGGAGATGCACGCGGATCTGGTGGGTCCGTCCGGTGAGCGGCCGCGCCTCCACCA
>RPRB01000433.1 GCA_003818285.1 Myxococcaceae bacterium
AGGCCGGGCCCGCCCTCGAACTCGATCTCCGGAGTGACGGTCTTCCGCCACTGCCAGCCGAGCAGGAGATCGATGCCGCCGCCGTTCTGGTACAGCGACGAGACCGAGTGCACCCGTCCGTCCTGCCGGGCCTGCAGCGGGATGACCCAGCTCAGATGCAGGAACGGGCCGGCGGCGTTGACCGACATCAGGTAGCCGATCGACAGCGAGTGGAAGGTGTAGTGGCTCCCCTGCTCCTTGCTCCAGAAGGTCGCCATGTGCCAGGCGGGCGAGAACTCGTGCCTCCACCCGGCGCGCGGATCGGCGTCGGAAATCGGAGCGGGCGCGGCTTCTTCCGTCGGCTGGGCGACCGCGCCCGCGGAGAGGAGCAGCGCGCCCCAGAGGACGCTCCACGACCCGACCAAGGCCCAGGCCCGCCGACGGCGCATTCGGACTCCCCCTCCCCTACCCCACGATACGTCAGAACGCCTCGCCGGCCCCGAAATAGACGCCCCAGGTCTTCTCGGCCACCGTGACATCAAGGGTGATGTTGGTCCGGGACTGACGATTCATCATGAAGCGCAGGCCCACCCCGCCCGCCGGCGCAATGAACTGGAAGAGGTCGGTCCCGTTGCCGACGAACCCCAGGTAGCTCACCGGCGCGCTGGAGAACGTCTCGGCGTTGGCGAACACCACCCCGCCGAGCAGTCCATTGTCGGTGATGCGGAAGCGCCACTCCACCTCGGCGTAGATCTCCGCCGTGCCGCGGAAGCGCCCCTGCACGTAGCCACGCCCGGTCCGGTTGCGTGCATCCCACCCGATCGCCGGGAGCCCGAGGTAGGGCAGATTCCCGGTCACGTTGGTCTGGAACACGGCCCAGAAGGCGAGCACGTTCCGCGGCACGGTCTTGGACAGACCCAGGTACCCGCGGAACTCTCCGTAGAGCAGCGAGCTGTCCTGCGCGCTCCCCAGCCAGTGGGGGTACCACTGAAAGGTGAGCGCAGCGTAGATGCCCCGGTAGGGGTTGATGGTCGAGTCGCGGCTGTCCCAGACCAGATTCAGGCTCGGGCCCGAGGTGTTGTACGCGCCGGGGTTGAAGCCCAGGGCCTTGCTGTAGCCGTAGTGACTGGTGACCACCGGGGGCGTCGCCTCGAGGTCCAGCGCGCGGTCGACGATGGCGTAGTAGCGATCGAAGTTGAATCCGGGTCCGATGTAGAAGGTCTCCGTCACCCGCTTGAGGAAGTTCTCGCGGATCCGGATGAGGTTCAGGTCCATCGGCTGGGCTCCCTGCGCGGTCGTGACGGTTCCGAAGCCGTTGAGGGTGAAGCCGCCGCTGCGCGGGATGGATTGGGCGCCCAGCCCGAAGGTGTCCTGGTTGAAGATCAGGAACCGCCAGTCCCCCTGCAGCTGCCAGGAGTTGTTGCTCAGCATCAGCACGCTGTTGATGCCGGAGAGGAACTGGTTCTTGGTGGTGTAGAGGACGTTGGCCGAGATGTTGGAGATGGTCGTGGTCTCCGGATCTCCAAGATAGATGCCGACGATTGCCGCCACGCCCACCAGCACTCCCTGCGTCGGGTTCGAGCCGATGACCGGGAGAATGGTGAAGAGCGGCTTGTACGGTTCGGGCCGCGGCGCCTCCTTCTGGCTCAGGCCGATGGCGACGAAGAGGTCGGTGGCGTCCTGGTACGGCCGGCACTGCGACTCGACGCAGACCGAGGCTCGCCCCTCGCGCTCCACGCACTCGTCGGTGGTGGTGCAGGGCACCTCCTGGGGTCTCGCCTCGTTCTCCGGCTCCGCCGCGCCGGCCGTCTCCGGTGCCGCGGCCAGCAGCAGCAAGCACGACAGGAGTGAGCGCATCGGGGGTTCGCTCCGGTCGACACTGACCGACTTGCCCAGCAGACGGCAAGCACTGGAAACGCCAACGGATGTTGGCCCGAAGTCCTACGGCGTGCCGACGGCGTGCCTATCCCCGGCGGGGTAAGCCTGCCCCGGCCCGGGAGGGTGTCCCATGCTCGCTCCAGCATCGGCAGCAACGCAGGACTTCTCGCTGGTCCTGGGAGGTCCGCTGTACCAGATGTTCCGGCGCGCCCACCTCAGCGGGCCAGTGCTGGAGCAGCTGGGGCGGCGCATCTGGGTACTCACCCTCGTCGCCTGGCTCCCGCTCCTCCTCCTCACCCTCGCCAGCGGCCAGGCATGGGGGCCGCCGAGCGCCCTGCCCTTCCTGCGGGACATCGAGGCGCAGGTGCGTTTGCTGGTGGCGCTGCCGGTGCTCATCGCCGCGGAGCTGGTGGTCCATGTCCGGACCCGGAGCGTGGTGGCGCAATTCCTGGATCGGGGCATCGTCCGGCCAGCCGACGTGGGGCGGTTCGACGAGCTGATCGGCTCCGCGATGCGGCTCCGCAACTCCATCCCGCTGGAGATCGGTCTCGTGGTGCTGGTGGCCACGGTGGGGCACTGGATCTGGCGGAGCTCGCTCGCCTTCGTGGGCCCCAGCTGGTACGCGACTCCGGAGGGCGGCCGGATGGAGCTCGGTCTCGCTGGA
>RPRB01000434.1 GCA_003818285.1 Myxococcaceae bacterium
GAGGAAGAGACGGTTGGAAGACAAGTGGGTGGGTGCAAGACGAGAAGCGCGGGGTGGAGCCGACACGACCTGGCCGCCTAGAGAGCCGATGGACGTCGCAGGCCGGTCAGACGGTAGGAATGAGCTCTGGGCACTACGCAGAGACCATTCGGTACCTGACTGCTCACAGGTCATTGACCTGGATTCGAAAGAGCGACGGAGAACGCCACCTGGACCCCACTGGCGAAGACTCGCTAGCTCCATCCTGAAGAATCACTGTCTGCGGGATGCCGGACCCCGGAGCGCCTGTCCTTTCGTGCCCGACTGCTCGACAGACGCGGCACCGTGGGCACATACACTCCTTGACACGGTATTCTATTTAGAATCTACTTATGCCATGGGTAGGACCCCGCTTCCGGAGGATGAGGCGCTCAGGCCCCTGAACGTGAAGGTCCCGTCCGAGGATCTCTACTTCGTCCAGGAAGTTCTCAAGCCGGCCCTTGGTGTCTCCTACAACGCCGAGGCGGTCCGGGAAGTCCTGGTGCAGCTCCGGACCTGCTTCCGCCTTCCCCAGTACGTCGTTGAAGTTCTCGAGGCGGAGATGAAGGCGAAGAAGCTCAACATCCTCGGGTACGTGCAAGAGCTGCTCCTCCGCCGTTACGAGGCCCTGCGCGACCGGCCCGAGGGCGCGAAGAGGGGCCTGGCTGGCGTGAGGCACCGCCCCCGCTAGCCAGATGCAACGCCCCGGGAGGGCAGGAGGTCCCATGGGACGCTCGACCGAGGAAGCGGAACTCTCCACCCAGCGGGTGACACCGGACAGCGTCACGCTCTGTCCGCCGCGTGCCGGCGGCATGGAGGCCTCACCACCCAACCATCACCAGCCCGCTTCACCAGCGACCGCTCAAGAGCTGAGGACCGTTCTCGAGCTCGGGGCGATCTCCGGTCCACGCCAGTTCCTGCCTCGGGGCCAGGAATGAGCGCTCCGCGCGAGAGTGAGCGGCCTCCCCGGAATGGCCTCTGGGACGCGCGGGACGTGGCCTGCTTTCTCAAGTGCTCGCCGAGCGCCGTCTACCGTTGGGCCGAACTCGGGCAGATTCCCTGCCGCCGCATCGGCACCCTGCTCCGCTTTAGGCCCGAGGAGGTCGAGGCTTGGCTCGACCGGAACGCCAGCGCGTCGATCCTCCCCTTCCCCCGTCACGCTGGCAGGCAAGAATAGGCCATGGCTGACCCGTTCCTCTTCCGAGGTCGGTGGTTCCTCCGGTTTCAAGATGAGACCGGGCGGTGGAGGCAGCGGCCCTCGGCGGCTCGGACGAAGACCGAGGCGAAGCGCCTGCAGGCGGAGCTGGAGTACCAGGTCGGCCGTCGTCGCCTCGGACTCGAGGGCACTGCGTGCACGGAGCTGTCGACCCTCGGCGAGCTGCTCAAGCGCTGGTTGCGCGAGACCTCCTCCACCGCGTCCGCCTCGAAGAACGCGAGCGTGGTCGCGAAGCACCTGCTCGGCGAGGCCCTCGCGGCAAGGCGGCTCGAGCACGTGCGGACGGCGGACGTCAACGACCTGATCGGCAGGAAGAGCGCGGAGGGACTCGCGCCACAGACGGTGAACCACCTGCGCGGGTTCATCTCGCGCGCCTTCTCGATGGCGATTGAGCGCGGTTGGTGGACCGGCGCCAACCCCGTTGCGAGGGCGAAGAAGCTCGCCATCCCCGAGCTCGACCGCGACGAGCGTGAGTGGCTCCGCAACGAGGAGGTCCGGGCGCTTCTCGAGGAGCTGGACACGCACTGGCGTCCCCTCTTCGCGACGGCCATCTTCGGCGGGTTGCGTAAGGGCGAGCTGCTGGCGCTCCGGAAGGACGCCATCGACTTCGAGGTCGGCTACATCAAGGTCTCCCGGAGCGGCTCGCGGCGGACGACGAAGAGCGGGCGAACGCGGTATGTGCCCATTCACCCCGAGCTACGCCCGTATCTTCGCTGGGCTGTCGATGCCTCGAAGTCGGACCTCGTGTTCCCTGGGGCCGACGGCCAGATGATGCGCGGTGACGCCAAGCTCCAGATGGTGCTTCGCCGCGCACTGGCCCGGGCCGGACTCGTGAACGGCTTCGATCACCGCTGCCGGAAGCACGGATGCAAGCACCGTGAGCGACACGCCGACCAGGACCAGCGCCGGTGCCCGGAGCACAAGGTGATCCTCTGGCCGGTGCCCGTCCGGCGGAAGGTTCGCTTCCACGACCTGCGCCACACTGCCGCCTCGCTCTACCTCGGGGCCGGTGTCGACCCGATCATCGTCCAGCGGGCGCTCGGACACGCCGACGTGACGATGACGACGGGACGGTACGGTCACTTCGCGCCCGACCACGAAGCCCGGCAGATCGCGAAGCTCCAGCTCGGGATCCCGGCGCCGGAGCCCGTGTCCGGGGAATCCTTGCTTCACCCCTTGCTTCACTCCGACGCCGGACACTCGAAGGCCCCGGCCGCGTCATCCGAATTCGTGAGCGCTGCCGGGGCCTTACAGAGAGCGGGAGACGGGGGTCGAAC
>RPRB01000435.1 GCA_003818285.1 Myxococcaceae bacterium
CGTCGCGCCTGCGCCCGACCTGGGCGGGACACCGGACGCGTCGCCCGCCCCGCGCGCCGAGGCGTCGATGAATGCCATCCAGTCCCGCGGAGACGCCTCCTCGATCCGTGCGCCCGTCCAGGCCGCTCAGAGTCCCAGGTATGCCTCGCGGATGCTCGGGTCGGAGATGAGCTGGGAGGCAGCACCCTCCTTCACCAGCTGGCCGTGCTCGATGACGTACCCGCGGTCGGAGATCTCCAGCCCCTCCATCACCTTCTGCTCGACGATCATCACCGTCACGCGCTTGGCGATCTCCCGCACCGCGGCGAGCGTCTGCTCGGTCAGCTTCGGCGACAGCCCGAGCGACGGCTCGTCGAGCATCAGGAGCTTGGGCTCGGACATCAGGGCCCGGCTGATGGCCACCATCTGCTGCTCGCCGCCGGACAGCGTGCCGGCCAGCTGCTTCCTTCGCTCGCCGAGGCGGGGGAAGAGGGCGTACATCCTCTCGAGGTTCCGGGCCCGATGCGCCCGGGCCCGCGGCAGCTCCGAGCCGAGGTACAGGTTCTCCTCGACCGTCATATCCGGGAACAGCTGCCGGGCCTCGGGCACGCCTCACCAGGAGCCAGTAGATGCCCACCGCCAGGGCGAAGAGCACCGCCCCCCACAGCGGGAAGGCCCAGTAGGGGTTCAGGCCGAGGAGGACCCAGCCGTAGTAGCTGAGGTAGGTCCCGACGATCAGGAACGCCCCGTGGGCGAAGTTGACCAGCCGCATGACGCCGTAGATCAGCGCCATGCCACTGGCGATCAGCGCGTAGACACCCCCCACCAGCGGGCCATTGAGGAAGGCCTGGACGAACGCCACGTCAGCGCTCGCTCCACTTCGGAGTGGGAAGGAACGGGTCCCCGGTGGCCTCGCTCTTCGGGTTGACGATGACGTACTTCCCCTTCTGGATCTGAGTCACCAGCACCGGGTGAAGGTTCTGCCCCCGCTCGTCGAACTTCACCGGACCGAACGTGGTCTCGGGAATGTTGGTCGCCTTCAGCGCATCGCGGATGGCCGTGGAGTCCCACTTCCCTGCCCGCTTCACCGCGTCGACCATCACCTTGAGCGCGGTGTAGGCCTGCACCGCGTGGTACGCGGGACTCGACCCGTACTTCGCCTGGAACTTCTTCGCGAACTCGGCGCTGCCCGACCACTTCGACTCCGGCATCCACTGGGTCACGCTGAAGGTGTACTCGGCGTCCTTGCCCGCCCCGTTCTCCTCGGTGGGGAACTCGGGCGCGCTGAAGCCCGTGCCGGCGGCGGTGTAGTAGCGGGGGTTGAGGTCCACCTGCCGCGCCTGGTGCATGAGGCTCGTCGCGTCCAGCAGGTAGCTGGCGAAGTAGATCGCGTCCGGCCTCTTGTCCTTCACCTTCTGGAGCATCGCCGTGTAGCTAGGCGACTTGGCGGTGTACGACTCCTCGGTGGCGATGGGGATGCCCGCCACCGTCGCCGCCTTCTTCATCGCCGCCCCGTTGGCCTGACCGAAGTTGGTGTTCTCGTAGATGATGGCCACGCTCTTCGGGAGCCCCGCGTCCTTGTAGAACCCCACCATGGCGTTAGCGTAGTCGGTGGCGCCCGAGCAGAGCCGGAAGCTCCAGCCCTCGGTGCTGTCCAGCACGTTGTCCGCCGTGGCGGTGGGCATGAGGAGCGGCACCCCGCGCCGCGCCACCAGGGGAACGATGGCCTTGGTGCTCTCGGACGAGTAGGAGCCGATGAGCGCGCTGACCTTGTCCCGGTCCACCAGCTTGGCCACTCCCTGGGCCGCGATGTCCGCCTTGCTCTGGTCGTCGTACTTGACGATCTCCAGGGGCTTTCCCAGCACACCGCCCGAGGCGTTGATCTCCTCCAGCGCCATGTCGAAGCCCCGGTCGTGGGCCTGACCGAAGGCCTGCTGGGTCCCGGTGAGCGCGGTGATGATGCCGATCCGGCCCGGCTTGCTCTGCTGGCACGCGGCAAGGCCGAGGACGGCGACGGCGAGGACGAGGCGACGCATCGATTCACTCCTCCGTACGTCGCGGCCGGCGTAGGTCAGGGGGTCGTCTCGTACCAGCGCAAAGAGACCGGAAACTCAGAACTGCCTCGCCCCGGGCGACGGCAAGCGCCGGCGGACACGGGATGACGCCCTGCGTTGCGCGCCTGTCCCATGGACGACGCCACGCGTCGTGTGCGGAACATTGCCTGGCTTTTCGCGGGTCGCGGAACGCCACGCAACGGCGCGTGGCTGGCGGACCCCGTCGGAAAGGTGGAGAGATGAACACGGAAAGGGGAAAGCCACCGCCGATGCCGTCGAAGACGAACTCCACCGCGCCCGACACCCGCGAGACCGCCAGCTCCCACCGTCCGAGCGGGTCGACACCCGAGCCGCGCCCGCAGCCGGCGAGGCCCGCACCTGCACCGCGCCCATCCCGGGGCGCCTCGGTCATCCCCGCGCCGCGCAAGGCGGAGCTGGGGTTGCACCGGGTGGCCTTC
>RPRB01000436.1 GCA_003818285.1 Myxococcaceae bacterium
CCCTGAGCGTTCATGGCCCCGACCCAGCCGCCGTGCGCGCCGTCTTCTCGCTTGCGCGCTAGGGTGTCGTCATGGCGGAGAGTTCGACGGAGACGCGCGCCACGAAGAGCTGGCTCAACTACGCGCCGGTGATCGCGTTTGCGATCCACGTGCCGGTCCGGCTCGTGCTCGACGGAGGACAGAACGCGACGGAGACCACGCTCCGGCTCGCACTGCTCTGGCTCGTCGGGATCAACGGCATTCTGCTGGGCGCCGCGCACCTGATCATGCCGGCACCCGTTGCGCGGGCGATCGGCTGGCAAACGAGCCCCTTCCAGTGGGAGGTCGGCCTCGCCGGTGTCTCGTACGGACTGCTCGGGGTGCTGTCGGGATTGTTCGAACGCGCGTTCTGGCTCGCCACGATCATCGCGTACTCGGTGTTCATGCTCGGCGCCGCGGTCGGTCACATCCGCTCGATGATCCGGGACCGAAACTTCGCACCCGGCAACGCCGGGTACATGTTCTGGTACGACGTCGTCGTGCCCGCTGGGCTGACCGTCCTCTACGCAGTCAGCGCATGAGCCCAGGGGCGCTGGACCCCCGCCGAGCGGCGTGCGCCTCGCGCTGAGGGGATAAGACCGCGCCGTTCCAAGGCTTTTAAACATGCCTTGACAGGCATATGCCCAGATGGGTATATACGTCCCGTGGAATCCGCCTTCGCAGTCATCGCCGAACCGAACCGCCGGGCCATCCTGAGCATGCTCTCCTCGTCGGAGCGCTCGGTGGGCGAGCTGATGCACGAGCTTCGCCTGCCGCAACCGTCGGTCTCCAAACACCTCAAGGTGTTGCGCGAAGGTGGCTTCGTCGAGTCGCGCGTGGAGGCCCAGCGGCGGGTCTATCGCCTCAACCCCAAACCGCTCCGGGAAGTCGACGCGTGGCTGGAGCCGTTCCGCCGCTTCTGGTCGAAGCACGTCGATGCCCTGGAGGAGCACTTGGACCGGATGGAGAAGGAGAAGGCCTCATCCGTGAAAGGAAGGAAGAGACATGATTAGCCGTGAGAGAGACATGATCAGCCGTGAGCAGTACGCGCCGGGTGCCGCCTTTGGTGCCGAGGTTCGAAAGGATGCGGAGGAGTGGACGCTCGTTCTCGTCCGCGACCTCCGCCACACTCCGGAAAGCGTTTGGGAGGCGCTCACTGACCCCGAGCATCTCCGCGAATGGGCTCCGTTCGATTCCGACCGGAATCTCGGTACCGTTGGCACCGCAAAGCTCACGGCCGTGGGGGCGCCCACTCCACAGGTATCCGAGACCCGGGTGAAGCGGGCCGAGGCGCCCAAGGTGCTCGAGTTCAACTGGGGGGGACAGGACATCCGCTGGGAACTGGAACCGCGAGAGAGCGGCGGCACCCGGCTCACGCTCTGGCACAACATCAATCGCGGCTTCATTGCCTGGGGCGCCGCGGGCTGGCACATCTGCTTCGACGTGCTGGATCGGCTTCTCGCCGGTCGGCCCATTGGACGCATCGTCGGACCCGAGGCCATGAAGTTCGACGGCTGGCAGCGATTGACGGGCGAGTACGCAAAGCAGTTCGGCGTTTGAAGCGTGGAGGAAGAACCCGATGGAATCGACCCTGCAGAACCCGGCCCTCGTCGCCGCCAGGATCACCCCCAAGGCCAGGACAATCGCCTACTGGATCGTCACCGCGCTCTTCTGCCTGCAGATGGGCTTCACCGCGTATGCGCAGCTGCGCCTGCCGCACGTGGCGGAGGAGTTCACCCGCCTCGGCTTCCCGGCCTACTTCCGGGTGGAGCTCTCGCTGGTCAAGCTCCTCGGCATCGTGGTGCTGCTTGCGCCGGTGCCGGCACGCTTCAAGGAGTGGGCCTACGCCGGCTTCGCCATCGTCCTCGGCTCTGCGCTCATCGCACACTTCTCGATGGGCGACGGCCCGGAAAAGTGGGGCTGGGCGGCGGCGACCGGCGTGCTCTGGGGCCTTTCGTACTTCTTCTGGCGCCGCCTGCAGGCCACAGAATCCTGATGGAGACGAGATGCGATGGTACCAGGGACTGACGAACGAACCTCAGGTCACCGGGCGAAAACCATGAAGAAAGCCGTGAAGCGGAAGAGTGGGGTGAAGGACGCGAAAGGCAAGTCTCCTTCCGAATTGATCGATGCCAGGATCAAGGAGCTTGGTGACTGGAGAGGCCGCACGCTCTCCCGGCTACGGACCCTGATCAGGCAAGCCGATCCTCGAGTGGTGGAGGAGTGGAAGTATCGAGGGGTCCCGGTGTGGTACCGGGACGGAATGATCTGCACGGGTGAGGTGTACAAGAACCACGTGAAGATGACTTTCCCCAAGGGCGCCTCGCTGGAGGACCCTTCAGGCCTCTTCAACGCCACTCTCGAGGGCAACACCTGGCGCGCCATCGATGTTCACGAGGGCGATGCTCTTGACGAGAAGGCCTTGAAGGCCCTGATTCGAGCCGCCGTGACCCTGAAC
>RPRB01000437.1 GCA_003818285.1 Myxococcaceae bacterium
CGCCTGCCAGCCGCGAACCGAGGACGATGTCTGCTTGGCCCTCGCGAATCGGATCGATCAGGCGGCCCAGCTCGCGCGGGCGGTCGCTGTAGTCCCCGTCGAGAAAGACGACGATGTCCGGGACGTTCGCGGCCGCGAGGCCGGTCAGGCAGGCCCGACCGTACCCGCGACGGGGCTCGACGATGACCCGTGCCCCACGGCCGGCGGCGATCTCCCGGGTCCCGTCCGTCGAGCCCGCATCGACGACCAGCACCTCGCTCACGAGGAACGGGGGAATGTCGTCGAGGACGTGCGCGATCGAGCCCGCCTCGTTGTAGGTGGGGATGACGACGGTGACCCGCATCCCGGTCAGCCTATCCGAGGCGCCAATTCGGGAACCGGCGGGCGAGCAGGGCGTCCACGCCCCAGGTACGGCCGGCCCGCGCCCAGGAGAGGCAGAAGGCGACGATGATGGGGACCCCCAGCTCCCAGACCCAGGCGGTGCCGAGCTCCGACACCCAGAGGGTGAAGAGGAACGCTCCGGCGGCGGCGGCGACGAGACGCGTGGCGCCGCCCGCCACCAGGAGCACACCGAACCCGAGCTCGGTCAGGGCCTGCAGCGGCGCGGCAATGCGGGCGTTGGCTGCCGCCGCGGACATGACCCCTTTCCAGACCTCGGGTGCGTGTCCGTTCTTCAGGTAGTAGTCGATGACTCCCTTGTACCCCGCCGGCGTGTACGCGCCCTTGCCCAGGTTCTCGAAGAACACCCAGACGAACATCGCGCCGAGCAGCACCCGCAGCACCGCCAGCGCACGCTGCTCGCGGGAAGCACCGACCGTCGCCTTCGCGTCGTCGTCCAAAGGATCCCTCCTCTTCCCTCGGTTCGGCAATTCGTCGAGTCGTTACACTAGCCCACGAGCGCGCGGGGGTGCTCCCTTTCCGGGGTCAGGGCCCTTCACCGAGCCGGTGAAGAGAGCCTGGTGCCGGAGCTCCTGGAACACCCACGTGCAGTCGATGGCGAAGCGGGCGCAGGGGCCCGTGGCGGCCTCAGAGCTCCTGGGCCGTGGGCCGAAGGACGATCTCGTCGATCTCGACGTCCGCGGGTTGTTCGATCGCGTAGAGGATCGCGCGAGCCACCGAGTCCGCAGGGATGGCGACTGCGTCGTAGAACTTCTTGATGAAGTCGGCGGACCCCGGGTCCGAGCTTCCCTCCGCGAACTCCGACGCGACCGCACCCGGCGAGATGATCGTGGTCCGGATCTTGTGCGCGTGCACCTCGAGCCGGAGCCCCTCGGTCAGGGTCCGCACCATGGCCTTGGTGGCGCTGTAGACGGTCCCCCCGGGCGCGAGCACCTTGATTCCCAGGACGGAGGCCATGTTGATGATGTGCCCCGACCCCTGCTTGCGCATCTGCGGGAGGGCTGCCGCGATTCCGTAGAGCAAGCCCTTGATGTTGACGTCGATCATCCGGTCCCACTCCTCCACCTTGACCAGCTCGAGGGGGGCGAGGGGCCCGATTCCCGCGTTGTTCACGATGACGTCGATGCGGTCGAAGCGCTCGACCGCAGTCCTGACGAGGGCCTCGACGTCGGCACGCCGGGTGACATCGGTCTGCACTCCCACCGCGGTCCCTCCGGAGTCGGAGATCGCCTTGACCACGCCGTCGAGGCGGTCCACCCGTCTGGCTCCGAGCACCAGCTTCGCTCCGTGCTGGGCGAGAAGCTTTGCCGTGCTCTCTCCCAGGCCACTGCTCCCCCCGGTGATGACCACCACCTTGTCCTTCACATTCGGCGTCTGCATGTCCATCGCTCCTTCTCTTCGTGAGAGCAAAGCTCCTGGGAGCTCAACCAAAGGTGAAGGAAAAGGCCGCTGCCCCCGGCTCGCGGAACTCGAGCTCGATGACTCGGTCCCCGATCGGACCGGGTTGCCGGATCAGTTGATACATCCTCTGCTCCCGGAGGGTGCCGACCCCGTCCTGGTCGACGTCCAGGCCGTGCGAGGCGCCCGGCGGCTTCCCGTCCAGCAGCACGCGGAAGCGGAGCTCGTGGCCACGTGTCACCGGTGCCATGACGAGATTCAGATCGCGCGCGTGGAACCGGTAGACGAGCCTTGCTCCGGCCGCTCCCACCGTCGCCCGGTCGTCCGAGATGGTCCATAGGCCGGAGAGAGCCCAGCCGTTGAGGCCGAGCTTGGCGGGAACCGCATACTGGCGAGGCTCGCCGCGTACGATCCCGCCGGGCGACGCGAAGCGCTCGGTTCGGCGGAATCCGACATAGTTCTCCGGCGATCGAAGATTCTTCCAGTCGGCGGCCTTCTCGGCTCCCCGTCCATCGACGACGGTCGGTCGGGCATCTGGGTCTCGGTGTCCGGACTCGTCGAGGAGCTGCCGGATGACCCGCTCCGCCTCGACGTATCCGTCCTCGCCGAACACCTGGTGGCGGAGGCGACCATGCGAATCGAAGACGTACAGCGCG
>RPRB01000438.1 GCA_003818285.1 Myxococcaceae bacterium
ATCGCCCGCCGGCGAGACGCGGGGGTCGCTCACGAAGCCCGTCGAGCGGAAGATCTGGCGACCGAGCGGGAACTCGAGCGAGCTGCCCTCGTCTCCCGACCGCACCACCGCCAGGTTCGCCCCGTCCGGAGCCCAGTCGGCGTAAAACACGTCGGTGGCGAGCTCCCGCGGAGTCCCGCCCAGCTGTGGAACGATGGCCAGCGTCCCCCGGAGCCCGAAGCCAGACGGAAAGTGGGGATGGAGCATCACCGCGAGGTCGCCGGAGGCCGACACGGAGAGGAGCTGTGCCTGCCCGATGCCGAGACCCCGAACGACCCGCGAGTCGCTGGCGGTCGTGTACAGCTCGGGCAACCCTCCGCTCCAGGCCGCGCTGAAGTGCACCGTCCTGCCGTCGGGAGCGAAGCGCGCCCCGTAGACCGAGCCGCGCTGAAAGGTGATCTCCCGGATCAGCGGCGGTCCAACGGTCTGACGCCCACCACGACCGGCGAGGTAGCCGGCCACCGCCAGGACGACGGCCAGGGCCGCCCAGCCCAGGAGCCGGAGCCCGCGCCGTCGCACCCGGCCGAGCGGCGGGAGCGGGTCGGTCGGCGTGGAGATCCCGGTCCCCCGGAGGGCCTCCAGGCTGAAGGCGACGTCGCGCGCCGACTGGAAGCGCTGCTCGGGGTCCTTGGCCAGACAGCGCTGGACGACCTGGGCCACTCCCTGGGGGACGGTGGGCGGGAGCGGCGCCGGCTCGTCGTGGAGGATGGAGTAGCCGCTCTCGACGATGGACCCGGCCCGGAAGACCCGCTGTCCCGAGAGCAGCTCGTGGAGGATGATCCCCAGCGAGAAGATGTCGCTCCGCGCGTCGACGTGCTCGCCCCGCACCTGCTCGGGCGACATGTAGCCGGGGGTGCCCAGGACGGCGCCGGTTCGGGTCGCCGAGCCTGCCGGGCTCACGGTGGGGTCGAGCAGCCCCCGCGAATCGGTGACCTTCGGCGTGGCCTTGGCGATGCCGAAGTCGAGCAGCTTCACCTGGCCGGTCCGGGTGATGAAGACGTTCTCCGGCTTGAGGTCCCGGTGGACGATGCCGAGCCCGTGGGCCGCGGCGAGGGCATGGGCCACCTGGCCGGCCCACTCCAGCGCTTGCCCGAGCGGGACCGGGCCTCGCGCCAGCCGCTCGCGGAGCGTCTCGCCCTGCAGCAGCTCGGTCACCACGTAGGGGGAGCCGTCGTGGACCCCGACGTCGTGCACCGCGACGATGTTGGGGTGGTTGAGCGACCCGGCGAGCCGTGCCTCCTGCTCCAGGCGGCTCAGGAACCCCGCGTCGCCGGCCAGCGACTCGCCGACGACCTTGATCGCCACCTCGCGCTGCAGCCGGCTGTCACGGGCCCGGTAGACCTCCGACATCCCGCCGGTCCCGAGAGTCGCGAGCACCTCGTAGGGCCCGAGCCGCGTGCCTGGAGCGAGTCGCACCCGACCACTCTAGCTGGTGCCGGGCCGAGCCGAGTGTCCGTCCGCTTGCGCCAGCTGGCGCTGCGACCGTCACGCCGCCCGGCCGCCGGGGCCGGTCTCCTGCCGGAACTCGTCGATCGCCTCTCCCACCGAGGTGCCACGCCCGAAGTTGCCGACCCGCTTCTCCAGCCCCTCCGCCGCAGGATGTCGCGCACCGGCGCATCGACGAGGCGCAGGCGGATGCCCGCCGACTGCAGCTCCGAGTGCAGGGTCGCCAGCATCCGCGCCCCGGCTATGCACGGATGGGGATGAAGGAGGCGGCGCTGGCGCTCCTGACGGAGAGCTTCGGTCGCGGCCTGGGGAAGCGCGACTGGATCGAGCACGATCCGGACTACGACTCGCTCCGGGATGACCCGCGCTTCCAGGCGCTCCTGGCGAAGCTGCCGACGTAGAACCCCGTGGCGTCTGGCTGAAGCGACACGCCCACCTGCATGGGCCTGGGCGGTGCCGACTCGATGGGCGGCATGGAGCACGCGGAGGACACGGTCTTCGTTCCCCGCTCGTGATCGAGCCCTCGGTCTCGACGTTCGGCCGCGCGATTCAGGAGTACGCCGACGCGCTGCTGCTGTCCCGGTCCGTCGCGGGGGGGTGGCTTCGGCTGCTCACCGGCGTGGCGCCAGATTGCCGATGAGGAATGTCCCGCCGCGCTCGGAAACCGGGTGGCGACGGCGCCGTCGGGTTGATGTACATCCCACCCGAGGCGGTACTCTCCGAACTCCTCGAGAACGGAGGAGCGTATGAGAGCGCGTTCGATGGTTTTGGCGCTGGCCGGTATCGTGCTCCTGGTTCCCGCAAGCGTCATCCGCGCGGACCAGGGCCAGCCATTCCCGGTCGTGACTCCCGAGCAGGTCAAGTGGGTGGACCGGCCGGGGTTCGAGGGGGTGCAGTTCGCCAGCATCGCCGGCGATCCCTCCAAGCC
>RPRB01000439.1 GCA_003818285.1 Myxococcaceae bacterium
GTCGGCGGCATCCTCCAGAGCGTGGACGTGGACTTGGGCGGCAAGATCGAGGAGGGCCAGGTCGTGGCGAAGCTCTGGTCCGCTTCGGTCGCGGAGGCGGTGGCCAAAGCCGTGCTCACGCACCAGACCCTCGACCGGGAGCGCAAGCTCAGCGCCGACCGCGTGACCTCCCAGGCGGCCTTGCAGGAAGCCGAGGCGGCGCACAATGCCGCCTGTCTGCCCCTGCGAACGCTGGGATTCACCGAGCAGCGGATCGAGGAATTCAGCCATAAGCCACCAGAGCAGGTCCTGCTGGAGGTGCGGGCGCCGTTTGCCGGCGAGATCATCGAGCGGACGGCGGTGCGCGGGGCGCTGATGGAGATGGGCAAGCCGCTGTTCACGCTGGCGGATCGCTCCACCATGTGGGCGATGTTGCAGGTGCCGGAGACAGCCCTGGCCCGCGTGCAAAAAGGTCAGACCGTGGAACTGCGGGTGGACTCCCTGCCCGGCCAGGTGTTCACCGGCCCACTGACGTGGATAGGGCCGGCGGTGAATGAGCGCACCCGCATGACCCTCGCACGGGCCGAGTTCGCGGATCTCAACGGCCTGCTCAAGGACAAAATGTTCGCCGCGGCCCGGATCCTGACACGCCGGACCGATAAGGCCCTGCTATTGCCGCCGGCGGCGATCCAGTATGTCGAGGGCAAGCCGTTCGTGTTCGTGCAACGGGCCGACGATCTGTTTGACGCACGAGCGGTTCGGTTGGGCACGAAGTTCAACGGCCACCAGGAAGTGCTGGCGGGTCTGGAACCGCAGGAGTCCGTGGCCGTGACGCACACCTTCGCCCTCAAGTCGGCCCTGCTGATGTCACGCCTGGGCGCAGGATGTGCGGACGACTGAGAAAAGGGACGAGGCCCCAGGGGCGAGGGGCGAGGGGCGAGGGAAGAGACTCGTTGCCCATCGCCTCGGCCCGCAGAACGAAAGGGGTTGAGTATGAGCCAAGAATCACTGGAAGATTTTGGAGCTTACCGACTGGCAATGGAACTCTTCGATCTGGTGGTGCAGGACATGGGCAACGTCAAGCACGACGTGGCAACTCATCGGTTGGTGGCTCAGCAGGTGGCCAGCGCGGACTCGATCTGCTCCAACATTGAGGAGGGACACGGGCGAGAAACGACCAAGGATTACACCCACTTTCTTGTGATGGCGCGAGGCTCGGCGCGGGAAACACGCGGGCGTTACGTGCGGATGAAGCATTGGCTGGCACCGAACGTTATTGCGGATCGCATAGGCAGGTGCGATGCCGTCCTCGGAATCCTGTCAAAAACGATTGCCTCGCTGAGGCGACGAACAAACGAACGTTAAGGCGACGAGGCCGGAGGCGCGAGAGCCGAGGGTCCCCCGTCCCTCGCCCCTGTGGCCTCGTCCCTCTCTGGTGACACATGCTCAACTGGATCATTGATTTCTCACTGAAGAACCGGCTGCTCGTCTGCATCCTGGCGGCGGCGCTGGTCGTCATGGGCGGGCGAACGCTGAGCATTCTGCCCATCGACGCGTTTCCCGACACGACGCCGGTGCAGGTGCAGATCAATACGACGGCGCCGTCGCTGAACCCCGAGGAAACCGAGGCGCAAATCACCCTGCCGGTGGAATTGGCGGTCAGCGGCCTGCCCGGCCTGCAGAATGTCCGCTCGATCTCGAAGTTCGGCCTCTCGCAGGTCGTGGCGACCTTCGACGATCGCACGAGCATCTTTCGGGCCCGCCAGCTTATCATGGAGCGGCTCCAGACGATCGAGCTGCCCGACGGGATCGAGCGTCCGCAATTGGGTCCGATCGCGACCGGCCTGGGCGAGGTCTTCCACTACATCGTGCGCTCGGAGGACCCCAATCGCACGCTGACGGAGCTGCGGGAAATCCACGATTGGGTCGTCAAGCCCGAGCTGCGCAAGGTGCCGGGAGTGGCCGAGATCAACTCCTGGGGCGGCTTCGAGAAGCAATACCACGTGGTGGTCGAGACCGCGCAACTCATCAAGTACGCCCTGACCTTGGAGGAACTGGTCGAAGCCCTCCAGGCCAACAACCAGAACGTCGGCGGCGGCCAGATCGTTCGCAGCGGCGAGTCGCTGCTCGTCCACGGCATCGGTCTGACCACCAATGTCGAGGAGATCGGCAACATTGTGATCGCGGCCCACGAGGGCACGCCCGTGCGGGTGCGGGACGTGGCGACGGTCCAGATCGACCACGAGATCCGGCGCGGCGCCGTCACCGCCGACGGCGAAGGCGAAGCGGTCCTGGGCCTGGGCTTTATGCTCATGGGCGAGAACAGCGCCGTCGTGACCCACGCGCTCAAGAGAAAGCTGGCCGAGGTGCAGGAGTTTCTCCCGGCCGATGTGAAGCTCCAAGTGCTCTACGACCGCACGGA
>RPRB01000440.1 GCA_003818285.1 Myxococcaceae bacterium
CTGCTCGACGTGCTGGCCGCCGAGTCTGGGTCCTTCGTGCCGCCCGGCTGGGAGCTGCGGATGCTGGATGCGGCGCGGCGCTGGCGGTTCGTCCCGGCGCTCGAGGTCGGCGCCCGGGTGGGCGGCGGCGACGTGCTCGGCTCGGTGGAGGAGCGCCCCGGGTTCGCCCACCGCATCCTGGTACCGCCCGGGGTGGAGGGGACGCTGGCCTCCCTGGTGGGCGGCGAGCTCACGGTGGATCAGCCGGTGGGGACGCTGGAGGACGGCACGCCGCTCCGGCTCTCGCACCGCTGGCCCGTGCGGAGGCCGCGGCCGGTCGGCGGGCGGCTCCCGCTGGGACGGCCCTTCCTCACTGGCCAGCGCATCCTGGATCTGCTCTTTCCGGTGGCCGAGGGCGGAACGGTGGCGGTGCCCGGCGGCTTCGGCACCGGGAAGACGGTCATCGAGCAGTCGCTGGCCAAGCACGGCGACGCGGACGTGGTGGTCTACATCGGGTGCGGCGAGCGGGGAACGAGATGGCAGAGGTCCTCTCGGAGTTCCCGCGCCTGACCGACCCGCGCTCCGGCCGGTCGATCATGGACCGCACGGTGATGGTGGTGAACACCTCGAACATGCCGGTCGCCGCCCGCGAGGCCTCGGTGTACCTGGGGATCACCATCGCCGAGTACTTTCGCGACGTCGGACTCCGGGTCGCGCTGATGGCGGATAGCCTCTCGCGCTGGGCCGAGGCGCTCCGGGAGATCGGAGCCCGACTGCAAGAGATGCCCGGTGAGGAGGGCTACCCCACCTACCTCGCCAGCCGCCTGGCCAAGTTCTACGAGCGCGCGGGCCGGGTGAGAGCGGCAGGCCGTCCGGAGCGCGAGGGGGTGCTGACCCTCATCAGCGCGGTGTCGCCCCCGGGCGGAGACCTCTCCGAGCCGGTGAGCCAGGCCACGCTCCGGGTGGCGGGAACGCTCTGGGCGCTCGACGCCGAGCTGGCACACCAGCGGCAGTTCCCCGCGGTGGACTGGTCCGCGAGCTACAGTCTGCACGCCGAGCAGACCACGAGCTGGTTCGCCGAGTCGGTGGACCGTCGCTGGCCGGCGGTGCGGGCACGTACGCTGGAGCTGCTCCAGCGCGACCGGGAGCTGCGGGAGATCGCGGGACTCATCGGCCCCGAAGCGCTGCAGGACGCCGACCGCCTGGTGCTCGCCGTGGCCCAGCTGCTCCGGGAGGTGGTACTGGGACAGAGCGCGTACCATCCGCACGATGCGCGCTCCGCGCCGGAGAAGACCTTCCAGCTCGCGTCCCTGGCCTGCGGCGTGGCGGATCGGGTGGCCGCGCGGCTGCAGGTGGGGACGGCCCTGTCGGAGCTCGACCTGGGGCCGGTCCGCCACGCCCTGGTGGCGCTGCGTGATGGAGCGCCCGACGAGCTGACGGCCCGGACGGCCGTGGCGACAGCGGAGCTGGACCGCCTCTCGGGCGCCGAGGCCCCGCGATGAGCGCCCTTCCCCGCACCGTCACCGGCGCCACCGGGATCCGCGGACCGCTGGTCTTCGTGGAGCACGTACGCCGCGTGGCGCTCGGGGAGCAGGTGGAGATCGCGCTGGAGGGCCGGCGCTGGCAGGCGCAGGTCATCGACGCTGGCGAGCGGCACACGGTGCTCCAGCTGCTCGAGGAGGGGCTGGGGCTCGTCCCGGGAAGCGCCCGGCTCGAGTTCAGGGGCGACGTGGCGAGGTCGGTCGTGGGGCGCGAGCTTCTCGGACGGGTCTTCAGCGGGCTCGGGACTCCCCTGGACGGACTGCCCGCGCCGGTGGGCGAGGCGCTCCGGCCGCTGAACGGCGCCCCGCTGAATCCGGCGGCGCGGCTGCCACCCAAGGAGCTGATCGAGACCGGCGTCTCCGCCATCGACGGGATGAACACCCTGGTCCGCGGCCAGAAGCTGCCCATCTTCTCGGGGCCCGGGCTGCCGGCGCTGGAGCTCGCGGCGCGCATCGTGGAGTGGGCGCGTGCGCCCAAGGGCGAGCCGTTCGCGGTGGTGTTCGTGGGCATCGGCATCACCGCCCGGGAGTCGAGCGAATTCCTCGATCGGTTCGAGTCCAGCGGGGCGCTGGAGCGCAGCGTGGTGTTCCTCAACGAGGCCCGCGACCCCACCATCGAGCGGCTGCTCGCCCCACGGGTGGCCCTGGCCGAGGCCGAGTTCCTGGCCTTCGAGCGCGGGCTGCACGTGCTGGTGGTGATGGCCGACGTGACCAGCTACTGCGAGGCGCTGCGGGAGCTGGCCACCGCGCGGCAGGAGATCCCCGGACGGCGCGGCTACCCCGGGTACATGTACACCGACCTGGCCTCGCTCTTCGAGCGGGCCGGGCTGGTCCGCGGACGCACCGGATCGGTGACGCAGCTGCCGGTGCTCACCATGCC
>RPRB01000441.1 GCA_003818285.1 Myxococcaceae bacterium
ACGGTGAAGGTGCAGTCCGGGGCCCAGGCCAGCGGTGGCTGCACCTCGCTGCCCCTGGGTGCTCCGGCCGCAGGTCTGGCCCTCGCCGCCCTCGGTCTCCTCGTCCGCCGCCGCCGGAGTCGGAACTGATCAGTACGGCTTCGGAGATTCGCCGGGACACCTGACTCCCCTTTCGCGCCGCGTCCCGGCGAACTCCGAAGTCGACCCGCCACGGTGAGTCCCCCGCTCCCCGTGGCGGGTTTTTTTTTGTCGCGCCTGACGTGGGCGACTGTCGCACCGGCGCGCACGCGTCGCGGTGAAAGACGATGGTGGAAAGATTCACGCGCGTTCCGCAGCGCGGATCAGCAGCTAGACTCGCCGCTCTCCGCCACATGCGCCGGATCTTCTCCTTCGTTCTCCTCGCCCTCACCGCCGCCTGCACCGACGCGGGCGTCTACGCGCTGCAGGGAAGCGGCGTCCCGGGACCCGATCGCACGGCGTTCGAGGGAGACGTCTGCGTTCCTCTGGCCGCCGGCGACACCTTTCCGGTGAAGGTCCTGTTCCTCGTCGAGGGCGGGAACACCGTGCCCGTGTCCACGGTGGGCGCGATCATGACCAGCATCCAGAACTCCGCCCAGCGCGCCGGGACCAACGTGAAGTTCGCGCTGGCCGCGTATCACGTCACCGCCCAGGGTCTGCAGGGCAGCTTCGCCGATGCGACGACCATGCTCGGCCAGCTGCCGAACTACCCCGCCTTCCAGCAGGTGGGCCCGGTGAGCATGCGCAGCGCGCTCAAGCTCGCGAAGAGCATTCTCTCCGGTGACATGCAGACCAGCTGCCGGGGGACGGTCAACCGCACCCGATATCTCATCATCATGATCCAGACCTCGGCGGACACCAGCTGCGATTACCCCGCGCTGAACGCCGGCCTGAGCACCCAGTGCACGGTCCTCCCCACCTCGCTGGATTGTTCGAAGTGCGAGCTCACCGGGGTCACCGGCGAGATCAAGGGTCTCGAGCAGCAGTACGGAGCGGGGCAGGTCACGGTCCAGCCGGTCTACGTCTTCGATACTCCGCCCGGCCCCGATCAGACGGTGGTCGAGCAGGACGCGGTGATCTCCACTTCCGGCGGCGGGACCACGCCGCGCACCGCCAGTGACCAGACGCTGGATCAGGTCATCGGTGCGATCAGCTTCGCCTCGGTGCAGCGCGATCTCACCATCAAGCGGTTCTTCGCCTTCAACCGGAACGCCCTTGCCCGGGGCGGCCAGCAGCTCGTCGATTCGGACGGGGACGGGCTGTCGGACGACGAGGAAGTGGCGATCGGCACCAACCCGCTGAACCCCGATACCGACGGCGACGGGCTGACCGATGGCCTCGAGCGTGCCGCGGGGCTCGATCCCTTCACCGACGACGTGAGCGGCGTCATCCAGTGCAACCCGTTCCTGGACGACGACGCCGACCTCCTCAACGAATGCGAGGAGCGGGTCATCGGCACCGACCCCTGCGTGGCCGACTCCGACGGCGACGGGCTCAGCGACTTCGTCGAGGTCATGTCCCGCACCAATCCCCTGGTGCCCGAGGACCTGACCGACACCGACCGGGACGGCGCGTCCAACGCGGACGAGGTCACCGGACATACCGATCCGCTGAGCAACGACGGCGAGTTCCGGGCCGACCGCGGCTACGTGGTGCAGGTGAGCGACGCCGACCCGACGCCCGACGGCCGCGCCTGTTACCACGTGCGCGCCACCAACGTGTCGCTGGTCGCCACCCAGGCCCGCCCGGATCCGCTGGGGAACATCATCCCCGCGGGCACCAACGACATCCTCCTCTACTTCCAGTCCGGCCGGTCCAACGACCCGCACGGGATCGGCATCGCCGAGACCTTCGAGCAGCGCGTCCTCTTCACCCCGCCCGGCACCAAGGCTCCGCCGGGCACCATCGGGGTCGCCCCCGCTGACTGGGTGGTGGGACGGTGAGCTCGTCTGATCCAGGGACGCCCCGGGGGGCTCGGCCCCACATCCCCAGAGGGGGGCCGACCCCACACCCACACGGGCGGGCGGCCTCATGACCCTGCAACCTCCTAGATCACGGCAGGTTTTTTCGACCCGGACGAGCGGCGCGGCTTTTGCTCTCTCGCTCCCTCGCTCCTGCGGAAGGGATAGGAATATGAAGAACGTTCGACTGATCGGATCGCTGGTGGTCGGCCTCGCGCTTGCGTGGGCCGTACCGGCGCTGGCGCAGAACAGTGACAACCCGGAATGTCTCGGCACCGAGTGCGGCACGCCGATGGAGCAGGGCGGCGGCTGCGGCTGTGGCTGCGGCTGTTCGGTGTGGGTGAGCTACACCGACGACGGCAAGACGCTGTCGTACACCGACGATGCCGACGGTGACGGCAAGTCCGACGGCTTCGACA
>RPRB01000442.1 GCA_003818285.1 Myxococcaceae bacterium
CGCCGGTCCCGACGCCTGGGTGCTGGTTGCAGGGTCGCTGTACCTGGTGGGTGCGGTGAAGGCGCTCGGGGAGCACACTGCCCCGGCGCGGTGACCGGGCCCACGCATGGTGCTTGGCGCGGCGCAGCACCGACCCTAAAGTCAACCCGCACCGATGCGGCTTCCCCGAACGCACGTCCCCGTCGTCCCGCCCACGGTCGACGAGGTGGCGTTCCGGGACCTGTACCGGAAGTCCGAGTACTCGGTGGAGACCTCCGACGGGTGGACGCTCGTCGTCACCCGCTACGAGCCGGCGCCGCAGCCCTTCCAGCAGCCGCTGCTCGGAGAGCCGGTGCTCCTGGTCCACGGCTTCTCCCAGAACCGCCACACCTGGACCAGCGGCGAGTTCGTCAAGAACCTCCTCTACTTCGGGCTCGACATCCACATCGTGGAGCTGCGCGGGCACGGGAAGAGCAACCAGCAGCTCCAGCGCAAGCGGTCCGAGCGGACCGGGCGCCCGCTTCCGCCGGACCTCGACTACGGCTGGGACGCGGACGACTACCTCCTCCACGACCTCCCGGCGACGGTCGCGGCGGTGAAGGAGAGGACCGGGCGGCGGCGCATCTTCTTCGTCGGACACTCCATGGGCGGGATGCTCGGCTACGGGTACGCCGGGCTGCACGACGACCTGGAGGGGCTGGTCACCATCGGGGCTCCGGCGGACCTCGGTCGGGGGTTCCTTCTGCTTCGCCTCCTCGCGCTCACCACCCCGCTCACCGGCGCGGTCATCGACGTGGGAATCGCGGCGATCAACGTGCAGCGGCGGATGCTCGCGCTCGGGCGTCTTCTCCGCTCGCGCGCCGCGGCCTTCGCCCGGCTCCCCGCCGGCGACGAGCTGGAGCCGGTGGTCGACGCCCTGGTGCGGTTCAACTACGTCCCGGTCGACGAGTGGCTGAAGTGGCTGGAGCGGCTCATCGCCCGTGCAGAGATCCACCCGGTCTACGACGCGCTGGCCCGGAGGGTGAACTGGCTGTCCAACCCCAGCCGGGTCAGCGGGGCGGACATCCGCTGGCTGCTCCGCGAGGGCGGCGAGCGCGAGCCACGCAAGGTGCTGGAGCAGTTCGCGCGGTGGATCCGCCGCGGCGAGCTGACCTGCTACCGGACCGGCTACGACTACAAGCAGGGCTTCGCCAACATCTCCATCCCGATGGCCATCATCTTCGGCGACATGGACCCCCTGGCCTCGGTGGAGTCGACGCGGAGCGTGTACCGGGCGGCCCGGAGCGAGTACCTGCTCTGGCGGCCGGTGAAGGGGAACAGCCACATCGAGCTGACGATGGGGCACGACATCCGGCAGATCTGCTACGACGTGAAGAACCTCGTGGAGTACGCGCGCACGCACAGGACGCGGGGCCCGTCGTTGCCCCGGCTCCAGCCCTGAGGTCGGCCCCCGATTGCGGAAACCGAGGGGGGTCGGTCGGCCCGTGGCCAGCTGTAGGTGTGCGTCGTCCCTGGGGTTCTTTGGACCGACCGGGGTGGGGCGGATAGCATCCACCCCGTGAGGAACGGCGCGCTCGGAGTGCTCGCCCTGGTGGCCCTCGCCGGCGCGGTCGCACGCGCGGCGGACGCCCAGGTCAACACCATCAAGAAGGTCTCGGTGAAGGGCGGGACGGTGGAGATCGTCGGCACGCAGAAGCCGAGCTTCACCACCTTCCCGATGAGCGATCCGCCGCGCTTCGTCATCGACATCAGCGAGGCGGTGTTCTCCGGCGTGCCCGAGGACGTGCCGGTGAGCGGCAGCGGACGCATCACCGCGATCAAGACCGCGAGCTACGGCAACGACGCGAGCGCCATCGCCCGGGTGGTCATCGGCTTCGACCGGGACGCCGAGCCGGACGTTCAGGCCGCCGGGAACACCCTGGTGGTGAAGGTGGGCTCGGGCTCGGCGCCGGCCGTCGCCTCGCGCACGACGCCCGCGCCCGCTCCCGCGGCGACGACGGCGGCCCCGGACAGCTCCGCGCTGGCCCAGGGGAGGGCGCTGGCCACGGCCGCCACCGCGTCCCAGGCCAAGCCGGACGACCAGGCCTCGCGGGATGCGCTCGCCCGGGCCAACGCCAAGGCCGAGGCGGATCGCAAGGCAGCGGAGGCAGCGGCGCTCGCGGAGCAGCAACGGCAGGCGGAGCTCGCGCGCCAGCGCCAGGCCATCGCCGACGCGGAAGCGCAACGCAAGGCGAAGGAGCAGGCGGACCGCGAGACCCGTGCCCGTGCCGAGCAGGAGCGCGTCGCCCAGCAGAAGGCGATGGCAGAGGCCCAGGCGCGCGCCGACGCCGAGCGCAAGTCCCAGGAAGAGGCCGCGCGCACCGCGGCGGCCAGGGCACAGGCCGAGCGGAAGGCGCAGGACGA
>RPRB01000443.1 GCA_003818285.1 Myxococcaceae bacterium
AGGACGCGCGTGACTACGGGGTGACGCTGGCTCGCTGGCGCACGGACGTCCTGCTCGCTGTCCTTCTATTCGCCGTCATCGCTCCGCTCTTCGTGCTCGGCTACCAGGCCTGGCTGGGTCATCTGCTGCCGCGCGAGCCGGGGGGACCACCGCCCGGGCTCGCCTTCCACCTGCGGATCCCTGCGGGCTACGGCTGGAGCAACGTGGTGGACGAGATCTTCGTCACCGCGCTCCCCGAGGAGTTCTTCTACCGCGGCTGGCTCCAGGCCCGCCTGAAGCGGGTCTGGCCCGGCGGGGCACGGATCGCCGGGGTGGTGGTAGGACCGGCATTTCTGGTGGTCGCGGCGCTCTTTGCCCTGGGGCACCTGGCCATCTTCCAGGGCTCGCGGCTCCTGGTGTTCTTCCCCGCCCTGCTCTTCGGGTGGCTCCGCGAGCGCACCGGGACCATCGTGGGGAGCACGCTCTTCCACGCGGCGTGCAACATCCTCTCGCGGGTGGTGGCCGCGTCGGTCAGCCCGCTCTGGGACGGACGGTAGGGCTCAGATCAGCTCGGGCTCGAGGCTCGGCCCCACCCCGAGCGCTCCGCCATCCGGGATGGCGAGCCAGTGCGCGCCTGTCCCGAGGGGGGCCGAGGTGACGACGACCGAGCGGGAGCGGAGGTGGGCCCTCACGAGCGACCGCGACTTGGAGTGCTCGTCCAGAGCGCATCGCCGGCAGCGGGCCTCTCCCTCGAGGAGCCGCATCTGCGCCGGGACGTCGCCGGTCCGGGCGGCGAGGAGGACCCGGCCGTCGGTGGCCATCAGGAGCAGGCGAGCCGCCCGGGCGGCACCCTCGGCCGCCGAGCGCTGGGCGAGCACCCGGGCCACCTGCCCCAGCATCCGGGCACCGTCGCGCGCCGCGAGCGGCCGGTTCTGGTCCGGCGCCGGGAGCGCGCCGAGGAAAAGGGCGAAGCTCGCCGCGGCGACGGAGCGGGTCCCCACCGCACGCACGAGATGCGGCGGGAGCTCGCCATCCAGCCAGGCCTGGACGCGGGGGAACGCTCCCACGTCTCCCTCGCAGGAGAAGATCCAGCTGCCGTGCCGCAACGGCTGCACGTCCTCGTCCAGCGATGCGCCGGGTCCCAGCACCTGCCCGCGGTAGAGCAGTGCCGAGGCTGGCGCGGCGAGCTCCGGGTCTGCGAGCGTGCGCGGGGCCACGCGAACCGCCCACCGGCGAAGCAGCGTCTCGCTGCCGGAGACGGTGCCCAGCCCGATGAGGGTAGTCGAGTGTGTGCTGGTGCCCAGCTGGACCTGCGCGTCGAGCCGGAGGAGCTGGCACCCGAGGAGGTCCGGGTGCGAGGTGAGAATACCGAAGCTTCCGCCCATCTGGTTCCGTCGTGCCTCCGCCATAGAAGGTAACATCCCGGACCGCCGCGAGCCGGGAGGCCACGGGCTGAGCCCCCGTGTGCCCGTCACCTGGCCCGCTCCAACCTCGGACGTGGAGGGTGCATGGCGGATGACATCGCGATCGGCATCGACCTCGGGACGTCGTACTCCTGCGTGTCGATCGTCGAGAACGGTGAGCCGGTGGTGCTCCCGAACGAGTGGGGCGAGGTCAACCACGCCTCGGTGGTCTCGTTCCTCGAGGACGGGACGGTGCTGGTGGGAAACAGCGCCAAGCGCAACATCATCACCCGCGCCGAGAGCACCGTGTACTCGGCCAAACGCTTGATCGGCCGCTACTTCTTCTCCGACGAGGTGAAGAAGGCGATGACGGTGATGCCGTACCGGATCATCGAGGGCGAGAACAACTCGGTGCGGATCCAGGTGCGGGAGCAGCTCTACTCCCTCCCGGAGATCTCCGCGCTGGTGCTCAAGGAGATGAAGGCCATCGCCGAGCAGTACCTCGGACGGCCGGTCAGCAAGGCGGTCATCACCGTCCCCGCGTACTTCAACGACAACCAGCGCCAGGCCACCAAGGACGCGGGCCGGATCGCCGGGCTGAACGTGCTCCGCATCCTCAACGAGCCCACCTCGGCGGCGCTGGCTTACGGCTTCGGCCGGGACGTCAACCAGCGGGTGGTGGTCTACGACCTGGGCGGCGGCACGTTCGACGTGTCGATCCTGGAGATCGGCAAGGACGTCTTCGAGGTGCTCTCCACCGCCGGCGACACGTACCTCGGGGGCGACGACTTCGACGACCGGATCATGAGCTGGCTGGCGGACGACTTCCTCGCCAGGACCCGGCTCGACCTGCGCCAGAGCAAGTACTGCCGCCAGATGCTGACGGAGGCTTCGGAGCAGGCGAAGATCGACGTGGGGCAGAAGGGGACCGCGGACATCCTCTGCCAGAACATCTGCCAGGACGCCTCGGGGCAGGTGATGGACCTC
>RPRB01000444.1 GCA_003818285.1 Myxococcaceae bacterium
CGCGAGCTCGCGCATTGCTACGCGCTGGCGGGCGAGAACCAGCAGGCCTTGGACTGGCTGGAGCGCGAGATCGAGCTCGGCATGCTGAACTACCCGTTTCTCGCCAAGCACGACTGGTTCCTGGACGGCGTACGGGGCGAACCACGATTCGACGCACTGCTCGAACGGGTACGAAGGGCGAGCGCCGTGGTTGCTGGCCCCTGAGTACGCTCACCTGGCCCGGAGCGCTCAGGAACTTCAGTGAAAGCTGGTGATCACCGGCACGCGAGGGCGGGACTTGCGCGGGCGCGCCCGGATGCGGAACCCCGAGGTGCTCTGAGGACGCTCCGCGACGAGCTCGCGGTGCGGTCATTCATCTTGACCCGGAACCGCACGAGACGGTGCCGTTACAGGCGATGCGCCGCCGCGCCGTGCTCAGCGACTGCGCCACTCACCCGGGGAGACTCCCACGTGGCGCTTGAACGCCTTGCTGAAGCTCGCCTCGGACGCGTAGCCCACTGCGCCGGCCACCTCGGCCAGAGACGCCGTCGTGGTGCGCAGCTCCCGCGCCGCGAGCTGGAGTCTCCACGCCGTGAGGTAGGCCATCGGCGCCCGGCCGAGCAGCGTGCGGAACCGCTCGTCCAGCACCGACCGAGACGTGGCCGCCCGCCGCGCGAGTTCCTGGAGCGCCCACGGGTGCGCCGGCTGGCGATGCATCAGCCCCAGGGCCCGGCCCACCGTCGGGTCCGACAGGGCTGCCAGCCAGCCGGTCTCCTCCGGTGGCCGTCGCGCGGCGAAGTCGCACAGGCACTCGGTGACCAGCAGCTCGGGAAGTCGCCTCAGCAGCGGATCGTCCCCCGCGCGCCGGTCGGTCGCGTGCAGCGCATAGTCCACGCTCGCCTCCACCCATCTCGCCAGCGGCCCACCCGACGGGCGCACCTTGATCATCGGCGGAAGTGACTCGAGCACCGGGTTGAACGGCGCGTCATCGCTCAGCAGGTAGCCACAGACCATCGCCGTCCGGGCGCCCCCTCCCCCATGGGTCATCAGCGGCATGAGCCCCCACGGCTGCGGTGGCCACAGCTGCTGGATCGGGACCGCTCCGTCGACGCTGGGATACCCCACGGTGTGCTGGTCCCCGGAGGGGAAGATGACGATGTCGCCCGCGGAGAAGTCCTCGATCGTTCCGCCGCGTTCGAGCCGGATCCGGCAGCTCCCCTCGGTGAAGATGTGGAACAGCACCACGCGCTGGCCCCGCGCCTTCATCAGCCGCATGACCTGCTCGCAGGACGGCGTCTCGTAGGCCCAGGGTGCGGTGAACTCGGCGCGCAGGAAGATCGCCCCGTCCAGCTGCAGGCACCGCAGCCCGGCCCGGATCGCCGCTCCCGGTTGCTCGGACAATTCGTTCGGTTGGGTGGACATGGCCCGGCCGGGTCCTGGCCGGCATCGTATCGCCGAACCCTTCACCCAGGAGTCTGACCGTGCCGAAGTACGTCATCGAACGCAACATCCCCGGGGCCCACTGCCTCACCGCCGCCGAGCTGAAGGCGGCCTCCGAGAAGTCCAACGAGGTCCTTCGCACCCTCTGGGGCGACGTCCAGTGGGTCCAGAGCTTCGTGACCGAGGACAAGGTCTACTGCGTCTACAACGCGAGGAATCCCGGCATCGTCGCCGAGCATGCCCGTGCCGCCGGTCTGCCCGCCGACCGGATCTCGGCCGTGCGGACGGTCATCGACCCGAACACCGGGGAGTAGCCGAACGGAGCAGTCGCCAGAGCTCGCCCCGGAGCGTTGGGCGGGGCGAGCTCGGAAGAACGACCACGAAGAGCCCTGCGGAGAGCGTCTTCCCAACGAATGGGTGCATGCCGAGGCCTCTGCTCTGAACCACACGGGCGACGGACGAGCCTGCTCCGTCGCGGACTCGCAACGCTTGCGCCGACACGGGGGTCGGCACGCACCGGGTGCGTTGAGCTGACAGCGGTGTTGCTCCGGCTCGGCCGGAAACCCGTGGCGCTCGGCCTTCGAGTCCTCCTATTTGCTCGAGGGCCTGCATCTGCTGGACCAGGTTGGTGCGCACGAGCAGCGCCTCGACCTGCGCCCGGCGCGTTGCGCCCCCCGCCTGGAGCATTAGGATCAGGATGACGGTTCTCGGCCCCGGAGAGCGAGTGGGGCCGGCTCTGCAGAGCCTCCTCCCTCACCGTCCTCGGCCCGGGTCTCCCGGTCCCGCCCGTCCACCCTCCGGACCGGCCACGGGGAGGTCCCCATGTTCAAGCACATCCTCCTGCCGACGGACGGCTCTCCGCTGTCGGAAGTCGCGATCAAGAAGGGCATGCAGTTCGCCAAGAGCA
>RPRB01000445.1 GCA_003818285.1 Myxococcaceae bacterium
CCTCGGGCACCAACTCCCTCACCGATGGCGGCAGTAACCAGGCTTGGTCGACGTCCCACTCCTGGAAGGTCTTGCCCATGAACCGAGGAGATCACACCACCCATTCAGGCGTCGATCCCCTCAGCCCGGCCGAAAGGCCTTACCGAGACAGGCTCCTAGCGCTGGCGGAAGATCCAGGCCAGCACCGAGAGGATGATCGAGACCACGATCATCGAGACCACCGGGATGTAGACCCGCGTTCGTCCGGTCTCCCAGCGGATGTCGCCCGGCAGCCGGCCGAGCCAGGACAGCCAGCCGCTCCACATCAGCAAACCGACCACCACGAGGCCAACCCCGAGGAGGATCAGTACCAGACCGGGACCGCGGTCGCTCACGGCCGTTCTGGTCTAGCGTGACCGCGCGTGCCTCCGCCAGCGCCGGCCGACCGGCCCGAGCCCGATTGCCCGCCGCGCGGCCCTGCGCGGCGCCGCCCTCCATCCTGGTGGCCCCTGCTCGCGGCGCTGTGCACGGCGTGCAGCGCGCCTCTGGTTCCGGTCTTCACCAGCTCCGGGGACGCCCCGAGCCGAACGGGCCTGACCGCGCTTGGCGAAGGAGCAGTGTTCGGCAACGACGCCGGCCGGGTGATCCGCCTCGACGGCGCGGGTCGGACGCTCTGGACGGTCGAGACCGGGGCGGAGATCGAGCTTCCGCTGGTGGTGAGCGAGGACGGCGTGGTGGGCGCGGTCACCGGCGGAGACACCCTGGTCGCGCTCGACGCCGACACCGGCCACGAGCGCTGGCGCGCGAGCGGGCAGCCTCCGGTGGCGGCGATTGCCGCGGCGGGAACGCGAATCCTCCTGCTGGGAAAGGAGGGTGAGCTGCGCTCCTTTCCGGCGCGCGCCGGGGGAATGCCGCTGCGGCGCGGCTGGAACGCCTCGCTCGGGCTCCGGGGGCGCTCCCCGCCCCGTGGTCTGCTCCCGCTGGAGCGAGGAATCCTGGCGATCGGGCCCGCGGCAGTGCTCCTCCTCTCGCCGGAGGACGGGGCGCTTCGCTGGAAGGCGCCGGTCCAGGAGCCGACCGGGGCGGTGCTCGAGGCCGACGCGCTCTGGGTCGCCGAGCAGTCCGGGCGCCTGGTGGTGCTGGACGCGCGCTCGGGCGCGCAGCGCCGGGTCCTCTCGGTGGGACAGCGGGTCGTTTCGCCGCCCAGCGCGGCGCTGGGGCGCGTGTGGGTCGGCACCGAGGACCGGTCGCTGGTGGGCGTGGACGCGCACGGGGTGCAGCCGCCGTTCCGTGCCTCGCTTCCCGGGGCGCTGGTGGGCGGCGTGGCCGACTGGCAGGACCGGGTCCTGGTCCCCACCGCCGGGCGGGAAGGCCGCCTCCTCGCCATCGACCTCGCCCGGCCGGGCTCGCCCGCCACCGCCCGGGTGGACAGCGCGCTCCGCAGCCGGCCCCTGGTCCGCGGCGGGGTGGCCTGGGTGCTCGCCGCCGACGGCCGGGTGCTCGGCTTCCGCTTCCGCTGAGCATGGACGCCGGCGCGCCCCGCGCGCGTGGGCCCGGACGCGCGGCGCCCCTGCGCCGCTCGGCGAGCCTCCCCCTGGTGCGGGGGGTTCCGCAGGCGTCCCCCTGGGTTCGGGGGGCTGAGGCTGCAGTCGGCACCGCCCCGCACGTGGCGTGGGTCCGCCGCCCCTCCGGGGCGTGCCGACTGGAAATCGGGCAGGCGGTCTGGCGTCCTCCCGCCACATGAACCTCGTCATCGAGAACCTCTCGAAGAGGTACCCCAACGGCGTCCAGGCGCTCCGCGATCTCACCCTCACCGTGGGCCCGGGAATGTTCGGGCTGCTGGGCCCGAACGGGGCGGGGAAGTCGACCCTGATGCGCACCCTGGCCACGCTCCAGGATCCCGATACCGGCTCGATCCGCCTCGGCGACATCGACCTGCTCCGCGACAAGCAGGCGGTCCGGAAGCTCCTCGGGTACCTTCCTCAAGAGTTCGGCGTCTATCCGAAGGTGAAGGCCGTCGATCTCCTCGATCACCTGGGCCGCCTCAAGGGGCTGGCGGACCGCGCTCTCCGGCGGGAGACGGTGGACGCGCTACTCCACCGGACCAACCTCTGGGAGGCGCGGAACCGCGCGCTCGGCACGTTCTCCGGCGGCATGAAGCAGCGGTTCGGCATCGCCCAGGCGCTGATCGGCGATCCGCGCCTGCTCATCGTCGACGAGCCCACCGCTGGCCTGGATCCCGAGGAGCGGGTGCGATTCCACGACCTGCTCTCCGAGATCAGCGAGAGCGTCATCGTCCTGCTCTCGACGCACATCGTGAGCGACGTC
>RPRB01000446.1 GCA_003818285.1 Myxococcaceae bacterium
CAGCCGGGCGCGCTGGGCGGCCGCCAGGATGACCGCGGGTGGGACGGTGCCTCCGACGATCTTCCCGCTGTCCGGTGGAAAGCCGTTTCCCCTCTCTGACCAGGCACTGGGTCTCGTGCCCGCGGGCTGGGCCAGTGACGACGAGCTGTGGCTCACCAAGGCCGATCGAGCGGATCCCGCGAGCTTCGAGTTGATCCGTTACGACGTGAGGCGCCAGCTCGCTCTCGAGAAGCGAACCGTGGCATCGGGGGGCATCGGCTCCGTCTCGTCGATCCATGTCACTCCCGATGGAAAGAACGTCGTGCTCCACCAGGAGCGAGTCACCGGGCACCTGTTCGTCATCCGCGGTCTGGGGGGTGCCCGTTAGGCCGCGCTGCTGGGGCGCACGTCGATCCGGTTGTCGTAGAACGTGCTGCCTCCGCCTGTATCGGCCAGCCGCTGCGAGGTCAGCCCGTTCACATTCCGCGCATTGCCCTGCTGGATCGAGTGCACCCCCTCGGCGACGGCGATGCCCGGGGGCACCGCATCGGTCACCTCGAGCACGAACGAGACTTCTCCCAGCGAGTTGAAACCGGTGACCCGCTGGCCGCTGGTGAGCCCGCGGGCCGCCGCATCGGCCGGTGAGAGCCGGAGGGTCTGGGCCCCCAGCTTCTTCGACAGCTCCGCCCGTTCGGTGAACGACGAGTTCAGCCGGTAGAGCGCCGGCGCCGTCTGGAGCCGGAGCGGCAGCGCCTCACCGTCGAGGTCGGCGTGGGTCGGGCGGTGGCGCGGGAGCGGCTCGGGGAGGCGCTCGTTCTTGATCTCGATCTTCCCCGACGGGGTGAGCCACCTCCCGCGCGGCACGTTCAGCCTCACGGCCTCGCCCGCGTTCAACGCGTCGAGGTCGACTCCTTCCAGCCAGGGGGTCCTCCGGGAGAGAATCAGGTCGATGTGCTCGTCGGCGGAGAGCTGGAACACGTCGTCCGTCAGACCGAGCGCCCGCGCGAGGGTCCCGATCGTCTCCCAGTTGGATCGCGACTCGCCGAGCGGCGGGATCACCGGACGCACCCGCTGGGCGTAGAAGTGGCCGTAGGCCCGGTAGAGGTCCGCCGTCTCCAGCATCGTCGGCGCGGGGAGCACCACGTCGGCATGGAGCGCGGTGTCGGTCATGAACCGCTCATGGACCACGGTGAAGAGGTCCTCGCGAGACAGGCCCTTCAGCACCGCGTTCTGGTCCGGGGCCACCGCTGCCGGATTCGAGCTCGCCACGAACAGCGACATCACCCGCGGCCCCTCGAGCTCGTTCAGCGCGTGCCCGAGCCGGTTCATGTTGACGATGCGGGTCCGCCCCGGGAGCAGGTCCGGGCGAACGAAGGAGCGGAGATCGAAGGCCCCGCCGGTGTTCGTGCTCGACAGGAACCCCCCGCCCTTCTTCGCCCAGGCGCCCACCGCGGTCGGGAGACAGATCGTCGCCCGGGTGTTGAGCCCGCCGTTGCCGTAGCGCGACGGGGCGCCCCCGAGCCGGATGAACGGCGCCCGCGCGGTGCCGTACGACCTGGCGAGGAAGACCACGTCCTCGACCGACAGGCCGGTGAGCGCCGCGGTCCGGTCGGGCGGGTGTTCGGGCAGGACCTGACGCTCGAGCTCGTCCCATCCCACCGTCTCCCGGGCAAGGTACGCGCGGTCGACGAGCTTTTCGCGGACGAGCAGGTGGAGCATCCCCAGGGCCAGCGCTCCGTCGGAGCCCGGGCGGACCAGGAAGACCCGATCGGCGTGGGCCGCGGTGGCCTGCCGGTGGGTGTCGATGAGGAAGACCCGGCCGCCGTTCCGCCGCACCGCCTTCACCTGGGTGAGGAAGTGGATGTTGGTCGCCAGCGCGTTGATGCCCCAGAGGAAGAGGAGATCGCTGTGGACCGCGTCCTCCGGATCCGAGCCGGGGGTGTGGCCCATCACCTGCTCCCAGCCGGCGTTTTGCGCGGAGGTGCAGATGGTCCGGTCGAGCAGCGACGCCCCGAGCCGGTGCATCAGCGGGTCCTGGGCGTTGCGCTGGATGAGCCCCATCGTCCCCGCGTAGGTGTAAGGGAGGAGGCACTCGCGGCCGTGCGTCTCGATCAGCGCGTGCCAGCGCTCGGCGATGAGCGCAGCCGCCTCGTCCCACGATGCGCGCCGGAACGCTCCCTGCCCCTTCGGCCCGGTCCGGATGAGAGGATGGAGCAGCCGCCCCGGAGCATGAACCGTCCGCTCGAAGCCGTTCACCTTCGGGCACAATGTGCCGCGGGTGTAGCCGTGCTCGGGGTCGCCCCGCACCGACCGCACCGAACGGCCGTC
>RPRB01000447.1 GCA_003818285.1 Myxococcaceae bacterium
ACGTGGGAAGGCGATCGAGCTTCATCCATTCCGGGATGTGCACGGCGCCAGGTGCGAGCAATAGTGACCGCCCGCCGGTGAACGTCGCGCAGGCGGGAAGCATGCCTGGACCGTTCTCGAACATGCGTGAGCCGAGGACGGCGCGAGCAGCTTCCGCTGTCGCGGGTGACAGTCAGCGCGCGCTTGGTGGAGGCCCAAGGAGGCGTCCCCCCCTCTCCGCACCTGCCGGGGAGAGTTCCTGCGCGAAGCCGCGCCCATCAGGGAGTGGAGTCAGGAATCGACGAGGCTGGAGTCTCGGGCCACTCGGGGTGGTGCTCGAGCAGTCGAACCCCGGTGCGAAGGTGTTCGAGCGTCAGCGTCCGCTACGACGAGGCTCTCTCGACTCCCGGGGCGGCGAGCAACGGGAGTTGCCTCTGGTCTTGCGCCCGACCCTAGGGAATGCTGTTGATGAAGCTCAGGATGTCGGGCAGATCGACGCGCTGCGAGTACGTGACTCCCGCGCAGTTGCTGTTCGTGACGTATGAGTTCACGGCGAGGACGATACTCGTTCCGGTAAGGATGTCGGGGCCGCCGGAATCGCCGAAGCAAATCCCGCCTTTGTCCTGCGCCGGGTTGGCCGTCAACTTGATGAATTCAACGCTCTGAACGTTGTTGCTTTGAATTAGGAGGCTGGGCGCGAAGTAACGCGTGAAAGTGAAGATCTGCCCCCTCGGGCCACCTCCATTGGTGAACCCCTGCACGCCATAACCGACGACGTCGATCTGCGTTCGCATGGGCAGCGAGTCGACGAAGTTCGGCGAAGGCAACTCCGCGAACGCTCCGGGATTTCTCGGCGAGCTCAATGAGACGACGGCGACGTCGTGCGAATCAAACCCCGGTAGGCCAGGACCACAACCGATGCACCAGTCTGGGTGGGGATAGAACGTCCCCTGCGTAAAGTCGCTGGCAAGCGAAAACGGAGGCGCAGACTTGTACGTGACATAGACGGGAAGAGAGGGGTCGGCACAGTGGGCGGCAGTCAAGAACTTCGTTGCCGACAGCGCCGAACCCGAGCAGACGGACACCAATTGGGTGCCCGGGATGAACTGGATCATGAGACCGACGTATGGGTGCCCGTTTCCGTCCGGCTGGCCATTCGTGACCGCCACGGCGGGCGTGACCGCCAGCAGCAGCGCAGCAAGACTGAGGGTACCGAGAATTTTCGGGCGCATGGCTCCCCTCCGATGGAAGCATTTCGCTCCCGAAATATTCGCCGCCCGAAGTCGTGGCGGAAGACCCGAACCGGACGTTCGGCATATCCGGGGCGAAGCCCGGAAGGAGTCCGGCCAAGTATGTTATGAGGACTGTGAATTCGCGCTTACGCGTACGTCCCCGAGACATTTCTTCGACCGCGGCTTGGGACGCTGGTCGGTGCCGGCTTTGGAGCCTTAGGCCCGTCTGAGCCAGTTCAAGGGCCACCAAACCGGATGTTCGAGTCTCGGACCCAGGCGGGCCGTGTCGCTTCAGCCGGGACGAGGCGTCACCCGCCGGCAGGCTTTCAGAAGCGGGTCTTCTTTCCGCCGCACGGTGGGCTCGCGTACCTGATGCGTCCCAGGGACCGGGCGAGCAGCCATCTCCGTCCCCTCGAGATTCCCGGAGCATCGCTTCCGTGGGGAGCTGGCACATCACCTTGGCCTACCTCGAGGGTCGGCGATGCATCGGGTTGCCCGTCTTCCCGCGGCGGTCTCGCGTTATGGGAACGGCTCCGAGCTGGGAGTGACGACACCGGACGCGCCCCAAGCGCCTCGGACGTAGGCGAGGCACCAGGCGCAGTGGGTTCCGCGCCGGCGGCTGCAAGCGAGACCCGCGCGCCCTCTGCCTGGCGGCCGCAAGGGGTGAGCTGCGGCATGTGCCGGTCGGCGACGTGTGTCTTTCGGGGGCTCACGGCTCGCTCCGACGAGTGAGGCCGCGCGCCCGGCGGATGGCGTCACCGAAGGAGTCGCTGCCGATGTGGCGGAAGCCGGTGAAGCGTCGGCCGTCGTGGACGAGCTCCTCCCAGCGGCCGAGGGTATCGCGGTAGAGCAGCCGCTGGTGGGGAAGGAGCTGCTCGGTGGCGAGGAGCTCGGTGACGACTCTCTCGGCGTCGTTGGTGATGCTCCGTCGTCCGCGGTTGGCATCCGCGACGCCAAAGAAGTCGGCGTGGAGACCCACGAGAAGGCACTCGGCGGCGAGTCTCACAGGTGTGCTCCTCGAGCGGACGGGGGAAGCACCTGAGGAATGCACCTCGGGCAGACACAGGTGGTGTTGGTGGCCC
>RPRB01000448.1 GCA_003818285.1 Myxococcaceae bacterium
CCGGATGGTGCTCAAGATTCCCTGGGGCCTGGTGGGGGTGACCCTGGCCATCGCCCTGCTGGGAATCTGGAACCTGGCCTCGGCCTCCCGGCCGCCGCACACCCCGCTCTGGGCCCGGCAGCTGCTGAACCTTGGCGTGGGGGTGAGCGCGGGCGTGCTCATCGCCCTGATGGACTACCGGTTCATCCAGCGGATGGCCTGGCCCATCTACGCGGCGAACGCGGCGGCACTGATGGCGCTCAAGTTCATCGGCCACCGGGCGAAGGGAGAGGCGAGCTGGATCGCCCTCGGGCCGCTCCGGGTGGAGCCGGCCGAGTTCATGAAGCTGGCGCTGATCATCGCCCTGGCTCGCTTCTTCCACGACGACTACCGCGAGGGCGAGGCGCCCTACGGTCCGGTGAGGCTGTGGAAGCCGCTGCTGCTCACGGTGGTCGCGGCGGGGCTGGTGCTCCCGGATCTCGGGAACACGATGATGATCCTCCTCACCGCCTGCACCATCCTGGTCTTCTCCCGGCTGCGGCTGTGGGTGCTCGGGGTGGGAGTGGCGGGGTTGCTCGCCGTCTCGCTCGTGATCTGGAACGACTACGTGCGCGATCCGTCGGACGGACACCGCACGGTCGTCCGCCAGGTCCTGAAGCGTCATCAGAGCCAGCGCATCGCCGGGTGGCTGTCGCCCGAGTCAGACCTGAAGGGCTCGGGCTACCACGCGGCCCAGTCGAAGATCGCCGTTGGGTCGGGGGGGCTCCTGGGGAAGGGCTGGCGGCAGGGGACCCAGACCGGGCTCTTCTTCCTCCCCGAGCAGCACACCGACTTCATCTTCTCGGTCTGGGCCGAGGAGCACGGCTTCCTGGCATCGCTTCTGCTGCTCGGGCTCTACGGCCTCATCTTCGCCTTCGCCCTCGGCGTGGCGATGCAGGCCCGCGACCGCTTCGGAGCCTTCGTGGCGGTGGGCGTGGCGGCGATGATCTTCTGGCAGGTCTTCGAGAACATCGGGATGGTGGTCGGGCTGCTCCCGGTCACTGGCATCACGCTCCCGCTGATGAGCTACGGAGGCTCGTCGATGATGAGCATCCTCCTGTCGCTCGGGCTGCTGGCCAGCATCGCCATGCGCCGGCACATGTTCTGAGGCGCCGGCGATGCGGTGGCGATCTCGGCGAGCACGTCCCGGGCCTCACGAGCCCTGTCCCGGAAGACAGGGCTGACGGTTCTTGCGCCAGCTGGAGCGCTCGTGACAGTTGCACACTGTGCTGGTGCACCCGCGCCGTGAGGAGCACGCTCTTCCGGCGTACCTTCCCCGGAGGTTCCCTTGAGGGTCGAGTCGGTCGCGGTCCCGTCGCATCCGATCGCCGTGCCTGCCGAGTCGACCCGGCAACTTCCGTTCGACTGGCTCCGCGGGCTGGTGATGGTGCTGATGACCATCGACCACGCCTCCGGTGAGTTCAACGGCGGTCGGCTCTTCACCGACGCGACGTTCATGTACCGCCCGGGGGCACCGCTCCCCCTGGACCAGTTCCTCACCCGGTGGATCACCCACCTCTGCGCCCCGACCTTCGTCTTCCTCGCCGGCTACGTCCTGCTGCTGAGCGTGCGGCGCCGCCGCGAGCAGGGCGAGTCCGAGGGAAGCATCACCCGGTTCATCGTGACCCGGGGACTCCTCATCGCCGCGCTCGATCCCCTGTGGATGCGGTGGGTCTTCAGGCCTCCGGGCGGGCTCATCGTCCTCCAGGTCCTCTATGCGATCGGGATCGGGTTCGTGGTGATCGCCTTCCTCAGGAGGCTGTCGCCGCTGGTCATCGGCGTTTCGGGAGTCATCCTGGCCTTCGCCGTCGAGCCGCTCGCGGCCATGGTTCCCGCCGCCGGCCCCCTGCACGTGGCCGGCAGGCTCCTCGTCGCCGCGGGACCGCTTCCGCCGTTCATCGTGGGCTACCCGCTGCTCCCCTGGCTGGCGATCATGATGATGGGCTGGGGCGCAGCCGAGGTCGCCCGCTCGGCACCGCGGCCCTTCCCCCGGCGCATCGCGCTCGCCGGGGTGGTTGCCCTGGCGCTCTTCTTCCTGTTCCGCGCGCTGAACGGGTGGGGGAACATGGGGCTCCTCCGCGAGGACGCGTCGCTCGCGCAGTGGCTGCACGTGTCGAAGTACCCGCCCTCGGTGACCTACGACGCGCTGGAGCTGGGCCTCGCCTGGCTCCTGCTCGCGCTGTTCCTCGTGTGGCGGCCGCCGGCATGGGCGGACGCGGTGCTGCGGCCTCTGGGGCAGAGCGCGTTCTTCTTCTACCTC
>RPRB01000449.1 GCA_003818285.1 Myxococcaceae bacterium
GGTCCCTTCCTCACCAACTTCATGTGGATCAACATCTCCCTGGCAGTGTTCAACCTCATCCCCGCTTTCCCCATGGATGGAGGACGGGTCCTTCGAGCAGCGCTTGCCCTGCGGATGCCCTACGCCCGCGCGACCGAGGTGGCAGCTCGTCTGGGACAGGCGATCGCGCTGGTCTTCGGGCTCCTGGGGTTGCTGTTCAATCCGATGCTGGTTTTGATCGCGCTCTTCGTCTGGATGGGCGCGCAGCATGAGTCGTCGCTCGTCCAGCTGAGATCGGCCCTCGCGGGCTTGCCCGTCCAGAACGCGATGATCACCGACTTCCGGGTGGTCGGACGTCGTGATCCTCTCTCCCGAGCCGTGGAGCTGACCCTGGCAGGGTTCCAGCAAGATTTTCCCGTCGTCGAGGACCATCGAGCGGTCGGAGTCCTGACTCGTGCCGATCTCGTCCGTGGCCTGGCCGAGGCCGGGAAGACGGCTCCGGTCGAGGACTTCATGCACCGTGACTTCGGGACGGCTCAACCCGATGAGATGCTCGAACGCGCGCTGAGCAGGTTCGGCCAGCAAGAACCGGCCACCATCGTGGTTTCAACGGACCATGAGGTGCTCGGAATCGTCACCCCGGAGAACATCGGCGAGCTCGTGATGTTCGAGACCGCGGTTCGCCAGGGTCGACGAACCCCGCGCCAGCCGATCCGCTCCGGGGAGGCGCTCAGGCGCTCCGCACGTTGATCACCACGCCTCTGCCGCGCTCTTCGATGACGAATCTGGCGATCCCGAACGCCTCGATGACTGCGACATTCGTCCGCGCGTGAGCCGAGAGAGGAAGCGTGTGGAACGCTCCCTCACCGGCAAGTGCCATCGGAAGCAGCAGCTGGTCGGCCAGGTGAACCCCCACCGGCACTCGCGCCTCCAGGTACGCGAGGAGCCGGCGCACGGCCACCTCGGCGACCTTCTCGGCGGGGACGCCGCGTTCGCCGAAGCCGGCGACGAGCTCTCCGGTCGGGTCGCGCGTCACCTCAAGCAGCAGCACGTTGCCAGGGCTCTGCGCGTCCACCGCTTCGATGCGGCACTCCTCCTCCGACCACCCCAGGCACTCGCGAACGATCGTGAGCTCACGTTCGGCGATGTGAGCGGGCAGCTTGCAGATCACGCTGCGCGCGGATCGCGCACGAACAGCACCGGTGTCGAGGAGTTGTAGCGGTTGCAGCTTCTTGCAGGAGGCGACGTCCACGCCGAACCGTCCTCCACCGGCGGGAACGAAGCCGTGGCGGTCGAGCCTCGCCGTCACTCTCGGTCCCATCCGGCTCAGCAGTGGCAAAAACACGCGCTCAAGGAACTCGAACGGCGGAGCGTGTGGATTGTGAGTCCCTCCTTCGAAGGTGAGGTGGGATGGTTCCGGCGCGGTGAGCAACGCCGGCAGCACGGTCTGGAAGACGAGGCATGCGCTGCCGGCGGTTCCGACCGCGAAGTGGTACGAACCAGGTCGAACTGCCCGCGGCTCGAAGCGCAGAGTCCCTGAGGCAAGCTCGGCCCCCTCGACCTCGGCGCGGCAGACGTCGCGTGCGGCGTAGACCGCGGCCAGGTGCTGGCGCATGAGCCCCGGCTTCTCGCGCTGCGCCCGGATTCGCTCGATCCGGAACGGGCGCCCGGTCGTCATCGACAGGGAAAGCGAGGTGCGGAGGATCTGCCCGCCGCCTTCTCCCTGGCTGCCATCGATCCTGAGCTCGTCCATCGCCGCCACGACAGTTCTCAGGCCTTCATCCCGCACTCAGCGCGGGGGAGACACGGGAAGACGCTGATCTCATGGCGCTGATCCACCCGCGCTGAATGCGCACGATTTTCGCGCTGTCCGCAAACACGCCCGCGACGAGCCCTTCTGAGGCTCGCGACGTGGCGGCACACAATCTGCACCACGTCCAACGGTGTGCGCCGCCAACAGACTCTCCGCTGAGAATGTGCATCGAACGTGCCGGCCGGCGGACATTCCCTTCGAGACCACGGCCGCGGTGTCCACGCTCCCGAGCATGGGAGAGGTCGTCGGTCAGGACCGCGCTGTCCAGGCGCTGAGCTTCGGGATCGGGATCCGGCGACCCGGCTACAACCTGTTCGCCATCGGCCCAGCCGGGGTGGGCAAGGAGACATTGCTGCGGCAGTTCCTGCGCGACCGCGCGGGGCAGCAAAAGGTCCCCACCGACTGGTGCTATGTCCACGACTTCGCCGATCCCGATCATCCGCGCTCGCTCGAGCTGCCCGCGGGCATGGGCGTTCGGCTCCA
>RPRB01000450.1 GCA_003818285.1 Myxococcaceae bacterium
CGCCTGGTCCTTGAAGGTGCCGGCGTACGGCGGTGGCACGTTCTCGAAGTGTGCGTTGCCGTCGCAGTTGAGGTTCACCGAGCTGCGGTAGGTGGCGCCGAGGCTGAGCACCCACTCCACGGCCTCGTACTGAATTCCGACGTTCCCTCCGACGACCCACGCGCCGGCGCCGAGGTCGACGCCGACGAAGGTGTCGTTGCCGAGATTGACGTCCTTGGTCAGCCCGACCGTCGCCCGGACGATCTGGATGCCGCCGCCGATCCGGAACGGGCCGTTACGATAGGCCACGGTGGGGTTGATGTCGAAGACCTTGAGATCGGCCCTCTCGACGATCTCCCGTCCCTCCCATCCCGGTTCCCACTCGACCTTCAGACCGTATGGGTTCATCACGCCGAGGCCCACCGTCCACTCGTCGCTGATTCCCCAGGTCGCGTACATGTGCACCGGGGTGATGACGTTGGAGACGCCGTTGAGCTCCTGCCCGGCCGGGTTCTTCACCGTGAACGAGGGGATGATCGGAGCGGAGCCGAGGATGAACTCCAGACCCTGACCCTGGGCGATGCCGGCGGGGTTGTAATAGATGCCCGAGGCATCGTCGACCGCACCGATCAGCGACGCGGCCATGCCGACACCGCGGGCGGACTGCAGATCGACGGCGATACCCGCTGCGTGAGCGGAGCCCCCGGCCACCGCGGCCAGGCCCATCACTGTGTACATGAGCTTCTTCATGTGCATGTGCCTTTCCTGGGTGCCTGAAGGGTTCAGAACGGCGGCGCGCCGAAGATGAAGCCGGCGATCTCGCCCTGCGCTTGCTGCGCGACCGTCGTCCCCGCCGTCCCGAGCAGGAAGCCGTGGTTCATGGCGACGTTCGCGGCGGACGGGAACTGCTTCGCCCAGAAGTTCTGTACGCCTCCGGGATCGCCTGGCTCGAGGAGCACGCCGGTCACGGTCGGGTCACCGACGACCGACTGGATGAGGTCGACGGTGGTCGGGTTGGGGACGGTCTGGTCCTGCGCGATCCACTGGATGAATCCGCGCCGGCTGCTCCCGCCGTTCGCCAGCGGGCCCGGGAGCCCGGTGTCCTTCACCAGGTACGGGCCGGCGTTCAGCGGATCCGAGGGATCGATGATCCATTGCACGATGCCGAGGAAGGTGTCGTAGAGCGGAGAGTTGGTCGGGACTCCCTCGGCGGCCAGGCCGTTTTGGAAGGCGTTCTTCAAGGTCACGAAGGACGGCGAGGTGAGGATGAGGGTGAGGAGGCCTCCGCCCGGGACGTTCAGCGCCGAGTTCTTCACCTCCGGAGCCACCGCCGAGTAGAGCGTCCCCAGCAGGCCGCCCAGGCTCTGACCGACGTAGCTGATCTTCGCGCCGTTGAGGGTGATCCCTCCGGCCTGTTGCCCGAGGTTCCCGGTCGCGGTGCTCGAGGCGACGCGAGCGAGCTGGGCGTTGCTGATGACCTGCTGGCGGAGGTTGTCGCGGGTAGCGAAGAAGTTCTGGAGGTTGATCAGCTTCCACCCAGCGATGGGGATCCCGGAGAACGAGGTGGCGAAGGCGCCGCCCTCGCACTTGTCGTCCGCGGCGCAGTGCCCCTGGCCCGCCAGGAAGCAGGGCTTGTCCGCGTCGAGAGCCGTTTGGTCACAGGCCTGCAGCCCGGCGTTGCTCCGGTCCGCCAGCTCGCAGTGACCGGCCGGGTTGCAGGTCTGGGTCGGAGTCCCCGGTGGCGCCGGATTGACGCAGGCGTAGAGATCCTGCGCGACCGACGCCGGAGCGCCTCCGGCGAGGAGCAGCGCCCCGAACCCGGTGCAGGTGTTGCGGTCTCCGTGCCAGGGCTCGTCGATGGCGACCATCACGTTTCCCACCGAGGCCAGGGCGGCGGACATCCCGAAGGAGTCGGTCCGGTCACGGGTGAAGCCGTGACCGAAGAGGGTCACCGGGTAGCCGCCCTGCGGCGCGCCGGCCGCGGGCACGCTCATCACGAAGGCGATCTTCGGGGCAGCCCATGCGTTCGGGTCGGGGTTGATCGTCCCGGCCGTCCCGGTGAGGGCGAAGACGTCGAAGATCTGGCCGATGTACCACTTGCCGACCACGCCCCCTGGGTTGGGCGCGGTGCCCGGCGCGGGGATCTCCTGGATCCAGGCCGGCACCGCCGGGATCTGCGAGGCGGCGAACGGCGCCCCGTGCAGCTGGGACAGCGTGCTGACCGTGCTCTGTGTGGTGAAGACCCAGGCGAGCGCGACCTTCGTCCGGGGCAGCCCGTTGAGCG
>RPRB01000451.1 GCA_003818285.1 Myxococcaceae bacterium
GCCGGCACGAGAGGGGTGAGGACCAGCCGGGCACGGAGCATCGGCGGTCATGCCGAGTCGCCATGCCGATTACTCTACTGGCCCGTGATGGCCATCGAGGTGCTCGGGTACGACTGCTGGGGCGGCGACGAGGGGCTGCGGCATGCGAAGGTCGTGGAACTCGGGACGAGCCCCGAGGAGGCGATGCTGCGGCTGCTGGAGCGCGTCCGTCAGAAGTACGGGGCCGAGGTGGACCTAAGCGGCTGGAGCTGGAGCGCGGAGCCGATTCCGAAGACGGCAGGCGCGGTCGTCGTTCGGTTCAAGCTGCTTGATGGCGGGCGATTCGTGCGTTTGTGACGCGGCTCGCGCCGGCCCTGTGCCCCTACTGAGGCTTGGGAGCGCGGCCTCCGCCTGCGCGCTGGAAGAGCTGGTACAGGATGCCGTCGTCTTCATGATCTGCGCGCTGCGTCCCGCGGCCGAGCAGCATGAGCAGGGCGAGCAGCAAGACCACCGCCGTCCAAACCCACCAGCGCATGTACCAGGGCCGGCGCACGCGCCTCGCGCTGGGTGCAACGCCGGGACGGGCAGCCATGGCGCGACGGTAGCCATCGGCCCCTGGCAGGCGCGACCCAGTCTCCAGCAGAGAGAGCGGTCTGTCGGTTGTCAGCCGAGCCCGAACAGCTGCTGGAGCGCCTCGCCCGGCCGCTGGACCCGGCTCGAGGCGCGGCGCGGTGGCGGTGGCATCGGGTAGCGAGCTCTCGGCCCGGCACCCAGTCCCTCCGACATGCAGATGGCCGGGTGTCATCACGGACGACTCCACCATCGGCTGTGCTGTCCGTCGCCCTCCGTAGGGTGACGGCATGTTCGTGAATCCAGTCGCTCTGCTCCTTCTTTCCGCCCTGCTGACGAGCACCGGCCTCTCCGCCTCATCGTCCGAGGCGTTCTCCCGCACGCCGCGCGAGGTGTTGGCGTGGGCGGCAGAGGCGCCCGAGGCCCCGAAAGCCGCGCTCGAGATTCTCCTCGACGCGATAGAGGTGGTCGTCGAGGCGAACGGCCACGAGCGCTGGAGAACCGTTCTCGTCTACCGAGTCCTCGACCTCGAGGCCCTGCCCGAGTCCTTCAAGGAAGTCCGGGCCGACTGGGGATGGACGAGCTCGCGGCCAGAGGTTCAGGCACGCATCATTCGCGCCGACGGGAGCGTCCACTGGCTGGACCCAGCGCTGCTGGTGGAGGTAGCCGCGGAGGAACTGGCCAACGTCTACTCGGACCGCCGGACTTTGCGAGCTCCACTCCCCGCTCTGGCCCCGGGGGCCGTGGTGGAGGTGGAAGTCCGGCAGCAGATGACGCCCTGGGCCAAGAGCGGAACGAACCATCGTTTCGCGCTTCAGAACCACTGGCCGACTCGAGCGCTCCGCGTTCGCGTCACCGCGCCGATGGCTCTGCTGTTCCATGTGACCCAGACGGGCGCTTCCTGGCCGTCAGCTCTGCGCGACGAAGGAAAGAGGCGCGTCCTCGAGCTCGAGGCCCGCGATGTTCCGGCGCTCGAGGAGGACGAGCCCGGCTCCCCCGAGGACTTCCCCGCAGTCCCATTGCTCTGGGTGTCCACTGCGCCCGACTGGCAGCACGCGGCGGCCGAGTACGCCGGCATTGTCGACCAGGTCCTGGAGGGCACGCACCTTGAGACCCTCGCGCGGCAGGTCGTCGGTGAGACGCGGGACGCACGCGAGGCCGCCAATCGAATCCTCACCTGGATGGGCCCCCTGCGCTACGCAAGCGTCAACCTCGGGGAGACGAGCATCGTCCCGCGCCGACCGGAGGAAGTGCTCCGGCGTCAGTTTGGCGACTGCAAGGACCTGGCGACGCTGGTCGTTGGCCTGCTCCGGGCCGCGGGCTTCGAGGCCTGGACGGCGCTCCTGCTCACCGAGTCCATCGACAACATCGACGGGGCCCCGGGCCTGAGGCTCTTCAACCATGCCATCGTCCGGGTCGGCGGCAGCAGCCCCTTCTGGCTCGACGCCACGGCCTTCGATTCCTTGCCCGCCGGAGTGCTTCCGGCCGGCGACGAGGGCCGGCGCGTGCTCGTCGCCGCGAAGACGACCGAGCGCCTGGAGCGGCTGCCCGTCGCCTCGCCCGAGGCAAATCGCAAGCGCCTCCAGGGTCGAGTCGAGTTCTCTGACATCGGCAAGGGCCGGGTCTCCGAGCGCCACGACCGTGAGGGCACGCTCGCGGGGCTCTTGCGTCCCCTGGGCAGCAAGGGCATCGCCGATGCACGAGAACGC
>RPRB01000452.1 GCA_003818285.1 Myxococcaceae bacterium
CCGGACCGCCGGGGCCCGCAGCTGCTCGACCGGAGCCCGGACCGACCCGTCCTCAGCGCACCTCGACAGGCATGCCCAGGACACGGCGCAGGCCATCGTCAGCGGCCACCAGGGTCTCATTGTCCGACCTCGGGCGGAGGGGATGGCCCAGCTCCGCGCAGACCTCGACCACCCGCTCCATCAATGCCGGGAGCGCCCGCTCGACCCGTGGCGTGAGCCCGAGCCCGAGCGAGACCGCCTCCGGTACCACTCCCACCAGCATCAACCTCGGCGGCAGCGTCCCCCGAAGCTGCGCGGCGTCCATCAGGTCGCCCACTCCCACCTGATGCACCGACAGGCGATGCGCTGCGGCGTGGGCCACCGCCTCGCCCTCGATGCGCACCAGCGTGCCCGGCTCGCCGTCGGCGCGGATCGCGTCCACTAGGAGCACGTTCCGGTAAGACTCGAGCAGGGGGAGCAACCAGAGCCCGAGCGTGCCTCCCTCCATCATCTTCACGCCGGGCCCTGGGCTCCACGCCTCCAGCAGTCGGGTCACTGCCACCACTCCCACCCCGTCGTCCTGACAGAGCGGGTTTCCCAGGCCGAGCACCAGCAGCGGATCAGCCACGGCGCCGTCCCGCGTGCTCGGCCGCCTCGTCCGCCAGCTCCTTCTCCAGGTCCTCCCGCTGAACGAACTTGTAGCCGGAGAAGATCGAGTCCGCCTCGCCGTTCTTCTCCAGGGCCGAGGTGAGCGCGACGGAGTACACGTGGTGGACGCCGAAGCCGATCAGCAACCACATCACCAGGTGGTGGACGAAGCGCGCCGTCTGGAGCCCTCCGTAGATTGGGATGAGGAACTGGAAGCTCTTCATGAACGCGCCGGGCAGCTCGTGCGCCGCGTAGAGCGCCAGCCCCGAGGTAATCATCAGCAGATAGAGGAGGAACACCCCGACGTAGGCGAGGCCGGCGAGCGGATTGTGTCCCACGACGTCGGGCGGATGGCGCCGCAAGAAGAGGTAGAACTTCAAGCTGGTGAGCACGTCCCGGCGCCGGTAGCGCGCCCAGGGAAGCCATTCGGACCACCGGGCGTAGCGTACCGGGGAGACGAAGAGCCAGATGATCCGCACCACCACCGCCAGGGTGAAGAAGATCGCCGCGTAGGAATGCACCACCTTCACCCAGCCCATCAGGAAGTGCGGGCTGGGCGTCCCGCCAGGGAACCCGAAGGGTTTGGCGATGTACAGGCCGGTGGCGATGAGCACCGCCATGCTCAGGGCGATGACCCAATGCGTGTTCCGCACCACGAGGTCCCAGACGTAGACCCGGATGCGGGTCCCTCTCACCGCCGGATGCGGGAGCTCCTCCGACGGATGGGCGGCCATTGTTCTCATGGCGTCCTCACGTGCGCGAGCTCCCTCCGGTCCACGTCCACCACGTGGACCCCGCAGGCCATGCAGGGATCGAAGGAGTGGACGGTGCGGAGAATTTCCAGCGGCTGCTTGGGATCCGCCACCGGGGTCTTGAGCAGCGCGGCCTCGTACGGTCCGCGCTTCTCCGAGCCGTCACGGGGTCCGGCGTTCCAGGTGCTGGGGACGATGCACTGGTAGTTGGCGATCACCCCATCCTTGATGTGGACCCAGTGGCCGAGCGCACCGCGGGGCGCCTCGTGGAAGCCGGCTCCGAAGGCCTCCTTTGGCCACGACGAGGGATCCCACTTCCCGGTGTCGTGGATCCGGAGGTCGCCCTTCTCCATGTTCGCCGCCAGGGCGTCGACCCAGCTGTCGATCTTCTCGGTCAGGAGCACCGTCTCCACGCAGCGGGCAGCGATGCGTCCCAGCGTCGAGAAGAGCGCCTCCGGGCCGACGCCCAGCGACTTCAGCACCGTTCCCACCAGCTCTTGGACTCGCTTGTGCCCGGAGCCGTACGCGACCAGCATCCGCGACAGCGGACCGACCTCCATCGGCTCGCCGTCGTAGCGGGGCGACTTCAGCCAGCTGTACTTGGCCGCGATCTCCAGCCGCTCGTACGGGGGCTTGGGCCCGGTGTACTTGGGCCGGGTCTCGCCCTCGCGGGGATGGAGCGGCTGCGCGCTGTCCTCGTACCAGCTGTGCTTCACCGACTCGGTGATCTTGCTGGGATCGAGCGGCTCGACCTTGGCCAGGTTCCGGTTGCGGATGATGCCCGAGGGGAGGAAGAGCGTCGGCTTGTCGTCGTCGGTCTCCGGGTACTCGCCGTAGACCATGTAGTTGCC
>RPRB01000453.1 GCA_003818285.1 Myxococcaceae bacterium
CCCATCCCGGGGCGCCTCGGTCATCCCCGCGCCGCGCAAGGCGGAGCTGGGGTTGCACCGGGTGGCCTTCACCCCGCGGCCGCCGCCTACCCGGGAACAGGTCGCAGCCCGGGCCTACGAGATCTGGCAGCAGAGCGGCTGCTTGCCCGGCCGGGACGCGGAGAACTGGGCGCAAGCCGAGCGCGAGCTGGCCGCCGGCTGCGCCGCGCAGGAGAGCTCAGCGCATCAGGGCTGACCGCGCGGCCCGGAGCTGAGCGAAGATTCGCTCCGCCTCGAGGACGGTGCGCATCGCCAGGCCGCACGCCGGCGTCGCCACGAAGTGGCGGAGCGCCTCCGGACGGTCGGAGAGCGCCGCGGCGAACGAGGTCTCGACCGCCCGGGCGAGCTCCTGAGGATCGGCCTCCTGCCCGAGGTCCGTCGGCACGAGCCCGAGCGAGAACGCGCCGCCCTGGTCGAGGAACCGGCGGACCGCACGCGGCTCGTCCAGCACCGCGTCCAGGGACAGGCGGACGTCGAAGGACAGGAGATCGATCCCCAGCTCGAGCAGCGCGCTCCACCGGGTGTTGCCGCAGCAGTGCACTCCCACCAGCGCTCCTTGCTGGCGCAGCGCGGACACCAGGAGCCGGAGCTCGGTGAGCACCGCGAGGTGCGCGGGGTCGGTGGTGTCGAGCGCGTAGAGGCCCGGCTCGTCCAGGTAGAACAACGGCGTGGCTCCGCCGGCGCGCACCGCCTGCACCAGGGCCAGCGAGCGCACCAGCAGGAGCCGGAACACCTGTGCGTCGAGACCCGGATGGGCCGAAAGCGGCTCGCCGTTCGACAGTCGCGAGCTCCAGCGCACCGTGGCCGGTCCGGCGAGCTGCGCCTTGGCGAAGGCCAGCTTCCGCTCCCGGACCTCCCACAGGAAGGGTCGGAGCGCCCGCGCCGCGGCCACCCCGGGGAGAAACGCCGAGGCATCCCCGCTCCGGACCGCCGCGTCGATGCGGGCGTCGAGCTCGGCGCGTCCGGCCTCCCACGCTCCGAGGTCCACGGTGCAGGCGCCATCGGCCCCGGCGTCCAGCCCGGGCAGCCCTTCCAGCGCCGCGGGGACCATCAGCTCGGCGGGGTTCTCGGCCGGGAGCTGCGGAAGGTACGGCACGTCCACCGCGAGCGCCATCTGCAGCGCCAGCTCCATCTGGGTGTGCGGCAGGCTCCCGATGCCGGTGATGGCGCCGCGAGGAAGCAGGGAGAGTGCAGCTCGGACGTCGGCCATTCAGGGCTCCGACCGCACTAGGTCACCGAGAAGTAGAACGCGTCGGGGTGGTGGAACACCAGCGCCGAGACCGAGGCCTCGGGCTCCATCATGCAGCCCTCGGTGAGCGTGACCCCGATGCCCTCGGGCCGGAGCGCGGCGAAGAGCTGGTGCTGGTCCTCCAGCCGCGGGCAGGCCGGGTACCCGAACGAGTAGCGCTTCCCCGGGTACTCGGCCCGGAAGCGCTCCAGCATCGTCAGGTCCGGCCGATCCGGGGCGCCCCACATGCTGCGGATGCGGGAGTGGAGCAGCTCGGCGTAGGCCTCGGCGGTCTCCAGGGCCAGCGCCTGCGCACCGTGCATCTTCACGAAGTCGCCGGCGACCTTGTAGCGCTCGGACAGCTCGCGGATCCCCTTCCCCCCGGTGACCACGAACAGGCAGACGTTGTCGGTGGGCCTTCCGCCCTCGAACGGCCGGACGAAGTCCGCGAGGCAGATGCCCCCCGGCCGGGCCTGGCGCTGGAACTCGAAGGCCGTGACCTCGGCGCCGCTCGGGCCGTCGAAGAGCACGAGGCGGTTCCCGTCCGAGCCCGCGCGGTAGAAGCGGAACACCGCCCGGGCCTCCATCCCCGCCCCGAGGAGCTCGCCCTTCAGCGCGTCCAGCGTCTCCTTGAGGGCGAGCGCCTTCCGACCATCCTCCGTCTCGGCGAGCTTCGCCTCCGCAGGAGTGTCCAGTGCCCGGGCCGCCGAGCCCTTCACCCCGAAGTGCCGGCCGTAGAGCATCACCGGGTTCACGAAGCGCCAGATCTGCTCCAGGGGGGTGTTGGTGAGGACGTGCCGATCCCAGTCCGGGGGAGCGGGCACGGTGTCGAGGATGCGCACCTCGCGCGAGCGGGCCGCCGGCGCTGCCGGGACGGGCGCCGGACGGTTCGCCGTCTCCGCCGCCAGCTTCTCCCGCCGGACACGCAGCTCCTCGTCCAGCCGGCCGAGGCCGCCC
>RPRB01000454.1 GCA_003818285.1 Myxococcaceae bacterium
GAGCAGCACCGCTCCGAGCCCCATGGCGGCCCACCCGAGCAGCGCCCACCGGCGCCGCGCCACCACCCAGGCAAGGGCCGCCGCGACCGCGGGCAGCGAGCCGTAGCGCACCACGAAGGCCAGCCCCAGCGCCGCGCCGCCGAGGATCCCGCCGCCCCGGGGGCGCTCGTCGCGCGAGAGCGCCTCCGCCGCCACCAGCAGGAGCGGCACCGAGAGCGACTCTCCGAGCGTCCGCCCCGACACCACCACGAAGAGCGGGAGACACCCCACCGCGAGGACCGTGACCCAGCCGCCCACGGTCCCCGCGCGCCGGCGCCCCAGCCGCGCCGCGGCGACGAGCCCCCAGGCCTGAAGCGCCCAAAGCGGCACCGCGAGCAGCCCTCGCGCCACCCACGGGTCGGTCAGCCCAAGCCAGCTCCCCACCCGCAGGACGGCGGCGAGAACGAGCGGGACCGCCCAGTTCCGGAGTCCGGACTTCCACTCCCAGGCCAGGACGCCGTAGCCGTGGACGCGCGCGAAGGCTGGCTCGAGGAACTGGTACACCTCGTCCGGGTGCAGGCGGCCGAGCACGGCCACCGCCGACACCGCCGGGACGAGGGCCAGCACCACCGCCCAGCGCTCCGGGGTCGCCCAGCGGCGCCATCGGGGGGCGTCGAGCGCGGCGCGGCCCACGTCCGGGGGGTGCCTCTCCGGGACGCTCGCGGAGCCAGGTCCAGGCTCACTCCGCCCGGATGAAAACGGTGCAGCGTCGCCGTCGGTCACGCTCGGCTGGCCAGTGTAGACGCTGGGAGCCGCGCTGTTACATTGGCGCGCTCCGTATGGGCTACCTCGTGCTGGCGCGGAAGTGGCGCCCCCAGACCTTCGACGACATGACCGGCCAGGAGCACGTGGTCCGGACCGTGGCCAACGCCATCAAGATGGACCGGGTCGCCCACGCCTACCTCTTCTGCGGCCCCCGCGGGGTCGGCAAGACCACCGCCGCCCGCCTGCTCGCCAAGGCGCTCAACTGCATCCACGGCCCGACCGCCACCCCCTGCGGCGTCTGTCAGGCCTGCACCGAGATCGCCGCCAGCACCTCGGTCGACGTCGCGGAGATCGACGGCGCCTCCAACAACGGCGTCGAGAACGTCCGGGAGATCCGCGAGAACGCGAAGTACCTGCCCCAGCGCGACCGCCACAAGATCTACATCATCGACGAGGTTCACATGCTCTCTGGGGCGGCGTTCAACGCGCTCCTCAAGACCCTCGAGGAGCCGCCGGGGCACGTGAAGTTCATCTTCGCCACCACCGAGCCCCACAAGCTCCCGGACACCATCCTCTCCCGCTGCCAGCGGCACGACTTTCGACGCATCCCGGCCGAGCGCATGCTCACCCGGCTGAAGCAGATCGCCGCCGAGGAGAAGGCCGGGCTCTCCGACGCCGCGCTCGCCCTCATCGTCCGCCAGGCCGAGGGCGGCATGCGCGATGCGCTCTCCCTCCTCGACCAGGTGATGTCGGCCTGCGGCCCGGCCGCCAGCGACGCCGCAGTGGCCGAGGCCCTCGGCGCCATCGACCGCACCGTGGTCCAGCAGATGGCCGCCGCGCTGGTCCGCCGCGATGCAAAGGCGCTCCTCGAGTCCGTCGAGGACGTCTTCATGCGCGGCTCCGACCTCCGGCGTCTGGCCGAGGAGCTCGCGCTCGAGCTCCGGCACGTCCTGGTGACCCGGGCCACCGGCAAGCCGCCCGGCGAGCTGGCCGAGGTGGAGCAGAAGATGGTCGTCGAGCTCGCCCGCGAGGCCGACCCGGCCCAGCTCGCCCGTCTCTTCGACGTCGTGCACGGCTCGGTCTGGGACGTGGGCCGCGCCGCGCAGCCCCGGCTCGCGCTGGAGATGGCTCTCCTCAAGGCCATCCAGCTCGCCCCCACCGCCTCCATCCCCGAGCTGCTCACCCGGGTGGAGAAGCTCCTCGGCACAGGCGCCGCGCCCGATGCGCGCGCGGCCGCCCGGCCCGGCGGGACGCCCGGAGGTCGTCCCGCTCCCCAGCCCTTTCGCCCCTGAGCCGGCGCAGGCTCGTGGGGCGCCCGCGAGCGCCGGAGCGGTTCGCACGCCAGCGACACCGTCCGCACGCAGCGCGGAGAGCCCTGCCGGAGCGCGCGCTTCTGCCGGGCCGCAGCCGGGCCTGACCCCCGCGCGCGCGGACTCGACGGCGCCGAAGGTGTCTGACACCTCGAGCGCCGGCTCGAGCA
>RPRB01000455.1 GCA_003818285.1 Myxococcaceae bacterium
AGCTGAGGGAGTCTCACTTCGCCATCAGCTTCTTCATCCACTCCGGCGCGGACTGGAGCGCGGTGGCGGTGTTCTTCTGCCGGATGTCCCGGGCGGCGGCGATGCTCGGCATGTCCCCCGCGAGCTGGGCGGAGCTGGCTTTCACCCAGGTCGCCGCGCTGACCAGGGCCGCGCGGTCGGACTCGGGGTTGCGCTTCCCCTTCAGCTGGCCCGATCCGGACTTGCCCTTCTTGTCGATGCCCGCCACCGCGAGGCTGTCGCTGCTCTTGCCCACCTCGCTGTGCCGGAGCTCCTCGAAGCGGTAGACCGAGGAGAGGCTCAGGTCGAACACCACGTTGTTCACCTCGGCGACCCCCACGCCGCCCTTGCCGCCAACGAATCCCGAGACCTTCTTCGTGGAGAGGTGGGCGACGACGACCACGTCCACCTCGCCGCTCCCGTCCCGGAGGCGCCTGGTGAGCGGGAGGTCCACTGCTGCGCGGGGCTGGTCCTTGGCGAACATCGACGATGACTCGCCCTCGGAGCGGGCCTCGGCGAACAGCTTCACCTGCGAGTAGGGCACGACCTGGATGCGCGGGTTGCCCTGGAGCGCCTGCTCGAGCATCTGGCGATAGGTGTCGGCCAGTGGGGCGAGGTCCGGCACCCCGGTGCCCGGGCCGATGACCACGACCCGGACGGGCTCGGTGGCCGGACGCTTCGGTGCCTGGAGGTAGGCATCGTCCGCGCGCTTCTGGGCGTCCGCCGCCGACTGGGCCACTCCCTGACGGGCGGCGACCTTGTCCGGCGGGCCTTCCCAGCTGACCACGCCGTCGCGCTCGACGCGGCAGACGCCGTCGCCGTAGCAGGTCTTCTGGACGCTGGCGCAGCCGCCGAGGACCAGGGGGGCCGCGAGGAGGAAGGGGGAGAGGCGCATCGGGGGCTCCGGGAAAGAGTCGGGGATCGTTCCACGCGGTTGCCGGAGCGCCCAACGTGCGCCTCGTTCCCCGATAGGTGACCCTGCGCCCGGGACCCACATCGATGCCCGTCCCCGGTACCAGCTCCTCACGCCTGCGCGGGAGCAGCTCCCGGAGGCGCCAGCAGGTCTTCCAGGAAGAAGGCCGAGAGCTCCGCCCGGCCGGCGAGCCCGGCCTTGCGGTAGACGGCGAGCGACTGCTGGCGGACGGTCCGCTCGCTGGTCTCCCGGAGGCCGGCGATCTCCCGGAGCGAGAGTCCCTTGAGGAGGAGCAAGGCCACCTCCCGCTCGGCGTCGGTCAGCCTCCAGGCCTGGAACTGCGCGTCGATCGCCCGCCCCAGGCCAGCGGCGAGCGTCTCGGTCTCCCGTCGCCAGGACTCGGCCGCGGCACGCGCCTCCGCCAGCCGGGTCCGGAGCGCGCGTGCGTCGGCGCGCTCCTGGCGGATCCGTCGCTGGAGCAGCCACAGGCCGACGGCCGCGAGGACCAGGACCACCGACTCCAGTCCCAGGTGCAGGTCCCAGGCGCCGCGCCGCCAGTCCTCCACCAGATCCGCCCCGATGAGAACGACGATGCCCAGGAAGATTGCCGACGAGCGGAATCGCTCGGAGCGGGTTCCGTCATCCGACGGATGTGTCGGCGGCTCCGGGGCCGGGTCCGGTCGGGACGCGACCTCTGCGTCGTCCGACGGATGGAGCTGGTGATGGAGAGCGGGCACCACGGGGGTCGAACTCCGGAGGAGAACGCCGTGAACACCCTGCTCTTGCACCCCGCCGTCGTCCATGTCCCGCTCGGTCTCGCCGTGGTGATGCCCCTGCTTCTGGGAGCCATGCTCTGGGCTGTCGTCGCGCAGCGACTGCCGGCGAAGGTCTGGCTGGTCGTCGTCCTGCTCCAGGGGGTCCTGCTGGGCGGGGCCGCGCTCGCGCTGCGCACCGGAGAGCAGGGCGAGGACCGCGTGGAGGCCAGGGCCGGCGAGTCGGCGGTGGAGGCGCACGAGCGCGCGGCGCAGGCCTTCACCGCAGCCGCGGGCGCGACGTTCCTCGCCGCGGCGGTCGCCCTGGCACTGCGGAAGCGCCCGGGCCCGTTCCTGGTCGCGGGTGGGGCGAGCGTAGCGCTCTCGGTGGGAATGCTGGTCCTCGGCATCCAGACCGGAAGCCGCGGTGGCGCCTTGGTCCACGGCGGCGCGGAGGTGGTGCGCGGCGGCGAGCCGCGGC
>RPRB01000456.1 GCA_003818285.1 Myxococcaceae bacterium
AACGCCGCGACCGGCGGCACGTGCTTCGGCGACTCCGGGGGACCGAACTTCCTCGGCACGACCAAGACCGTCGCCGGAGTGACGTCGTTCGCTCTCAACGGTACTTGTGGTGGCACCGGCGGGGTCTTCCGGCTGGATCGGCCGGACGTTCGCGCCTTCATCAACTCCTTCCTGTGAGAAGCTTCGCCCGCGCCCGTCGGTCAGCGGAGCCGAGGGGCGCGGCGTCTCTCGAGCTGGAACCAGGGCAAGCTTGCGCTCCGAATGCGCACTACCCCTCAGCGGGGCGAGAGGGTGAAGGTGTCACCGGTGAGCGTCTGCACCCCCTGGAGCAGCTGGGTGTGGACGCTCATCGAGACCTGGCGAGCCGACTACAACCAGGTGCGTCCCCACAGCTCACTCGACGGCCAGTCACCGCAGGAGTACGAACAAAACTTCAATCAACGAGGCCTCCCACTACGAGTGGCCTAGAGACGGGGGGCAGGTCAGACTGTCCGTCGTGGCGGACTTGAAGCGCCGAGCGGATGAGGCGTAGGAACAAAGGACTCCTGAGGCCGGTCTACCCCTTGCCGGGACCCGGGCTCGATGGGAGGCGTCATGGCTCGTCCGTGGACTCTCGGGGCAGCAGTGGTCCTCCTCGTCACCGCGTGTACGTATGACAGCGCGGGTCGCCGCGTACGAACCGGCGACATTCGCTTCGACGAGCGGAGCATCACCGGGCGCGTCGTCCTCACGCTCCAGGACGATGGCACCTGGTCCCACCTGTACGTCCAGCAAGGGGACGAAATCCGCAGCGTCGTGGGGTTGGATGGCCTCATCAAAGCCTCGGGCTGGGTGGACATCGAGCGGCGCCCGGACGGTCTTGTCTACGAGCCCTCCTGGCCCATCTCGAACATCTGGACCTTCGTGACCGAGGATGGGCAGCCCATCCCCCGCAACCTCGAGGTCCCGCTGTACCTCGTTGCCCAGCTCGGCCTGGTGGGAGCACGGGTCGACATCCACACCCCTGGATCGGAGCAGGCTGGGGTGGAGGTGAAGCCGGACTGCTGGCTCATCCTCTTCGAGCTGCAGGGCCGTCAAGTCGCGGGCTGGGCGACGCGCAAGGGTGCGGTGTGCCCCGAGCCGCGTTACCCGCCGGGCGCGCCAACCCGGCTCGCCGCCGTCCGGAACGAGGTTTGGGAGAGCCAGTACCGTCCTCAGCCTTACTGAGCAGCCGGCTGGCGGCCCTGAAGCGAGGTCGGGCAATACACCCAGAGTCTTCGGTAAACCGCTGGCCGACACCTTCTTCATTCCTCTCGGGGCGAACCGGACGCCTCACCACCGAGGGGTGCAGAGGGCGTCCGGTGAGCAGGAGAGGCTGTAAGAAGGAGGTGCAATTCGGGGCGACAACGGCTCACCTGCCGGCGTCTCGACCGGGCCTCGCGACGCCGGCGTCCTTGCCGGCTGGTGTTCCGTTCAGCGCCTCGTCCAGCGAGTCCGGGGCAATGTCAACCCCGGGGAAGTTGCGCGCGATGTCGAGGATGCGGGTGCGCCATCGCGCATCCGGAAAGCGCAGGTGTCCGGCGTGCTCCTCGTCGAGCAGGAATTGGGGGTATGCACCGACGGCCTCCGGCCCAGTCTGTTGCCAGATGACCCGGCCTCCATACCGCTGGTGCAGGGCACGCTGCGTTTTTCGGACCCAGACCCAGCCTCTCGCGAATTGCCGCAGACGAGGAGCCTTCCGGTTCCATGGCTCGCGCTCTCCAGAGGCGAGCGCGGCGAGAAGGGCGTCAATCTCCGCCGCGGTGGGCTCGAGCTTCCTTTCGGCCGCCCAGGGCTCCAGGAGGGCAGCAATGATGTGCTCCAGTGCCTGGATGTCCAGCTGCTGCTGTGTCGCGGCTCCGGCCCGTAAGTCGGTGTCCCGGAGGCGGATGGTCTCGCCGCGGACCACAGCCACGACGTTCGTCGACACGTCGGGCGGAACTCCGCCATCGACAACGGCAAGGAAGGCAAGACAGAAGAGAGATGGCGCGCCGGCCATTCTGCGAGGAGTCTAGCCGTCGCAGGCGCATCCGGGCGGCTGGTGACACGCGCGCTGCCGCGAGATGCAGCTGTTCCCGCACGCCTTGCCCGTGGTGCAAATCCGGCAGCAGCCGGC
>RPRB01000457.1 GCA_003818285.1 Myxococcaceae bacterium
AAGGAGCGGCGGAGGTCCTCCCAGGCCCGTCCCGTCTTCGGATTGGGGAAGACCGGCGCGGCGCCGATGCCGCGGGGAAGAGCCTTCAGCGTTCCCGCGAGTCGAGCGGTGAGCATCACCAGTCGCGGCGCCTCGGACTTGGTGTCCTGGGGTGCGAGGGTGATGGTGCCGTTGCGCAGGTCCACCTGCTCCCAGCGCAGGTCGAGAATCTCGCGCTTGCGCATGCCGGTGTCGAACGCCGCCACGAGGATGGGGCGGAGCGGCTCTTCAGACGCTTCGAAGAGCCGGCCGAACATCTCCTCGTCGACCACCATCCGGCGGACGTTGGGCTTTCGGAGAAGCCGCGCCTCGGCGATGGGGTTGTGGCGGAGCGTGCCGAGCCGGACGGCGTGGTTCAGCACGCGCTTGAGCAGTTCCACTTCCCGATCCAGCGTGGCCGGGCTCGGTGGCCCGCCCCGCCGGGTCTTCTCGGTCGACCGTCGGACGCGGTACTCCTCGACGTGACGGACGGTGAGTGCGCTGGCGCGCACCTGACCGAGGTGACGGCGCAGGTGCGCCGCCCGCCCGGACTCGGTGGACCAGGCCCGGTTCTCCTGGGCACCGAGCTTCTCGTACTGGGTCAGTAGCTCGGCCGTGGTTTCGGTCGCCATCCGGAGCCGTTCGAAGAACTGGCCCTCGAAGGCATCGGTCTTGAGCTTCGCTTCCAGCGCCACCGCCTGCTCCCGGGTGGGAATCTTCGACTGCCGCAGTCGGATGGGTGGCCCGTCTGGACGCACGAGCCACGCATCCACCTTCCAGAGTGTCCTTCCGTACGACTGGTACTTCCTGACGCCCATTGGTTCTCCTTGGGCAGACGGGGCGTCGCGGCCGGGACGGTACTACAGCGGGGCTGACGTGGACCGGGCGAAGAGCACGCGGTCGAGCTCCGGGCGGTGGAAGCGGAGAAGTCGGCCGAGCCGGTGCCCAGGGATGAGCCCACGGCGAACGGCCTGATAGAGCGCCTTCCGGGAGGGGAGGGCGAGGTAGCTCGCGGCCTGCTCGGGCGTGAGCCAGTTCGCCGCGTCGGCTTTCGCGGCCTCAGCGCCGCCGGCCACGGGTCGAGGCTCCTGGGGAAGCGGCCTTCTGGTCGCGGAGGATCTCGTAGCGGCGGAGCAGCAGCTCCTGGACGTAGCCCAGGATGTTGAGCTTCCTGGCTTTCATCTCCGCTTCGAGAACGTCGACCACGTACTGCGGGAGGCGGAAGCAGGTCCGGAGCTGGACGAGGACTTCTCGGACGTCCTCGGCGTTGTAGGAGACGCCCAGCGCCGGCTTGAGAACCTCCTGGACGAAGTAGAGGTCCTCGGAGGGGACCTTCACGTTGAGCGGCTGGAGCGCCTCGTTCTTTGGGAGCGGAGTCCTTCCCACGTCTCAAGTAGATTCTAAATAGAACATAGAGTCAAGCCTGGCCTCGCGGCAGGGCTGCTTCGAAGGAACCGGCAGGTCTGCTCGTCGCAGACATCCTCTTGTTGGCTTGCGGTGAAGGGAGCCGCGCTGCTTTCCGGTCCATGCCTCATCGCTTCCGCAGTAAGGTCGAGCACGCCGTGCCCTCCGAGGCCACATCTCCCAAGGGCGCCAGGCAGCTGTCGTTCCTTTCGTCTCAGGAACCGGCGCCGACCGGCACGCTCGCCTGCCCGCCGGATGCACGTTCCATCCTTTGCTCACGCGCCTCTCTCTCGCTCTCCCTTCCTCAATCACTCCATCCCAATACCCTTCCTCATCAGGACTTCACGAATGAGGGTCCTTCCGCTCTCGCCCACCCTTCAAATTCAGGGGTACCCCCGAGTTTCCCGCTCACGCCCTCATGTCATGGTTGCGAGGGCGTGAGCGGGAAACGAAGGGGGGCTCCCGGTGGTGGATACCAAGAGGGGTGGGCGAGGACGCTAGCGTCCAGCAAGGCTGACGACCGCTCCTCAAACTCGCCCGCATTTTCGCCCGCGAAATGGCCCGGAAATACGCCCGATCCAGGAGCGTATTCTCGGGTGTGTTTCCGGGCCAATTGGAGGGCCATTTCAGGGCGCCCCGCAATCGATTGCGGGGCGGATTTCAGGACCGTTCCAAATGTGACCGGGCTTGCGCCGCCGGTCGCCGGG
>RPRB01000458.1 GCA_003818285.1 Myxococcaceae bacterium
CCGCAAAGACGGCAGTCGCGTGCCGGTCCTGGTCGGCGCCGCATTGTGAGAGGGAAGGCGGGACGAGGGCGTCGCGTTCGTGCTCGACTTGACCGAGCGCAAGCGGGCCGAGGAGGCGTTGCGCAAAGCGCAGGCGGAACTGGCCCACATCGCTCGCGTGATGACCATGGGCGAGCTGGCCTCCTCGATCGCCCACGAAGTCAGCCAGCCGCTCGCCGCCCTCGTCACCAACTCCAACGCCGGCCTGCGCTGGCTCGCGCGCGACCCGCCCGACCTCGAGGAGGCGCGGGAGTGTCTGCGGCGCATCATCCGGGACGGGAAGAGGGCGGGTGAAGTGATCACGCGCATCCGGTCATTGGTCAAGAAATCGGCCCCGGCCAAGGCGCGGCTCGACCTCAACGAAGCGGTTCAGGAAGTGCTCCTCATCACCAATGCCGAAGTGCGCCGGCACCGGGTCTTCGTGCGGACCGAACTAGCCGCGGCCTTGCCGCCGGTGCAGGGTGATCGGGTGCAGTTGCAGCAAGTGATCCTGGACCTGGTGATGAACGGCATCGAGGCCATGAGGGAGGTGACGGATCGGCCGCGAGAGTTACTAATCAGGTCCCGGCCGGAGGAATCCAGCCACGTGCTGGTGGCCGTGCAAGACAGGGGCATCGGGCTGGACGAGCAGAGTCTGGAGCGGGTCTTCGAGGCGTTTTACACGACCAAGCCGGAAGGGATGGGGATGGGGCTCTCGATCAGCCGGTCGATCATCGAGGCGCACGGGGGCCGGTTATGGCCTGTGGCTCATCGCGACTACGGGGCGACCTTTCAATTCACCTTGCCAACCGAGGGTGGGAGTCAGCAAGTATGACCGAGGCACAGGCGATTGTCTTTGTGATTGATGACGATGAGGCGATGCGTGAGGCGCTCCAGAGTCTCATCCGCTTAGGGGACCTCCGTGTCGCCACCTTCGCGTCGGCGCGGGAGTTCCTCACCAGCCACCGCCCGGAGGCGCCCGCCTGCCTGGTGCTCGACGTGCGGCTGCCGAGACTGAGCGGACTCGACCTCCAGCGCGAGCTGTCCGCAGCCCAGATGCGCCTCCCGATCATCTTCATCACGGGCCATGGCGACATTCCGATGACGGTGCGGGCCATGAAAGCCGGGGCGGTGGAGTTCCTGACCAAACCCTTCCGCGACCAGGAGCTGCTCGATGCCATCCAGCAGGCGATTGCGTGCGACCGTGTGGCACGGCAACAGGGCGCGGAACTGGCCGCGTTGCGCCAGCGCTATGCGGCGCTGACCCCGCGGGAGCGGGAGGTGATGCAGCTCGTCGTCTCCGGCAGGCTCAATAAGCAGATCGCCGCCGACTTGGGTACCAGCGAAATCACCATCAAGCTGCACCGCGGTCAGGTCGTGCACAAGATGCAGACCAAGTCCTTCGCGGATCTCGTCCGGATGGCCGCCACACTGGGTCTCCCCGCCGCCACGTATTAGGCCACCTATACCGACGTATAATAGATTCCCCGCCTCATACGCCGTATCTTTCTCCAAGAATCGAAATTCTCCCGAAGAACATACACGGCTTGTTTCAAGAACTCTTGACGCCGTCGTGGGAAGTAGCGAAGCGGTGAAGAGACATAGCGTTGAGACCCTTTGCTCCACCCAGGACGGCGGCCCAAGAAGTCTTGCAGCGACTCCGACAGCCACGAAAGGCGAGCATGCCCGAGAGCCCCCTGGTCGCCGCCAGCAGAGGAGCCTAAACCATGACCGCTCTCAAGCACTTCCTGCTCTTCTGGTACGACTTCATTGTCGGCGACGATTGGATGCTTGCCGCTGGCGTGGTGATGGCGCTCCTACTGTCGGCAGCGCTCGCGCGCCGCGATCTGAACTCCTGGTGGGTGATGCTTATGACCGTAGTTGTCGTGCTGGTGGCCTCGCTCTGGCGAGAGACGCGCCGACTGCGATAGCGCAGTTCCGCTCGGCGCGACGCCAATCTGCTATCACTAGCGCCCGGCGGCGGTGTGCGACGAGGGAGACGGCGACGGTCTCAAGGTGTGAGAACCATTGCCCCAGAAAATCGGTATACCGACCGTTGCATCCTCAGCTTAATTGTTCTGTGTGCTGA
>RPRB01000459.1 GCA_003818285.1 Myxococcaceae bacterium
CGCCCCGTGGCGAAGGCGAGCAGAAAGTCGAGCTTCCGCATCGGGGTGGCGGCCAGCCGGCGGAGGAGCTTCCCCATCCGCATCTGGACGATGGCCCACCCCACTCCCCAGACGCTGGAGGACATGAGCCCGAAGCCGAGGAGGCCGGGGACCAGGAAGTCGATGTAGCGGGCGCCCGGGACGGTCACCCGCTCCTCCTCGAGTCGTTGGGGATCGGTCCGGCCCGCGGCGCGCTGGAGCGCGTCCACCACGAGGAGCTTCGCCGAGCGTGCGTCCGGCTGGGTGGGATCGAGCAGGAGCCGCGGCGGCGTCGCCGGGACCACCGCCAGGGCGATCTTTCCGCTCCTGAGCGCCCGGTGGGTCTCGTCCAGCATCATCTCGGTCGCGCTGAGCCCCTCGCTGGCCCGGAGCGCCGCCAGCACCGCCGCCCGCTCCGGTCCCTCGGTCACCGCGACCGAGAGCCGCGCGCCCGCCTGGTTCCGGAAGGCGAGCCCGAGGACAATGGACATCAGCAGCGGAAACCCGAAGACCCAGAAGGTGGCCGACGGCTCACGAATGAAGGACCGCAGCCGCATCAGGAGCAGCTGCCAGAAGGGATTGAGCCAGGCCGCCGCGCCCTTCATCCTTGCTCCTCCTCGACGAGGGTGCGGCCGGTGAGCGCGAGGAACACGTCATCGAGCGTGGCGGCGCGGGTGGAGAGCCGGACCAGCTCGCTCCGGTGCTCGTCGGCGATGCGAAGGAGCGCGGGCACCGCCTCGTGCAGCGCCTGGACCGAGAGCGACACGGTCTCGCCCCGCTGCCGGTGCCCGCTGAACCCGGGCACGCGTTCCAGGGCCTCGGCCGGAATCGCCGGGCGGGCGACGAACTCCACCAGCTGCTCGCCGCCCAGCGAGTGCACCAGCGCCTCGGGGGTCCCGCGCGCGACGATCCTCCCGTGGTCCACGATGACGATGTCGTCGCAGAGGACGGCCGCCTCCTCCATGTAGTGGGTGGTCAGCACCACCGTGCGGCCGCGTCCCTTCAGCCCCTCGATGATGGTCCACAGCCCGCGGCGACTCACCGGGTCCAGCCCGGTGGTCGGCTCGTCGAGGAAGAGCAGCTCCGGGTCACCGACCAGGCCGACGGCGAGCGCGAGCCGCTGCTTCTGGCCGCCGGAAAGCGTGCCCACCCGGGCGTCGCGCTTGTCCTCCAGCGCGACCTGGGCGAGAGCCGACTCGACGCCGTGACCTCGCGGGTAGAAGCTCCGGAACAAGGTGAGCGTCTCCTCCACGGTGAGCTTCTCGTGGAAGCGCGTTTCTTGAAGCGTCGCCCCGATGCGAGCGCGGATGGCATCCGGGTCCTCGGTCCAGGTCCGCCCCAGGACGCGGACCCGACCCGAGGTGGCCGGCTGGAGTCCCTCGAGGATCTCCACGGTGGTGGTCTTCCCCGCCCCGTTCGGCCCGAGCAGGCCGAGGCAGGTGCCGGTGGGGACGGTCAGGTCGAGGCCGTCCACGGCGACCAGGTCGCCGAAGCGCTTCACCAGCCGCTCCACCTCGATCGCCAGGCCCGTCATGACGGCCCCGGCCTGTTACTCAACGCCGGCCGGGCGAGGCAAGGACGAGAGGCCCCGCTCCCGGGCGGCCGGTGGTGACCTCTTCACGACGCGCGCCGCTCCTCTTGGCGTGTCGGTACCGGGCCCGGGACCCGCCAGGGGTGCAGAATCTGCGCGCAGCCCCGGGCTCCCGCAGCAGGTGCGGGGGGCCCGCGCCTCAACCGCGGGAGCGCTCTCCCGCAGTGCAAGGGTCCAGCCGTTGCACGCTCGGTGGCTCTGGATGGATGCAGATCTCGGCCGGCTGCTCGAGGCGGAGCAGGGTTTCGCTGCGCGCGTCGACGCTGCGCGGCGCGAGGCCCGTACGGCTGTCGAGGCCGCCCGCCGCGATGCCGAGGCACTGGCCGGCGACTCCGCAGAGGCGCTCGCGCAGGCCCGCCAGGCGCTCGCCGAGGAGGAGGAACGCACCCTGGCCACCAAGCTGGCTCGCCTCGAGGCGGAGACCGCGGCCCGAGTCGATCGGCTGGCGGCGATCGACGAGGCGCGCGCGAG
>RPRB01000460.1 GCA_003818285.1 Myxococcaceae bacterium
CTGAGCCTGGACACCGGCGCGCGCGGGCGTGGACGCCTCGCGCCCCGCGCCGCTCCGCAAGCCTCCCCGTGGTGCGTGGGGCTCAGCAGAGCCGGGTGAGCGCGTTCCGCATCCGAGCGGGCAGGTCCACCGGACGGCGCGTCACCCGATCGACGAACACGTGGACGAAGTGGCCCTGCGCCGCCGCCGCCCGCTCCCCGATGCGAAAGATGGCCACCTCGTAGCGGACGCTGGAGCGGCCGATCTTCGCCACTCGGAGTCCCGCATCCAGCTGGTCGGGGAACGTGACCGGGGAGAGGTACCGGCACTGCGACTCGACGCACAGCCCGATCACCGTGCCCGATTCGATGTCCAGCCCGCCCTCGTGCACCAGGAACGCGTTCACCACCGTGTCGAAGTACGAGTAGTACACGACGTTGTTCACGTGCCCGTAGACGTCGTTGTCCATCCAGCGAGTCGGGATGCGGCGGAAGTAGGGGTACGCCGTGCGCTGCTCGGGCTCGGGGCGGGACATTCGGGGGCTCCTGGAGGCCGTGTTCCACGGACAGACCGCGAGGGGATGACGGATGATGGACGAGGTCCATCATTCCGAAGATCGGTTGTTCGCCACGAACTCGGCGCCCTTCCTGTCGGGCGGGTCGGTCGCGAGCGGCGTCGGGGTGTCTCCGCCGCGGGTTCCTGCTCCCGGCCTCCGCGTCTCTTCATCGTCAGGACTGCCACCGGCTCCCATTCGCGGCCCGCCTTCGCTCGTCCGCGGCACGACCATGACCAGACCGTTGCGGCCCGAAGGTCATCTCGCTTCGTTCACGAAGGAGCGACGTGGGCGGAGACGAACGAGGCACGCGTTCGGGAGGCGGGCCCCAACGTCGGCGTCCACGCGAGACCGATGTCGCGGACTCCGGCGGACCGGGCCCGGTCGAGGACGGAACCCGCCTCCCGGACGCCTCGTTTCCCTCAGTGCCCCGCGAGCTGGGCCCGGCGCATCAGCCACGCCCCGCCCACGCAGACCACGCCGCCGATGATCGACAGGGCAGCCACGTGTTCCCCGCGCACGAGCCACCCGAGGAGCAGCGCGACCCCCGGGATGAGGAACGTCGTCGCCGCGGCGCGCGTGGCTCCCATTCGCCCCGCCGCCACCGCGAGCAGCACGTAGGCCACGCCCGTTCCGAGCGCGCCGAGCGCCAGGACGGAGAGCAGTGGCCCCGGGGTCCAGTGCGCACGCAGGAGCTCGGGGACGCCGAGCGGCGCGGTCATGAGGAGGGCCCAGCCCTGTGCTCGCCAGATGACGGGCAACGCCCCGCTGCGCTGCTGGAGGGGACGGGCCAGGTTCAGCGCGAACCCGTAGCAGGTCACCCCGGCGAGGATGAACAGCACGCCGTCGAGGCTGCTCCCTCCGATGCTCAGGCTCGGCCAGGCCACGAGAACGGTCCCGGCGAGCCCCACGGCGAGGCCGAACTGCACGTCCCGTCCTGGGAGCCGGCGCGAGAAGGCCGCGGCCACCAGGGCCACGAAGAGCGGATTGGCGCCGTTCAGCATCCCGGTGAGCGCGGAGGACACCCGCTGCTCGGCGAACGGAAACATGCTGAGCGGGAGTGCGAGCCAGATGAGCCCGAGCAGGATCACCTTCCGCCGGTCCTCGCGGGCGATGGGGCGCCGGGCGTTCCGGACGAGCCCCAGGGTGACGAAGCCCACCAGGATGCGAGCGAAGGTGAGCCCGTTGGGCTCCACCGAGCGCAGCCCCTCGGCAATGAAGAGGAACGAGGCGCCCCAGATGAGGCCCGGACCGAGGAGCAGCAGCCAGTCCGCCGTTCCGGGGTGGACGGCCGAGGTGGCGGATGCGGCGAGCGCGGCGGATGAGGCCGGGGGGGCGTCGAGCGGAGCACGCATGGAGGGTGGATTCACTTGGTCCCGGTCTCGTCGCCGGTGGCCAGGAGCAGCGCGGCCGCCGAGGCGGAGAACACCGAGTAATCGAGCGGGGACTTGATTCCCAGGGACAGTGCCATGGCCAGCGCGAAGATCAGAAGGAGGGCCGCGGAGGCGAGCGCCACCGGCCGTCGCCACACGCCCAGCACCAGGAGA
>RPRB01000461.1 GCA_003818285.1 Myxococcaceae bacterium
CGTAAGTGTCCGCGACAGCGCCTGGGGCTCCATCGCCGCCGCGAGTCGCTCCTGCACGTCCACCACCAGCAGCGCGGTGTCCTCCCGCTTCAGCTGTTGCGGCTTCATACGGCGTACCCCATCGCGCCCGACGTTGCCGGCGCCTGCGGATCGAGCATCACGTTCACGCAGGCCACGGTGCCCGAGGCCAGCGCGCGTTCGAGCGCCGGACGGATCTGCGCGGGCTGCGTCACCAGCTCGCCCCAGCCCCCGAAGGCCTTCACCACCTCGTCGTAGCGGGTGGGGGCGAGCAGCGTCGCCGGCGACTTCTCCTCGCCGAACATTCCGACCTGCGGCAGGCGGATCTGCCCCCACGCCGCGTCGTTCCCCACCACGCAGATCATCGGCAGCTTGAACCGCACCGCGGTCTCGAAGTCGAACCCGTTGAGGCCGAACGACCCGTCGCCCTGAACCACCCAGACCTGCCGCTCGGGATGGAGCAGCTTCGCCGCCAGGGCGAACGGCGCCCCCACCCCGAGACAGCCGAGCGGTCCCGGGTCGAGCCATCGCCCCGGCGCCTTGAGCGACAGCACCTTTGCCGCGAGCGCCACCCAGTTCCCGCCGTCGGCGATGAACATCGGGTCGCGGTCGCCGGCGTTGGCCACGTCGGACAGCTCCTTCGCCAGCCGGTAGTGGTGGATGGGCACCGCGTCGCTTCGCATCCACTCCTGCATCGCCGCCAGCTTCTTCTCCTCGGAGGCCCGGAGCTCCCGGATGTACGCCGTCCTCGTCGCCTTCTTCGCGCCGTCGGCGAAGGCGGCGAGCGCCGAGCGGCTGTCGGCCACGATGCCCACGTCCACCGGGCGGTTCCGGCCCACCTCCGTCGGATCGATGTCCACCTGGACGATCTTCGAGGCGGCGCTGAAGGTCGGCTCGGCCCCGTAGTTGAGCCGGAAGTCGAAGGGCGTGCCGATCACGAACACCACATCCGCCCCGGTGAGCGCCTCCTTCCGGGTGTGCTGGAAGAACATCGGGTGATCGGGCGGCAGGCAGCCCCGCCCCGCGCCGTTGAGGTAGGTCGGGATCTGCGCTCGCTCGACGAACGCCCGGAGCGCATCCGGAGCGTCGTCCCAGTACACGCTCGAGCCGGCGATCATCGCCGGACGCTCGGCCGCGGCCAGCAGCGCCAGGGCGTCGTCCACCGAGCCTGGGTCGGGCGCCATCCGGGCGCGCGTCCGGTACAGACGAGGAATCTGCAGCGTGGACTCGTCGACGCCGTTGCACAGCACGTCCCAGGCGAGCTCGAGGAACACCGGCCCCGGCCGGCCGCTCAGCGCCACCCGGAAGGCCTTCGCCATGTACAGCGGGACGAGGTCCGGCGATGGCACACGGTCCGACCACTTGGAGATTCGGTGGAAGAGATCCACCTGCTCCATCTCCTGGAGGCTTCCCCTGCTCTGGTTGAACAGCGGCGCCGCGCCGCCGAGAAGGATGAGCGGCGAGTTGGCCGCGTTGGCGTTCGCGACCCCGGTGAGCGCATCGGTCACGCCCGGCCCGGCGGTGACCACCGCCACGCCGACCCCGCGGGTGATGCGCGCGTAGGCGTCCGCGGCGTGGGCGGCGGCCTGCTCGTGGCGGGTGTCGACGACCCCGATCCCCTCCTCCACCAGGCCCGCGTAGATGGGGGCGACGTGGAGGCCGGAGAGGGTGAAGACGTGCCGGACCCGCTCCTCCTTGAGCATCCGCGCCACGAGCTGCCCGCCGGTCACCATCGCCATCGCTCGTCTCCTGCCTGGCGCCGGAGCGCAGGCCGTCGTAGGACTGGGGGCAGTCGTTTATCTCCCGTGCACGATCCTTTCCAGGACCTCCGCCCGCTCGCCGGCTCCTATGCGACGGCGCTCGCCCGGGAAGCGTTCTCCCGCGGCCTGGTCACCACCGCTTCCGATGGGACGCGGCGAGCCATCCCCCCGGGCGCCACGCCCGTGGTGCTTCCGGCCCGCGTCATCGCCGAACGCCACACGCTCGCGCATCGCCTGGCCACCGCCGGCTTCAAGATGGCGCAGGCCACCGTCCTCGGGCCCTC
>RPRB01000462.1 GCA_003818285.1 Myxococcaceae bacterium
CAACTCGGCATTCACCGTTCTCCGCGAAGACGTCGACTCGATTCGAACCACGGTTCCGCTCTTTCAGAAAGAAGTGGTGCGCAGGCACGGCGTGCAGGTGTCGGAGTTTTTCGAAGGCGACCGACTGATGCCGCGGCTGCTGCCGACGCTCCGGCCGGATCTGGCGGTGCTGCTGCAGCCGGATCTTTTCAACACCAGCGTCGACGCTCTTCTAGGCAGCATCGGAGGCGCGGTTCCCAACGCGTGGCGCGAGGAAGTCGAGGGACTTCTGGAGGTGCCCGAGAAGATCCGGGCATGGCGTGAAAGGGCCTGGAGCCTTTTGCGGGAACCGGTGTTCACGCGTGCCTCAAGCTTTGTCGAACTGGCCACCGCGTTGCACTCGGTGGCCCAGAGAATTCCGGCCGCCGAGACGGCTCTTCCGGGCTGGATGCCCAAGAAGCCGCGAGATTCCGCCTCGTTCCTGCAGGGCCCCGCGGAGGATTCGTTGCAGCAGTTTCTCGTGGCTGCGTTCGAGTACTTGTCCGCAATACCCCGGGGTTCGGTGGAGCTTCCGACCAATGTCGTGCGCGCCATGAAAGAGGTGAAGCGCCTGGTGAGGATCGAGGAGCCGGCGCTGTCGGCGCGCGAGCAGGACATTTTGCGTTTCTATCTTCTCCAGATTGCCCGCGCCGCCGGAGAAAACGGGTGATGACCAGCCGCCGGCCGCGGCGCTACCCGGTCATCTTCTGACCCAGGGCAATCGCGTTGATTGTGAGCAGGAGCGCTTGCAGCGCATCTTCGGTGGGTTCCGCCCGCCAGGCCGCGAGCAGACGCACTTGCTCCTCGTGAAGCTGCCTCAACGCCCGCTTTCGCAGCCGGATGGCGAGCGCCAGCCGAGGGCGCCGCTCTTCGGGACTGCCGCCGAACAATTCATTGAGCTGTGTCTCGGCAAGCCGGTATTCGGCCAGGATGGTGTCGAGCAATGCCCTCCGCAGGTCTGCGTCGGCGACCAGCGACGCATAAAGCTGCATGACTTCGGTGTCGGCCATCATGAGACCTGCTTCGACGTTGTGAAGCAGGTATGCGAGAAAGGGCCAATTCCGGAATTCGTCGCGCAGGGCCTTCCAGTCCGCGGGCCGCTCGCCGCGCAACCAGTCGAGGGCCGTGCCCACGCCATACCAGGCCGGCAGATGGAAGCGCGCCTCGCTCCAACTGAATCCCCATGGAATGGATCGCAGATCTTCGAGGGTCTGTTTCCCGGTGCGCCGCGGAGGCCGGGAGCCGATCCGAGTCCGCTCGATCGCATCGATCGGAGTGAGCTGGCGAAAGAACGCGAAAAACCCGTCTGTCTCGACGAGGCGGCGGTAGGCTTGAAAGCTCCGCTCGACGACCGACGACCAGACGCCTTCCAACGGATGGGGCGGGCCCTCGCCGGCCTGGTGCAGCAAGGAAGTGCAGGTGACCCCAGCCAGCAATCGCTCCAGATGAAAAGCGGCCGTGACCCGGTTTGCGTACTTCTGGGCGATCACCTCTCCCTGCTCGGTGATCCGCATCCGGCCCATGAGCGACCCAGAGGGCAGGGCATCGAGGAAGACTTGGGTGGGGCCGGCGCCGCGGCCGACGGTGCCGCCCCGGCCGTGAAAAAAAGCCAGCCGCACGCCCCGCTGGCGGGCCATGCTCGCCAACCGGCGCTCGGCCCGCTGAAGGCTCCAATGGCTCGCCAGGATGCCTCCATCCTTGTTGCTGTCGCTGTAGCCCAGCATCACGACCAGCTCGCGTTCGGCTTGCCCGTCCCGTCGCTGGAGATAGGAAAGCGTCCGCTCGGTTATTGGATGGCAAAGAAACGCGTCGGTGATTGCCTCGCTCCGTTCCAGATCGTCGATGGTCTCGAACAGCGGAACCACGGGGATGTCGCAGGCCAGGCCGCCCGGCGTTTCGACCAGGAGGCCTCCTTCCCTGGCCAGCAGGTAGACCGCCAAGAGGTCGGCAACGCTTCGCGTCATGCTCACGATCAGGGGGCCAATGCCTTCGGGTCCATACCGCAGCAAGTGCGCCCGCAACG
>RPRB01000463.1 GCA_003818285.1 Myxococcaceae bacterium
ACTCTCCGACATGAGGACACCCTAGCGCGCAAGCGAGAAGACGGCGCGCACGGCGGCCGGGTCGGGGCCATGAACTCAGGGTTTCATCTGCTCGCCCTTGCCCAGCCGGAAGAAGCGAACCGCGTTGCCATAGAAGATGTCTCGCTTCTGTGAAGGCGTCAGAAACCTGGCCGACTCGACCCCCTCGACGGCCATGCCGATTGCCTCGGGCCAGAAGATCTGGTCGGACCCGAACATGATGCGCTTGCCGAACCCGGCCCGCGTCAATGCACCAAGGTACGCGTGGAACTCGGCTCGGGGTAGAAGCCAGTCGATGGCCCCCAGATCGACGTAGACCTGCGGGTAGTGGTTGACGATGGCGATGGTCCCTTCCAGGTATGGCCATCCTCCATGCATGACGTTGAGGCGGAGCTTGGGGTGACGGTTGAGAGCTTCCTCGACCAGGGCCGGATTGCCGAGGCTGGCGCGAAACCCGTGACAGCAGGGATCGTATGAGATGCCAGGGGGTCCGGACCCCGTGTGAAGAGCGACCGGAACGTCGAGCTCCTCGGCGAGGGCAAGGTACGGCTCGTACTTCGGGTCACTGAGACTGAGGCCCGCGTACTGCGCGCTGACCTCACCGAGCACGCGCAGCCGGCCCTCGCCAAACTCCTTCCGCAGCAGACCGATCTCGGGCAGCGGTGTATCTTCCGAGCCCCGGATGCCCGCGCCGGCAATGATCCGATCGGGGGCCGCTTCGTGCCAGTGTGCGGCTGCGCCGAGACGATCTCCGGAACCGCCGCTCACGACGCCCTTCACGACGTTCAGGCGCTTCATCTCGGCGAGGCACGCTCGCAGATGGGCCTCGCCATCCTTCGGGCCCGGAGGCTTTCCGGTGACCGGGTTGGGCGTGGCGGGCAGGGCCATGTCCGCCGGATATGCGTGTAGGTGGACATCGATGATGGGCAACTTCGGGCTCGGGGTGTAGGTCGCCGCGCGAGCGCGAGACATCCCGATCGCGCCTGCCCCAGCACACAGCTGAAGGAATCGCCTGCGATCGATCACCATCTCGTCTCTCGATGAGAAGGCATCCTAAGCAGTGCAACGACGGACGTGACCGCACAGATCGACGCTGCCGAGCACGAACAGCTGAGCCATGGAGCCCCTGGCTGCCGTCTGAGGTTCGAGACTCGCCCCGGTCTGACGACCGGAGCCGCTTCGGGCACCCCCGTCCTGCCCCTCTGGCCCCGCGACCCGGCCCCCTACCGGCCTCCGGCCTCCAGAACCCGGTTTGTTCTTCCGTGGATCTGAGAGGCCTGGGCACTCCGAAAGATCTCGTCCCGGCCGAAACTTCGAACTAAGCCCGTCCGCGCAAGTCGCAGAGTCGTCCCACTTGGCCGTGGATGTTGAGGAGGGAAGCCGATGAAGCGGATTCTCAGCAGTGGCTGGTTCGTCCTGATCCTCGGAGCAGGCGTCGCTTGCGGCGGCGCCAAGTATTACATGGTGAAAGACCCAAGCACCGGGAAGGTCTACTACTCGCAGGACGTCAAGAAGAAGGAAGGCGGCGCGGTCACGCTGACCGACGCCCAGAGCCAGAGCACCGTCACCATCCAGAATTCGGAAGTGACGGAGGTGAGCGAGCAGAGCTTCAAGCAAGGCCTCGCAGGCGCTGCCCCAGCCGCTGCGCCTGCGACGACGCCTCCGCCAGACACGGCGCCCGCGAAGTAGCGGGGCAGCAGGGCAGACACACGGCACCCCCGCTGGGCCGCGGAGGGGACTGCGAGAGGTCACTTCTTCGCGGCGCCGAAAGGCTCGTACCCGAACTTCTGCCCGCCCACGCTCGCCTCGTACATGAGCCCGCCCTTGGTGGCGGTGAAGATCGCCACGCCCTTCTCGTACTTGGCGTTGGCCGCCGCTCCGGCCGAGAGGGCCACCGCCGAGGCCTGCGCCGCCAGGGCAAAGTTCCCCTTCTGAAAGTCGCTCAGCGACGACGGCGTCTCGAAGAAGACGATCTCCGAGTAGGTCTGGCCACCGAGC
>RPRB01000464.1 GCA_003818285.1 Myxococcaceae bacterium
CCCATCGCCGTCGAAGCTCCACGGTCTTCCAAGCTCGACGATGGACAGGCGCTGTTCGGCATCCCGGTACAGGAGCTCGTTCGCAACGCGCCCGGTCGCGGCCTTGTACGTCAGCTCCAGCGCGTCCGAGCCGAACCACCGGACGTTGACGACGGTGACGATTGCATCCGGCAAGATGCCGCGGACCTCGGCATTGGGTTGAAGATCCTCGAGTTTGATCATTGCTTTCCTGCGCCCCCCGGGGCTCCATCGAACGTGGAGGAGGCTTCGCCGTTGAGCCTCGGAAGCTTCGCACGAAGGTCCGTCGGTCTCGATCAGGATCGCCGGCGCCGAGCGCCTACATGCGGGTCCGGCCGGAACGACGCCTCAAGATGAGCTCCTTGTCCAACCCGGTGAAGCCACCTCCTCCCACAGGAGCACCACAGGTTTCCATTGCGCTCGCACTGGCCAACCCGGTGGTCTTGGGGCGACGATCACCTTGGTGGAGCTCAAGAACGGCACCCTGGTCCTCTCCGCGACCGACCTCTCGAACCACCTCGGCTGCCGGCACCTCACGAGCCTGGACCTGGCGGTGGCCCATGGGCTTGCGAAGGTCCCCCCGTCGAATGACCCCGCGCGCGAGGCGCTCGCAGCGCGAGGCCTCGAGCACGAAGCACGCTACCTCGATTCCCTGAGCGCCCATGGCCTCCAGGTCGAGAACCTGGCCCACCTCCGCGGAACGCCGGCCGTCGAGGCCACCGTCCAGGCGATGCGGGCGAGCATCGACGTCATCGCTCAGGGCACGCTCCAGCAGGGCCGCTGGGCCGGCCGGCCCGATGTCCTTCTCCGCGTCGAGGTCCCGAGCAACCTCGGCGGCTGGTCCTACGAGGTCGTCGACACCAAGCTCGCAGCCGAGACACGGGCCGGTACCATCCTCCAGCTCGCCCTCTACTCGGACCTGCTCGCCCAAGCCCAGGGGCGCCTCCCCGAGCGCTTCTCAGTCGTCACACCCGAGGGTGGGCTCACCGTTCTTCCGGACCGGGTCCTGGACTACCTCGCCTATTACCGCCTCGTGCGAAAGGCGCTCGAACAGTCTGCGGAACGAGACCCCCGGACAGCGAACGACACCTACCCCGAGCCCGTGCCTGCCTGTGACGTCTGCCGGTGGTGGCAGGCCTGCGATGCCCGCTGGCATGATGACGACCACCTATCGCTCGTCGCCAACATCTCTCGCCTCCACCGCCGGACACTGGAGGACCAGGGCATCCGCACGCTGGAGCGCCTCGCCCAGCTGCCGCTCCCCCTTCCCTTTTCGCCGAGGCGAGGCTCACGGGAGCCGTACGAGCGCCTTCGCGAGCAGGCCCGCATCCAGCTCGACGGGCGACTGCAGAAGGCTCCCGTTCACGAGCTCCTCCAGCCCTTCGACGCCGAACACGGCCTCGCGCGGCTTCCGGAGCCTTCCTCGGGAGACATTTTCCTCGACTTCGAGGGTGACCCCTTTGTCCCGCCCAGTGGCCGGGAGTTCCTCGTCGGACTCGTTCAGGCCGACGACTCCGGCGAACTGCGGTACCACACCCGCTGGGCGCGCACGGACGCCGAGGAGCGCGGGGCCTTCGAGTGGCTCATCGACAGGATGCTCGACACCTGGGCACGCCACCCGGGGATGCATGTCTACCACTACGCCCCTTACGAGCCCGCGGCCATCAAGCGCCTCATGGGCCGCCACGCGACGAGGCAGGAGGAGGTCGACCGACTGCTGAGGGCCGAGCGCTTCGTCGACCTCTACGGCGTCGTGAAGCACGCGCTTCGGGCGAGTGTCGAGAGCTACTCCATCAAGAAGCTCGAGCCCTTTTACGACTTCGAGCGACAGCTCCCGCTCCGGGACGCCTCGGCGGCGCTGCACCGTGTCGAGCGCGCGCTCGAGCTTGGAGATTTCGACGCCATCGACGCCGACCTCCGGGGGAATGTTGAGAGCTACAACCAGGACGACTGCCGTTCGGCGCTCCACCTCCGGGACTGGCTCGAGGAG
>RPRB01000465.1 GCA_003818285.1 Myxococcaceae bacterium
GATGGCGTTGACCTCGGCCGGAACACCTCCGTCGAGCGCGGTCAGGATCGCGGCGGCGACCTTCTCGACATCGAGCGGCACATCCCAGCGCTTCATGTATGCCTCGGCGGTGGTGCCATTCATCGCACCGTAGGTTGCCGCAGCGCGCGCACCGATGGTCGTACCCTCGATGAGCTGTTTCGGCAACACCGCGAGCACGCGAATGCCGAGCTTCTTCGCATCGGAGACTTTCTGAGCGTAGCCGGCGAGGAACCACTGCATGCGCTTGGCTCCGGCGTAGCCACCGGAGGCAGGCGAGCCGTTGATGGCCGCGCCACTCGAGACGAGGACGACCGTCGAGCCCGGGCGGAGCGGAAGGGTGAGCGCCTGCTGGAGGAAGAAGAACGACGCCTTGAGATCCACGTTCCAGCTCTCCGAGAAGGACTCCCAGTCGAGCTCGTCGACGCCGCCCATGGGCGGCATGACTCCCGCGGCGAGCACGAGGAGATCGGGTCTGACCTCGCGCAGGACACGCTGTGCCAGCGCGGGATCTGCCGCGTCGCCCGGGAGCGTCGCGACCCCGTCACCCACCTCCGCCTCGAGCGCGCGGAACCTCTCCGCGCCGCGGGCGATGGCGGTCACGCGGGCGCCCCGGGAGATCAACGCCTTGACCGCCGCCTTGCCGACGCCGGAGCTGCCTCCGGTGACCACGGCGGTCTTGCCTCTGAGCGAGGTCATGACATTCGTGCTCATGACCGGGCACCCCCGGCGGGGAGCGCGGCGAACTGGCGCTCGAGCGCCTTGCTCACACTGCTGCGCCATCCTTCGGCCACGGACCCCGACATGGGATCGGGGAAGATGTCCTCCTCCCCTCGCTCCACTCCGTCCAGGATGCCCCTGGCGACGGACTCCGGAGAGCTCTTGGGAACGTCGAGAGTCCGGGCCATGTCGGTGTCCACGGGGCCCGTGAGGGCCGCGTGAACGCTCACGCCGCGTCCAGCCAGAAGGGCACGCAGCGACTTCGTCAGGGAGAACGCCGCCGCCTTCGAGATGGAATACAGAGGACTGAACGGCACCGGGGCCAGGGCCGCCAGGGACAGGTTGTTGACGATGGCTCCCCGGGAACGGGACAGCAACGGAAGGAATGCCTGGGTCACACCGTACGTGCCAAAGAAGTTGATCGCGAGGAGCCGCTCGAGCGTGGCCCGATCGCCGAGGTCAGAGTGGATATCCAGGCCGGCGTTGTTGATGAGGATGTCGAGCGACTCGACCTTCTCGACGGCTCGCTGGATCTCAGCTGCGTTCGTCACGTCCAGCGTCAATGGCGTGACGCGCCGATCCGGGTGAGCCAGGGGCTGTCGAGTCCCGGCGAAGACCCGCTTTGCACCTCTCCTCAATGCTTCGTCGATCAGCGCGCGCCCGATGCCGCGATTGGCGCCCGTGACGAGAACTGTCTTGTCCGCGATTGTGGTCATCGTCATCTCCTCTGCGGGGACGACGATCGAGTGGCTCAGAAAGTTGCGGGGCATTCCGGGGCGAGGTCGATTTCGTTGGTGCCCGGAGGTCAGCACGAGCCCCGGAGCTCAGAACCCGCACCGGGTGTGATCTCCCCATGCCCAGTTCTGGGGCCATGGCCCACGACGGCGGCTCGGTCGAAGCGTGGCTCGCCAGGACGCGAGCGGCGTTCGAGGCCCCGGGCTTCGCCGACGGTGAAGCACTGACCGCCTCTACTCGGACCGGCCCGGGGTCCAGGCACCCGAGCCGGTCTCACCATGCACCTCGGCCTCTCACGCGGGGGCAGCTCGAGGCCCGGCCGCGTGTCGGTGAGCGAGCCGTCTCCCCAGGGGGCGACGACTACGGACGTCGCCGACCAATCAGCGTCAAGAACTCTGTCCGCGTCGCCGCCGAATCGCGGAAGGTGCCCAGCATGGCCGAGGTGGTCATCATCGAGTTCTGCTTCTCCACGCCTCGCATCATCATGCACAGGTGCTGGGCTTCGATGGCCACCCCCACGCCCTCCGC
>RPRB01000466.1 GCA_003818285.1 Myxococcaceae bacterium
CGCGGAGCCCAGCCGTGAGACTTGCCGCCGAGTGCCTCCTCGTGGGGCTCCACGCCGACTTCGTGGGCATTGCCGATGCCAACCGCGGCGGCCGGAGCATCACCAACGACGCCGAGCGCGTCGTCGCCGAGCTCCTCGCCACCGCGCAGCTCCTTCCCCACCAGCGACTGCTCTACCGGGACACCCTGGGCCGCTGGGACGAGCTCGTCCACGACGGCCACCGCTTCACCGGCTTCCGCCACATCGGCGGCGACTCCTTCGTCGACGCCGTCCAGCGGGCCAGACACGCCCAGGGAGCGCACCCGTGAACAAGCCCCGGAAGACGCATGTCCACGGCCGACTCCACCGCGTCTTAAGGGTGGCTTCAATTCGGAGGGGAGCGAGATACGTACGACTTCGTGCTGGGGGTGCTCCGCTCGGGCCTGCGCTGGCCCTATGGTGACAAGCGCTGCGTGGTGATGACCCATCGGCCGGCCGAGGGGCGACACGGAGAGACCGCGTTTTCTGGAAAGCCCGGGGCACTGCTCGAGGAGCTGGGTCTACGTCGACGGCGGCGTGGTGATCCGCAGCTTCCTGGCCTGCAGGCTGCTCGATCAGATCACGGTGTCGGTGGTATCGGGACAGGGATTCCCCTCTTCGGCGGAGTCGCGCTCGAGTCGGGCCCGGTGCTCGAGCAGGCCACGTCGTTCGAGAATGGAATCGCCCAGCTGCGCTACCGGGTGCAAACCTCGCCCTGAGTCGGACGCGGGGCTGGTGGTCGGCGCCTCAGCGAACCGGCTTCGCCGCGTCGGGCGGAGACGGCCGGAGCCCCAGGCGCAGGCCCTCTCCGTTCCGGAGCAGCCAGTAGGTGACCCCCAGCGCCAGCAGTGCCACCGCGAGGCCGAGGATGGTCGAGGCCGGCACCAGCTTTAGGTCGAGGATGATGAACTTTCGCGTCAGGGCCAGCAGCGCGATCAGGATCACCGTCCTCACCTGGATGATCCCCTTGGGGCGCGCCGAGGCGTGGACGATGCTGTGGCTGAACTCGAGCGCGATCAGGACGGTCATGATCGCCCCGAACACCGTCTGGAAGACCTCGTGTTCGAGTGGGTTGAGTGCCTGGACCAGCAGGAGCCGGACCACATCGGAGACCAGCCGGAACGCGGCCACGCAGACGATGAGGCCGATCGTCGCCGCGAGCACCCAGGTGATGAGCTGCTCGAACCGGCCGTAGAGGGACAGTGCCCTCCACTCATCGCGGGTGATCTCCCAACCCTGCCTATGGCCATCGACGTTCATCGTCAGCGCACCCCTCCCCGCGACTGTGGCGTTTCCATCACTGATCCCCACCCGTTTCAAGTCCGCCGAAGCTGCTCTTTCTGAGAAGCCTCACCGGGAGCAGAGTCGCCGCGCCATGACCTTTGCCCAGGCCGTCAGCGATGTCGTCCCGGACATTCCGCTGGACCGGCGGGAGATCGTCTACCCCAGGATGACTCCAGCGCAGCTGGCCCGAATAGCCTCCTACGGAGCCCGCCGGGAGGTTCGTGCCGGAGAAGAGGTCTACCGGCAGGGAGACGAGCACGTTCACCTCTTCGTCGTGGTGAAGGGACAGCTGGACGTCGTCAGGCCCGGCCTCGATGGCGAACAGCTCATCGTCACCTGCGAGCCAGGCGAGTTCACCGGGGAGGTCAACCTCCTCTCCGGACGCCGTTCCCTGGTGACCGGGCGCATGCGAACCGATGGGGAGCTGCTGGACGTCCCGCCCCCGGGATTGCGGCGGCTGGTCGTCGCCGACGCGGAGCTGAGCGAGCTCCTGATGCGGACCTTCATCCTTCGCCGGGTCCTCCTCATCACCCGCCGGCTGGGAGACGTGGTGCTGGTGGGCTCACGGCGCAACCCCGGCACGCTCCAGCTGATGGAATTCCTGACCCGGAACGGCCACCCCTACGGATACCTAGACGTGGAGGAGGATCCGGCCGCCCAGAGCCTCCTCGACCAGTTCGGA
>RPRB01000467.1 GCA_003818285.1 Myxococcaceae bacterium
TCGCATCTTCACCTCCTTGAGGTGAACCACGACCTGCTTCTTCTTCGCCTCCGATGCCCGCTTCTTCTCCTCGTACTTGAAGCGGCCGTAATCCATGATCTTGCAGACCGGAGGCTTGGCCATGGGGTTGACCTCGACGAGGTCCATCCCGAGCTGATTGGCCTGCTCCAGTGCCGCTTCGATCGTCAAAACACCCAGCTGCTCGCCAGCGGGCCCGACCACGCGCACTTCACGGGCGCGGATCCGCCGGTTCGTTCTCTGGTCGCGAGCGATGTGAGTCGACCTCCAGCTGGGGGAAGCCTGTCCGTGTAGGCACAGGGGTCCAAAAGGCGGGGCAAGATACTTGCCTGACGCCCCAAGTCAAGCGAGCCCCCCGGGCAGGCCACCAGGGCCGCCGGGGCCCTCTCCCCATAGCGCGGAAAGGCGCACACTGCACAGCCGATGGGTGCCCTGCTGCCCCTGCTCCTGGCCGGGTCGACGGTGTCCGCGACTCCCCCGCCCCGGGGAGATACCTCGGTGGGGCTCCTTCTCCAGGACACCTGCGCCGGAGCCAAGGCGCCGGCCTGTGGCCGGCTGGGCCGGATGTTCATGCCGGGGTTCGTCACCCGGAACGAGCAGAAGGCGCTCCGGGCGTCCAAGGCCTATTGCGAGCTGCTGGGGACCTCCTGGGAATGCCTGGACGCCAGGGAGCGGGTGCTCCGGGAGCGGCCTCCCGACGTCGCGGCGGCCGCCCAGTTCGCTTCCGGTGCGTGCACCTCCGGGTCTGCCCGCGGCTGCGTCCTCTGGGCCGAGGCGGTGGGCTGTGGGCGCGGGGTCCCGGCGGACGTGAAGAAGGGGCTCGCGGTGCTCCGGCGGCAGTGCGAGCAGACTCCGCAGGCCTGCCTCGAGCTGGCGGTGTGGCTGGACTTTCCAGGTGCCCGGGCGGCCCTCGACGGCTCGCCGGCGAAGGCAAACGCGACCTACGTGGCGGCGGAGATCGCGCTGACCAACGACCGGGTGGACCGCGCGGCGGAGCTCCTGGCCCAGCTGCCGAAGTCCACCCCGCCCTGGCCGGAGCGGCGGGCCTTTCTCTCCGCGATGATCGCCCGGGCGCGCGGGGACGACGCCGGCTTTCGCGCAGCGGTCGAGCAGCTCCGGAAGCTCAAGCCCGACGAGCGGGTGACCCGCATCCTGGGGCGGGTCGTCTCGGGAAACCCGGGCGCCGGGTGGATGCCGGCGCTCATCTCCGCCTGGACCGAGGAGCGAAAGCCGGAGCTCCGGAGCGATCCGTTCCTCCTCCCCTCCTTCGAGCCCCAGTCCACCTGCATCCCGGACGAGCGCGAGCCGCGGACTGCGGAGCCGGCGGACTCCGAAAGCGGGTTCGTCACCCGGCTGGCGCACCGGTTCCACAGCCGGCCGCGACTTCCGCCCTCCCCGTCACTGCTGGACGCCGCCCGGCTGCACGCCGCCGGCCCGGACGAGGGCATCCGCCTCATCGCCCTCTCCCTCCTGGTCGAGCCCTTCCTCACGCCCGAGCAGCGCGAACGGTCGCTCGCGCCCGCGGCGGCGGCGCTCCAGCGACTGGCGGAGGTGCACCCGCGCGAGGCGTTCTTCCAGCTCGCGGCGGTGGCCGGTCCCGATGCGGAGACCGCGCCGGTGGGCCTCCCCGCGCTCCAGCGGCTGGAGGCCCTGGCGAAGGCCGGCGAGCTGCGCTTTCCAGGGCGGCTCCTCCGCGACACGCTGGAGCAGCGCCTCAGCACGGACGACTTCCGGGACTTCGGGCTGAGCACCGCGGTGGAGGTCGTGCTGGACATCGATCTCGAACGCTACCTGGAGCGGGTGCTGAACGAGGCCGGCGAGCCCGGGCGGCGGGTGGCGGTGGGCCGGACACTGTCCTGGCAGATCTCCCGGAGCGGCGGGCTGGTGCACCTCTTCACCGGCGCTCGCCTCCTGTCGGCAGTGGCCGAGCGCACGGGGAGCGACGCCGACA
>RPRB01000468.1 GCA_003818285.1 Myxococcaceae bacterium
CTCCGGAACATCGCCCTCCAGCGGATGCCAGCAGGCCAGCTCCGCGTCACCCCGCTGCTCGAGCGGCGGCCGCTCGCTCCGGCCCCGCTCCGACGCCCGCGGGCAGCGAGGGTGGAACGCGCACCCGGACGGGAGCTCCCCGGGCCTCGGCATCGTCCCGGGGATCGCCGCGAGCACTCCACCGCCCTGCGCGCCGATCCGCGGTACGGCCTCGAGGAGCGCGCGGGTGTACGGGTGCCGCGGCGACCGGAGCAGCCCCTGCACCGGTGCCCGCTCGACGATCCGTCCCGCGTACATGATGGCCACCTCGGTCGCGAGCTCGCCCACGACGCCGAGGTCGTCGGTGATGAGCAGCACCGACACCCCGTGCTCCTCCACCAGTCGCGCCAGCAGCGAGACGATCTGCGCCTGCGTCGACACGTCGAGCGCGGTCGTGCACTCGTCGACCACCACCAGCGGTGGCTCGGCGCACAGGGCGAGGGCGATGGCCACCCGCTGCCGCATTCCGCCCGAGAGCTGGTGCGGATAGTGCTCGAAGCGCTCGGCAGGCGAGGGGAGGCCCACGTCGGCCAGCAGGCGCATGGCGCGTTCGCGCGCGGCCTCCCGGTCCAGGGGCAGGTGCGCGCGGAGCGTCTCCACCAGCTGGTCCCCCACCGGAAAGAGCGGGTCCAGGCTGGTGAACGGGTCCTGCGGCACGAACCCGACGGCCTTTCCCCGCAGCGGACGGACCGCCCGCGCATCCTCGAGGCTCACCGCCCGCCCGCGCACGCTCAGCTTCCCACCGGCGATGCGGATCGGCGGCGAGACCAGGCCGATCAGCGCCGCGGCGGTGAGGGACTTTCCGGCCCCGGACTCGCCCACCAGCCCGAGCACCCGGCCGGGATCGATCCGGAACGAGACATCCTGCACCAGCGGGACGTCGGCGCCGGCCCTCCGCAGGGTGACGTTCAGCCCCTCCAGCAAGACGCTCACGAGACCGCGCTCCGCTGCTTGGGGTCCAGCCCGTCGCGCAGCCCGTCCCCGGCCACGTTCACCGCCAGCACCAGACCGGCGAGCGCCAGCCCGGGAAACACCACCATCCACCACGCACCCGAGGGCAGGTAGGCGCTCCCGTTGCGGACCAGCGTGCCCAGCGAGGGCGACGTCGGTGGGATGCCGACCCCCAGGAACGAGAGCGTCGCCTCGGTGAGGATGGCGTTGCCCAGCCCGATGGTGGCGATGACCACGATCGGCCCGAGCACGTTGGGCAGCACGTGCCCGAGGAGGATGGACCACCCCGGCCGGGCCATCACCTGCGCGGCCTGCACGTATCCCTTCTCCCGCTCGACCAGCGTTCCCACCCGCGCCGCGCGGGCGAAGGGCACCCACTGCGCGAGCGCGATGGCGCCGATCACCACCGGGATCCCCAGCGTCTCGTGCACCGAGCGCGGCAGCACGCTCCGCGCCACGCCGTCGAGCAGCATCGCCACCAGGATGGCCGGGAAGGTCAGCTGCGCATCGGCGATGCGCATGAGAAACGCATCCAGCCAGCCGCCGCGGTATCCGCTCAGGAGGCCGGCGGCGAGACCGATCACCATCGCGAGGGCCACCGCGGCGAAGCCGACGCCCATCGAGAGCCGGAGCCCGAACAGCACGCCGGAGAGCACGTCTCGCCCCTGCTCGTCGGTGCCGAGGAGGAACTCGCGCCGCCCCTCGGCGTCCCAGGCGGGCGGGATCGAGGAGTTCATGAGGTCCAGGGAGCGGAGATCCTGCACCGGCTGCGGCGCGACCCAGCGGGCGCCGGCGGCGAGCAGCACGTAGGCGACCACGACCAGGAGCGCCAGTCGCGTGCCTCGTCGCGTGCCCTCCAGGAGTCCCCGCAGCAGTCCCATCGGCCGGTCCTCAGCTCCGGCCCACCGTCGACCGGACCCGCGGGTCCAGCACCAGGTAGCTCAGGTC
>RPRB01000469.1 GCA_003818285.1 Myxococcaceae bacterium
AAGGCTCGCCGAGCTACTCGCCGACCACCGACTTCTCTCCGTCGTCTCCGCCGAAGGAGATCTCATCGGCATGGTCGGCGGCCGCCATGCAAAGAACGGCCGCCCGGCGCTCGACGTGTGGCTCAAGGGGCACACCGGGGAAGATCACATCGTCGACCGCAAGACCTCTCGGGGCTGTGTCGTCCGCAATCCCGCGCTCAGCATCGCGCTGGCGGTCCAGCCCGGCGTCTTGGGCGAGATGGTTGAGCTTCGTCGGCGCGGGTTCCCGCAACGATTTTTCTACTCGCTCCCGTCCAGCAACATCGGGCGGCGGAAGATCGACCCGGGTCCAATGCTCGAGTACCTCCAAGCGGACTGGGAGCACGTCCTCGATCGGATGGTGCGCATCCGGACGCCGGAAGCCGACGAGGAGACCCCCTCCATCGGCTTCGATCCGACCGCCGTCGGGGTCCTCAATCGCTTCGCCGAAGCGATCGAGCCGCAGATGGGCCCCGGTGGAGACCTCGAACACATCGCTGACTGGACCGGCAAACTCGTCGGCGGGGTAGCGCGCGTCGCCTGCCTTCTCCACCTCGCCGACTATGGCGCGGCCGGGATCGACGCGCCGATCGCCGAGGAGACGGTAGAGCGGGCGTGCACGATCGGCCGGTACTTCATCCAGCACGCGATCGCGGCGTTCGACGAGATGCGAGCGGATCCGACGCTGGTGCTCGCCCGCAGGATGCTCGCGGCAATCCAGCGTCGCTCCGCGCAGGTCGTCTCAGAACGGGACCTGATGCAGTGGCTCAAGGGCGGCAGGACGGAGCGGGAGGAGCGCGCGAAGGCCCTCATCCTGCTGGTCGACTACGGGTGGCTTCATCCCGTCCGGAGCGCTCCGAAATCCGGACCTGGCCGAAAGCCCGGGCCTAGGTATGCGGTCGCTCCACAGGCCCTCGGAAGGCGTCCTCAAGATCCTCGGAATCTGGACCCGGCATCCTCCAACACCACCTGGAACCATTCTCAAAATCCTCGAATCGGCAGATTTGAGGGTTCTGAGGATGAAAACGGAGGGACGGGGGGCACAACTGGCCCGAGTGAGGGCGGCGGGGGGCTCTCATGACGGCCACGACCGAGGACGCCACACGCACCCCGGTCGACATCGCCGACCTGCTGGCCCGGGCTCGAGCCGCCGGGCTGCGCGTCCGGGTCATCATGGGCGACCGCCTCCAACTCAGCGGCCCACCGCTGCCCGAGCTTCGCCGCGAGCTCAGCGCGCGCCAGGCGGACGTCCTCGCAGCCCTCCGCGCCGAGGCCGACGCCGCACTCGTACGCCTCGCGGCGTGGCGACCACTACCGGAACGGAAGCCTCCGGGGGCGCCATGGCCAGGGCAGCAGCGGCCACCGGAGCCGCAGCGGCGGTTGCCGTTCAAGCACGGGAACCGGAGGGGGCGATGAAGCAGTCACGGCGTCCGCGTGGGACCGAGGCTGCGCCTCCATCAGTTCAGGTGCGCGAGGTCGAGCCGTTCATCGTCGGCGAAGAGAAGGCAGGAGTTGTGCTCGACCGGAGTCGGACCTGGCTCCGGAATATGCGCGTGGCGAGTCGCAAGCGAGTGGAACAAGGGCTCGCCCCCCTTGGACCCAGGTGGCTCGTCATAGGCTCGTCCATCTACTACGAGCTCGAGGAACTTCGGCGCTGGGTGCGAGAGCGAGCAGTTCCGTGTGGAACGACCCGCTTTCGCGGAGCCAGACACTCCGAGACCGCCCAGAGCGACGACTAGTCTAAAGCCCGATCTTCGCCACGAGCTGCCGGAGCTCCCCCTCGGCGACGTGCGCGTACCGCTCGGCCATCCGGATGTCCGCGTGACCGAGCAGGTCGCGGACGACTTCGAGCGGCGCTCCGGCGAGCCGCGCCTGGACCGCGAACGAGTGCCGCAAGTCGTGGATGCGGA
>RPRB01000470.1 GCA_003818285.1 Myxococcaceae bacterium
GAGCACCAGGGCGGCCGAGGCGGCGCCGAAGGTGGGCCCGGGCCCGAGCGACAGCAGCCACGCTCGAGCCGAGGGCGCGGCGGCCCCCACCAGCGCGCCGGCGGTGGTGAGCACGGACGCGGCGAGCGGCAGCGCGGCGGGCCGCGCGTGGCGTGCGAGCAGTGACAGCGCGGGCGCCCGGAACACCGCCATGGCCAGCGCCCAGGCGATGAGCAGGGCCGGCACCAGCGTGGCCGGCCCGGGCCTCGCGCCCACCGCGGCGACAGGGAGGGCGAGGAAGAGCAACGCGGCCAGCAGCACGCCGCCCATCACCAGGAAGAACCGCCGGAAGATCCCGCTCCGCGTCCGGTCGGACAGCCCGCCGGTGAGTGGCTCGAGCATCCCCCCGACCAGCCCCTCCACCGTGAGGAGCACCGTCGCGAGCCAGGCGTCGAAGCCGGCGCGGACCAGCAGCTCGACCAGGTAGAGGTTGTAGGCCACCCACGCCACGCTCACCGCGCCGTGCAGGCCGGCCAGCGCGAGGACCGGGCCCCAGCGCGCCGGTGCGGCGGCCTCCACCGCGGCGCTGTCCGGACCGGAGGCGGGGAGGGCGGGCTGCATGCGCGGCGGGCGCGTCTAGCCGGCGATCTCGACCCGGACCAGCTCGCGGCCGACGAGGAACTGGTCGCCGTGCTCGACGAAGCTGGGCGCGGAGATGCGGAGGAAGGTGCCGTTGGAGCTTCCCACGTCCTTCACCGTGAGTCGCTCTCCCCGGGCGTTGAGCACCGCGTGCCGGCCGGAGACGAACCCGTCGCCGGGGAAGGTGATGTCGCCCACCTCACGCCCCAGGAGGTTCTCGCCCTCGCGCAGGCAGAACGCCGCTCCCCGCATCCCGCCCTCCAGCAGCTGGATGATGCGCAGCTTGAATCCGGGGTCCGCCGAGCCCCAGGCGATGGTCCCGCCCTCGCCGGGCGTGACCGGAGGGATGGCCTCGAGGAGCAGCCGCTGCCGTCCGAGGCGGAGCTCGCCGCCCACCGTCAGCTCGCGCTCGACCTTGAGCCGGGCGAAGACGCCGTTCCCCCCGCCCAGGTCCTCGATGGCCAGCCGCTGGCCGGAGAAGAAGAAGCGGGCCTGCACCGGCGCGATGAACGGGTCGTCGGGGAGGGTGAGGTCGCCGCGGGTGCCACAGGTGAGCGTCTCTCCGCTCATTGGCACGGACATCTCCGGACCGCCGTCGGCACGGACGACGCGGAAGCTCACCTGTGGCCGGGCGGCGGTCGGCGGTCCCATCACCATCGTCCCTCCGCCAAGCGGGGCTCCGCAGCGGGTGCAGCGGTCTTGCTCATCGGGATTCGGCGCGTCGCAGCGAGGGCAGTGGGCCATCCTTGAAGCGGTAGGCATCGCCAGCGTACCACGCAGTCTTGCGGCCCTGCCCGAGGAGTGGGAGCGTCATCTCTCGGTCGTGAACTGCCCCTCCTGCTCCACCGAGACCACCCCTGACGCCCAGTTCTGCGGGGCCTGCGGGAACGCGCTTCCCCGGGAGCAGGAAGGAGACCCGTACCTCGGCCAGGTGGTGGCCCGGAAGTACCGGGTGGAGGAGCTGCTCGGCGAGGGCGGGATGGGCCGGGTGTACCGCGCCAACCAGCTGGTCCTCGAGAAGCCGGTGGTGCTGAAGCTGCTCCACCCGACGCTGCAGAGGGACGCGCGCACCGTCGCGCGGTTCCAGCGCGAGGCCAAGGCGGCCAGCCGGCTCAACCACCCCAACTCCATCGACGTCCTGGACTTCGGCCAGACCGACGACGGCGCGCTGTTCATCGCCATGGAGTTCGTGGACGGTCGCGACCTGCACCAGGTCCTGACCGCGGACTGGCCGCTCCCCGAGCCGCGGGTGATCCGCATCGTCACGCAGGTGCTCTCGGCGCTGGCGGACGCGC
>RPRB01000471.1 GCA_003818285.1 Myxococcaceae bacterium
CCTCCAGATCTCGTCATTTCCCCCCCGAGAAGCCGCTGTGCCAGAAGTGGTACGAGCGGTAGCCGCCGGGGGACGAACGGACGCTCGGGTCGATCCGCTGGTGGGCGGGGGCCAGCATCCGCCGGCCGCTCAGGCTTCCCCAGGCGAAGAGGGAGAGCGCGGCCACCACCCACACTCGGTAGAGCCGGGCCATGGTCAGTCCCCTCCCCCCGAGCCGAGATTCGAGTTCTCCCAGCGGGCCCGCTCGAACGCCGAGCGCCGCAGCGGGTAGACCATCGGCCAGGAGAGCAGGAGCAGGCAGCCGAGGAACTGGAGGATGCTGAAGGTCTCGCCGCGGACCCGGAGGCGCATCGCCGGCGGCGGACGGCCTTCCTCCCACTGGAGATCGGCCCGGAGCACCGCGGTTCCGGAGCCCGGCGAGGCGAAGCCCGCCGAGGCCGTGCGGTGGTCCTCGGTCCACCGCTCCCCGTCCTCCACCCCCGAGTAGAAGCTCGACTCGAGCGCGAAGGGGGCGGCCTCACCGCTCGTGGTGTTGATGACCGCGCCCTCGGCGGTGGCCCAGGTGTCGAGGGCGTCCGTCGACAGCTCCACCCGGAGCGCTCCCGCGCCGACGTCGAACTCGGGCGAGAGAAACCCGCGGACCTGCTCCCCGCCGGGAGTCGAGTCGACCGGGGTGGCCAGTAGCTCCTCCGGGGAGAACGTCTGGTCCACCAGCACCCGCGTCGGCCGGAGCCAGAAGGCGACGAGGAGCGCGAGGAGGGCGGCGACGCCCCCCACCATCCACCCTCGCATCGCGCGCCAGGTCGCGGCGTGCGGCCACGGCTGGAGCTCGCCCACACCCGACGGCCGCTCCTTCACCAGTCCCGGTCGGCCGAAGGCAGGGGCGACCTCGGCGCGCTCCAAGTGGTCGAGGTGCGTCCAGTTCACCTCGCCGCCGCCGAGCTCACGGGACAGCCCCTCCGGCGGACGGATGTACACGTCGCTCTTCACCTCGTCGCCGACCTGCACCGCCCAGTAGAACTCGCCGAGCACCTGGTCCACCCGGGCCTTCACCGACGAGAAGTGGCGGAAGCGGCGGTGGCCATACTCGGCGTCGTCGCCAACCTGCACGTCGGCGACCGAGATCGCGATGCCGAGCTGCCAGTGCCCCTCGCTCTCCACCAGCCAGGCGAAACCCTGCACCTTCTCGTCCCACAGGAGGTATTCGGCCCAGGGATAGCGCACGCCCTCGACCGTGCAGCTCCGCAACATCCAGCCCACGACCATGAGATCCCGCCCCCGCAGCGTTCCCTTCGCCCCGAGCGGGATGCGCGGCTCCGTCCGCCCCCGCTCGAGCGCGCCGAGGACCCGGAATGCACCTTGGCTGGTGTCGAGCAGGTGGTTGCAGCTCTGGCACACCACGCGGACGCTCTGCTCGGGGACCCGCAGCGAGAGCGGTGCACCGCAGTTCGGGCACTTCAGCTTCTCGCCGCTGGGCCGGGCCTGCCGCAGCTCGGCCCCTGCGGGCAGCTCGCCCAGGTGCAGCGCCTCGAACGGGACCTGCCGCCCGGCGTAGAGGACCGCCGGCTCCGTCCCGTCGCCGTAGTCGAGGGTGGCGAATCCCCCCTTCTCGCTCTCGCAGTCGGCGGTGAGCGGCGCCTCGCCGGGGGTCACCGGCTCCGGCAGCTCGCCCCGCGCGCTCACGATGCGCGCCTGCTTCACGTCGCTGACCGTGAAGCGGCCCAGCCCCTCGAGGAAGAAGCTCTGCCCGGCCTCCACCCGCCGCGGAACAGGGCGCGGGGACAGGCGGCGAGTGACGTAGAACCTGCCCTGGGCCTCGGCGAGCCAGGCCCAGCTCCCGTCGGCGAACGCGAGGTACCACTCGTCCCAGATGCCCTGCTGCCATTCGTACTGGAGGCGGCCG
>RPRB01000472.1 GCA_003818285.1 Myxococcaceae bacterium
TAACCGACATCGCAGGTCGGACGGTTACGGCGAGGCGGCGCGGGAGCCGAGTCGGCGTTCCGGAGTCAGTCGTCATGCGGATGAGCGGGCACCGCACGCGCGCGGTGTTCGAGCGGGACAAACGTCCACACCCAGGACTTGCGGGCGGCCGTGCGCGTGCTCGAGAATCTTGGACACTCTTAGGACACACCCCTGTGTTTCTGCCCCCAGAAACACCGAAGCCCCACCGCCGTAAGTCTCGGTAGGGCTTCAGCATTTCGGGAGTTCCGGGGGCGCTTTTCGGGCTCCCGCGAACCACGTTCCGCGCGCTGGTGAGTTCATCACGCGGCTCCGCAACGGTCCGCGTTCTTCCGCCGAAGCGGGCCGCATGAACGCAGCGCCTTTGCCAAGAGTCCAGGCTCCGCCGGTGGGCTCCAGCCTACGTTGCTCGAAGACCCCGAGGCACGGGCTCGCGATGCGCGCCGTCCGCTTCCTCGTGCGCTAGCGCCGGCGTGAGGAGAACGTTGCTGGCACCCGCCCTCCGCTTCTCGCTGAGAGCTGCCTGATCCCATCACAATTCCCTGGGGCAGATCGCGTGGGCGGGCAGGATCTCCCTGCACCGGGGACCTCACCGCCCTCGCGTGCCCGCATGTGACAAATTCGTCGCGTGGAACTCACATTCCGACAATTCTGTCTGACGAGTTGCGTCAGGGGTCAAGGCCTCACCCCCGGCGGCCATCGGTCCGGCCGAGCGGTCGGATGGGTAGCGACGTTTTCGTCCCCTTTTAAGAGGGTTCCGACGGATTCGTCGGATGGCCCAAATGTTAGCCCGGCGCGATCAAGAGCGAGCCGCGTCCGGCTGTGCGTGGTCCGGCGCTTGCAGCCTCCGGTGTCGGCCCGAATGGGCCAAAGGAGACCGGATGATGAACAGGGGCTTCGGGCTCGCCGCGTTGGCGTGCGCTCTCACCTTTTTCGCTGCGGACGCGCGGGCGTAGGAGACGATCATGGTCTGTATCCTCCACTCCCTCTCCGGAACCATGGCAATCAGCGAGACCTCGCTGAAGGACGTCGCGCTGATGACCATCGAGGAGATCAACGCCAAGGGCGGCGTGCTGGGGAAGAAGATCGAGCCTGTGGTGGTCGATCCGGCCTCCAACTGGCCGCTCTTCGCCGAGAAGGCCCGCCAGCTGTTGACCAAGGACAAGGTGGCGACGGTCTTCGGCTGCTGGACCTCGGTGTCGCGGAAGTCGGTCCTCCCGGTCTTCGAGGAGCTGAACGGGCTGCTCTACTACCCGGTGCAGTACGAGGGCGAGGAGCTGAGCAAGAACGTCTTCTACACCGGCGCCGCGCCGAACCAGCAGGCCATCCCCGCGGTGGAATACCTGATGTCCAAGGAGGGCGGCGGGGCGACCCGCTTCTTCCTCCTCGGCACCGACTACGTCTACCCGCGGACCACCAACAAGATCCTCCGGGCCTTCCTGCACTCCAAGGGCGTCACCGACAAGGACATCCAGGAGACGTACACACCCTTCGGCCACAGCGACTACCAGACCATCGTCGCGCAGATCAAAGCGTTCGGCGCCGGCGGGCACACCGCGGTCGTCTCCACCATCAACGGCGACTCCAACGTGCCCTTCTACAAGGAGCTCGGGAACCAAGGCCTCAAGGCGACCGACATCCCGGTGGTCGCGTTCTCGGTCGGCGAGGAGGAACTGCGGGGCATCGATACCAAGCCGCTGGTGGGCCACCTGGCGGCCTGGAACTACTTCATGTCGGTGAAGAACCCGGCGAACAGCGCCTTCATCGCCCAGTGGAAGGATTACGTGAAGAAGAACCACCTCCCCGGCGGCGACTCGCGGGTCACCAACGATCCGATGGAGGCCACCTACGTGGGCATCCACATGTGGGCCCAGGCGGTGAAGA
>RPRB01000473.1 GCA_003818285.1 Myxococcaceae bacterium
CCGATCGCCTCGGCGCTGGCCCGGGTGAGGTCCGCGGCGTAGTAGCCCTCGACGTAGTTCCGGGCGAGCGCCTCCTCCCCAGGGGCGAGCTCCCCGGATCGCACCCGTGCCTCCAGCGCTTCCTCCACCGGCACGTCGCCGTGCAGCGCGGCCACCTCGGCGAGCGCCTTCTCCAGGGCGGGACCGGCGTCCACCAGCCGGCCATCCTCGAGGGCGAGGTGCCGCTGCCCGGTGGGCCTGATCCGCAGCCCGGCCTTCCGTGCCCGGGTGAGCAGGCTCCGGGCCTTTCCCTGGACGAACTCCGCTCCGAGCTCCACCGGCACCGGCCATCCCGGGAGAGAGCGCGTGTCCACCCGTCCGCCGATGCGCGGCCGGGCCTCGAGGACGCGGACGCCGAAGCGGGCGCGGGCGACCACCTCCGCAGCGGCAAGCCCGGCCGCGCCGGCACCGACCACCACCACGTCCACGCGCTCCTCTGCCACGCCCGAACCTCCTCCAGCACCGGGGGTGCTCGTGCTAGCAGGCAACGTGGTGGAGAGGCCTGCGCTCGTCCATTCGACTGTCCTTTCCCGGGCGGCCGCGGGGGTGCTGGTGCGTCTCCTCCAGGCGCTCCCGTCCGCTCTCGTCGACGGTCTCGCCCGTGCGGTGGCCGCCTGCGCCTACGCCCTGGGGATCCGCCGGCGCGTCACGCTGGACAACCTCGCCCACGCCTATCCCGAGCGCTCCGGGGAGGAGCGCCGGGTGCTCGCCCGCGCCGCCTACGCCAACATGGCGCGGGTGGTGGTGGACGCGCTGCGGACGCTCGGGGCGAGCCGCGCTCAGCTCCTGGAAGAGGTGCAGGTGGACGACTTCGGACCGGTGGAGCGAGCGCTCGCCGGGGGCAGGGGTCTGCTGGTCGCCACGGCGCATCTCGGGTCCTGGGAGCTGTTCGGCGCGGCGATGGCGCAGCGGGTGCCACTCCACGCGGTGGTGAGGCCGCTCCGCGGAGGAGTCAACGCCCGGCTGGTCGAGGCGCGCGAGCGGGCGGGCCTGAGGCTCATCCCCGCGCGCGGCGCGCTGTCCGGAATGGTGGCGGCGCTCCGAAGGAACGAGGTGGTGGCGATGCTGGTGGACCAGGCCATCGGGGGAAAGCACGCGCTCTTCGTTCCCTTCTTCGGGCGTCCCGTGGCGACAACTCCCGCGCTCTCCATGGCCGCGGTGCGAACCGGGGCGCCGACGCTCGTCGTGGTGGCGCTGCGCGAGAACGGCCGGCTCCGGTTCCGGGTGGAGGGGCCGTTCGAGGTGGCGGGCACCGGCGACCGGCAGCGAGACCTCTGGAACCACACCGCCCGGGTGACCGCCGCGCTGGAGAGCATCATCCGCCAGACGCCAGAGCAGTGGCTCTGGCTGCACCGACGCTGGAAGCTCGCACCACCCCCGGAGGACGCGCTCCGTCTGGACCTCCTGGCCATGGACGCCGAGGACCAGGCGGTGCGCGCGGAGCTGGTCGCCGCGGGACGGCTCTTCCGGGGGTACGATCCGCGGATGGAGGCCGTGCACCGGGCGCTGGCCATCCGGCTGGAGCGGCTCGTCGCGCGGCACGGCTGGCCGGGCCGTTCCGTCGCGGGAGAGGACGGTGCCGCGGCGGCCTTCCGCATCGCCCACCACGCCATCGCGACGCCGGAGCTCCAGCGCCGGTTCCTCGGCCTTCTGCGCGAGGCGGCCGCGCGCGGCGAGGCGACGCCGCTGCAGGCGGCCATGCTGGAGGACCGGGTGCGCCACCTCGAGGGTCGGCCGTCGCTGTATGGCACGTTGCTCGACTGGGACGAGACGGGGCGGCTGTCGCCCGGTCCGGTGGAGGCGCCGGAGCAGCTGGA
>RPRB01000474.1 GCA_003818285.1 Myxococcaceae bacterium
ACACAGCAGCTCGTAAAGCATCGCACCCAGGCTGAACACGTCGCTGCGCTCGTCGATCTCTCCCACTGCCCCACGTGCCTGCTCCGGGCTCATGTATGACGGCGTCCCCAGAGCAGCCCCTGCCACGGTCAGGGTCGGTTCGAGCGGCATCGCGGTGGTGGGCTCGAGCACCTCGGGTTCGCCCCGGTGCTTTGCCAGGCCCCAGTCCACCACCACCGTTTCTCCGTAGGGCCCGACCATGATGTTGGATGGCTTCAGGTCTCGGTGGATGACTCCCCGAGAGTGCGCGTAGGCGATGGCGCTGGAGGCGTCGATGAGATGCGGAAGGAGGGCCAGCCGCTGCCGGAGCGAGGTGCAGCCCTGGAGATGGGCCTTGAGGGTCTCGCCGCGAACGAGCTTCTCGGCGCAGAAGAGCGTGCCATCCGCTCCCTGGGCGAGCTCGTGGACGGCGACGATCCCGGGATGGTCCAGCTGGGCGATGAGTCGCGCCTCCCGCAGAAAGCGGGCCTCACGACCGCCGCCCGACCTAGGCGTGGCGGGTTCGAGCGATGGCGGGAGAAGCTCCTTGAGCGCGACCTCGCGCCCGATGAATCGATCACGCGCCAGCACGACGACGGACTGGGCCCCTCGGCCGATCTCGCCGAGCCGGGAATACTGTCCCTCCCGCTCCGGTGGAATGCGGCTCTCACGATCCGCATGGGTCGGAGAGGTACTCCCCGGGGGCTCGGCCGCTCCCGGCGTGAGCGAGGCGATCGTCGATCCGTCGAGCGAGGCAAGGACCCGATCGGGTTTCCCCTCCGAAGCGGCGAGCGCCGCGTCGGCCATCGCCTCGAGCAGCTCCCGTTGGTTGGGGGTCAGCGCTCCCGAGTCCTGAAGAAACGTCAGGAGGGAACGATCCTGTTCGTCGACGAGCGCCCTCGAAGCCGCCTCCAACTGGACCGGGCTCACCAGCCGCATCTTCGCGGCCAGTACACCGAGAATGAGCTCCCGATCCCGCATCGAGGCGCGACCTCCCGGATTTCTCGTGGTTTGCGACGAAGCTGGCCTACAACGAATGTGGTGTCAAACCGACCTTCACATTGCCGAGGAAGCACCAGCGGGGCGCCACCTCCGACTTGTCGGGAGACAAGTTCCCTCATGCGTGGGGTGTTCGAAACGACTCTCTGAAAAATCCAACGCCCCGGCTGGTGGTCATCGACGAGGCGGCGCGGTGTGTGACTTCGATGCCTGCGACCGGCTCGCTCTGCTGGTGGTCCTCCGGTCAGTGTCCTCGCGTTCGACGTGCTGGCGCTGGACGGTGCCGACGTCGGGGATCGGCACCTCGCTGGGCGTCGGGTGGCCCTCGAAGGCATGGTGCGGCCAGCTGACCTCGTTCTTCGACTCGTGAGCTCCCACCAGGGGGCGCCCGGCGCGATGGTGGAGAACGTGCGAGAGCTGGAGCGTCGACTTACGGCATCGCCCTACGACGTCCGGGAGCCAGTCGCCTCTCAAGGGTTCAAGTCCGTACCAGCGCAGAGCACGGTGAGGCTCGACAGCACGTTCTGCATTCACCTTGCCATGCGCCGAGTAGCGGCGCCCCGCGGCACCTATCACCGACCGTGGAATGAGCGCGTGCTCGACGCGCCACCCTCCTCCGCCACTCGTCTGCACTCCGAGAGGAGGGGGATATTGACCATCTGGCCGTCGGCCATTCCGACAGCCGACGTCGATGAACGCAGCTCGCTGGCCGGCAGACTCAAGGACCGTGTTGGAGGCCCTGGAGGGCTGAAAATTTAAGCCCGCAATCGATTGCGGGATGGCGGTCCCGAGGATCCGCATGGCCATCGAAACGGCAC
>RPRB01000475.1 GCA_003818285.1 Myxococcaceae bacterium
CGAGTCACCAACGCGGACCAGGTCCGCCCGACCGGAAAGCTCAGCGACAAGCAGACCGAGGAGCTGCTCCGTTACGGGCTCGGCCATTAGGTGAATCGCCTCACGGACATGTGAGGCAAAGTCATGCCTAGTTACATTGGCAGAGGCGAAGCTGTTCCGTTCATCGTGGAGCAGAGGAGCCCTGAAATCCTTCAGCAGGCGGCGCAAACGTCCGTCGCCATGAACACGTTCAACAAGCGCCCGGTCGCCAGCTCGCAGGCGAAACTGTCCATGCTGGACACGTTTCCGTCGGCCAAGTGGCTGACCGCTACCCCGCCCGCCGATGTCGACATCGCGGTCAAGCCCACCACTGAGATGGCGTGGAAGACCGTCGACATGTACATCGAGGAAGCGGCCACGATCGTCCTCATCCCTGAGAACGTTCTGGACGACTCCGAGGTGAATCTGTGGGCCGAGGTCAAGAACCGGTGCGCGGAGGCCATCGCGCGGCTGATCGACCAGACCACGTTCTTCGGTTCGTCGCCGGACGGCTCGGCCGTACCGACTACGTTCCCGGCCGGCGGCATCGTCGGCCAGGCGAAGACGGCCAACCACGCCTACAAGTGGGGGACCAATAGCGGGACCGAGGATCTGGCCGAGGCGTGGAACCAGACCATGAGTCTGGTCGAGGCGGACGGCTACGACGTGTCCGCGTCCTACGCCGACCGTGGCATCCGGCCCTACTTCCGGGGCATGCGTGACGGCAACGGCTCGCTGCTCTACGCCTCCACCATGGTCGGCGCGGTGCCCGTCGACTCCGTCTACGGCGTGGGCGTCAACTACGTCACGTCGGGCGTGTGGGACAAGTCCAAGGCTGTCGCGGTCATGGGCGACCCGCAGTGGGCCGTGCTCGGCATCCGCCAGCAGCTCACGAGCAAGAACCTGGACCAGGCCACCATCGACGGCGTCAACCTCGCCGAGCAGGACATGCTCGGTCTGCGGCTGAAGATCCGTCTCGGCTTCATCGTGCTCGCGCCCAAGGGGCAGGGTCAGACGGCCACGCCGTACCCGTTCGCGGTGCTGGAGCCCAAGGCTCCGCGCTCGACCGGGGCGACTCAGGGTGCGCCTGGTACCTGGGCACCGTCCGGTTCGCTTCCGCCGCACGACCTCGCGAACCTGCGGGGAACGCCCACGATCACGGCGACGCCGCAGACCAAGTGGACGACCGGCAACTACGTCGTGCTCGGTGACAACTCGCACGCGCACTGGGACGCCGACTCGTGGGAGGCCGGTGACTCGCCGGTTCTGGCCACCGGTCGCGGCAACCGCTAACTCCATATCGACGCTCGCAGGGAGGGTGTCATGGCAACACAAGTTGGTGCTCTCCCGGCGAGTGTCGATCTCGTCACGTACGCGGGGGACGACTTCTGGGTCAACCTCAAAGTAGTCAGCTCCACGGGTACACCCGTCGACCTATCCCCCTTCACGCCCAAGGCGCAGATCCGCGCCGCGCCACGGTCAACGGCCGTGCTCGGCGAATTCGTCATCACCGCGCCGGACGCCACCACGCTCAAGCTCTACCTGCCGGGCGACGTCTCCAGGACGCTGCCCGACCTGTGCGCATGGGATGTGCAGCTCAGTGACGACCTCGCCGAGGTGGTCATGACGCTGGCGGCCGGCGGGCTCCACGTGACACCGGAGGTGACGCGATGAAGTCCAAGGTGAAGCAGCACAAGGCACGCACGGTCAGGCAGGCCGATGGCAGCTACACCGTGGAGATCGAGCTTTCCGGTGCGCAGGGTGAGCCTGGCCCCCCGGGACCGCAGGGTCCGCCCGGCGATCCCGGCG
>RPRB01000476.1 GCA_003818285.1 Myxococcaceae bacterium
CCAGCGCGTCGGCACGGTCGTGACGCTCTCGGCTCCCCACCACGGCACGCCCATCGCGAGCAGCTTGGTGCACGGGCTCTCCCACCTCCTGCTCGAAGGGATGTCGCTCGCGACCATCCTGGCCGCCGCGGGGCAGCTCCGGAGACGGTTGGGGCTCCCGGGGTTGAGTTTCCTCGTGACCCTCTTCGAGGCAGTCGCGCCCAGGCGCAACGTGAACGCCCCCGCCGTCGCGCTGCTCGCCGGCATGGACGAGGAGACGGCGCGCCAGATCGCCCGCTTCCGCGGGATGGTCATGTCCGACACGCGGCTCCTGCACGACCTCGCGCCGGAGCGAATGGGGCAGCTGAACGCGCGCATCGGCGAAGGCGACCTGGAGCGGCTCGTCGAGATCGTGACCGTCGCGCCACGGCCGACGCTCTGGGGCGGGCTCCACGGTCTGGACCGTCGGGCGGCCTACGCGCTCTGCTACGCTGCCACCGCCAGCAAGACGTTCCGGCCGGACCGCTTCCCCGACGGACCCTGGATCGCGGCCCGTCCGCCCGGTGCCGAGCGCGCGGCGGTGGAAGACGCGCCCCGGGCCAACGACGGCATCGTTCCGGCGTCCTCGCAGACGCTCACCGGCAGCGCGGCGCGGCTCGTCCTCGCCGACCACCTCGACGTCATCGGGCACTTCGAGTGGCGCTGGAACACGACGATCTTCAAGTCGGGTGCGGGGTTCGGCCGGCGCGAGTTCATGGCGCTCTGGCGGTTCGTCGCGGAGGCGCTTTGAGGGCTGTGACTTCTCAGCTCAGTTCGAGGTTGGACGCAGTCGCGCGGCTGGACTTGCTCGACTCCGCTGGTCGAGCGGCAGGAGACCCCCGCGGGCTGGCCGAGGGATTCGTCTCCCGACTCGGTGCCCGCGGTTTCGGTCCAGGCGAAGTCCTCGGGGTCGCCCTCCCGAATGGCCCGGAGTTCGCCGCCGCCTTCATCGCCGGCTTGCGACTCGGGGTCACATTCGCTGCGATCAATCCGAGCCTCGCACCATCCGCGCTCCACGACAGGGTCAGGATGGCGGACGCGACCGGAGTCCTCTCGGCGGGCGGAACCCTCGTTCGCCGACGACCGAACCGCCAGCCGGGTAGCCCGTGCGCGACCCTCATCCTCTTCACCAGCGGAACATCGGGAGGTGCACGAGCGATCGCGCTCGGCGAGCTCGGCCTCCTGAGCGTGGTGGACAGCCACCACGCTGCGCTCGGCTACCCCCCGGCACCCGGATCCTGGGTTGTCTCCCCTGGACGCATGCGTTCGGGTTCACGCTGGAATGCCTGATGGGCGTGTTGAACGGGGCCCGTCTGCGCTCGGTTCCGCCCGTAGCGTTCAATGAAGATTCTGAGCGCCGACCGTCCGCAAGTCCGTCCGGTTCCATGACCTCCGGCACAGCACTGCGACGCTGCTCCTCCGCTCCAGTGTGCCGCTCGTCGTCGTCCAGAAGATGCTCCGGCACCGGGACCCCAAGCTGACGGAGGCAACCTACGGTCACCTCGCAACCGACTTCCTCCGCGCAGAAGTGAATCGGCTCAAGTTCGAGGGGATGCCGCTGCCGGAGTGCCCAAAGCCAGAGCAGTGGCGGTCGGCCGTGTCACCCCCGTGTTACCCGCTCCCGGAGAAACGCCGAAGGGGCCGGAATCGCGCGGTGGAAACCCGAGCGACTCCGACCCCTTCAACGTGTCGGGGAGACAGGATTCGAACCTGCGACCCCTTGGTCCCGAAGGGCCCTCGAGGATTTCCAGGGAGTCCACGGCCGTCCAAGTCTTCGCTAACTCTCAGGCTCCTGGGGCCGCTGCTGA
>RPRB01000477.1 GCA_003818285.1 Myxococcaceae bacterium
CCAGCCAGCAATACTTCTCCTTCGGGGTCGGGCTGCTCTTCGGAGGCTCGCCGCAGAAGCGCAAGTGACCGTCACGACGTGGAGCGAGCGATGACGCTCCACGCCGTCGCGAGCCCACGGTCGGTTCTCGTCGCCAGCCGTCGCGCCGACGGCTGAGGTGCTGGTCGGCCGGAAGGGAGTGAAGAGCGCGCCCCGGGCGCCGGCCAACCTGGCGAAGAGGACGGTCAGCATTCCCACCGGCTCGGTCTTCGAGGCGAGCCTGGCGAAGCTCGGGGTGCCGGACCTCCGGATTCAGCAGGTGCTCGGAGCCGTGCAGCAGTCGGAGCTCATCGCCGAGGTGAACCGGGGCGAGCGCGATCTGGTGGTGGTGGACAGCCACGTCTGGGAGGCCGAGCGGCACTGGAACAGGAACGCCACGGTGCTCTTTCCCATCGCTCGCAAGCGGACCATCGCCTGGGCGGTGCACCCCGAGGCGAAGCAGCTCAAGGCGGCGCTCGACCTCTTCATCCAGGAGCGCGCGCTGGTGGCCCACGCCGGGCGGACCTGGGCCGGAGACCTCGCCGGGGTGAAGAAGCACCGGGTGCTCCGGGTGCTGACCCGGAACAACGCGGTCAGCTACTTCCTGCTCCGGGGCGAGGCGGCCGGCTTCGACCACGACCTGGTGAAGCGCTTCGCCGACGGGCTCGACGTGCGCCTGCAGATGGTGGTGCCTCCCTCACACGCGGATCTGGTCCCCTGGCTCCTGCAGGGCAAGGGCGACGTCATCGCCGCCTCGTACACGGTGAGCCCCGAGCGCGGGAAGCACGTCGCGTTCAGCGTCCCCTACCTCGAGATCCAGGAGCTGCTGCTGCAGCGAGCCTCCGAGCCCCTGCTCAAGAGCGTGGACGACCTTCGAGGACGTCGGATCCGGGTGCGACCCGGATCGAGCTACCTCGCCACCCTGGAGCGGCTCCGGGCCAGGGGAGCGCACCTGACCATCGAGCTCGCGCGCCCGGACGAGGAGACCGAGCAGCTCATCGCCGGGGTGGCCTCGGGCGAGGTGGACCTCACCGTGGCCGACTCGCACATCTACCAGGCCGAGCGGGTCTGGCGGACCGACATCGTGGCCGCCTTCCCGCTCGACCCAGGGGAGAAGAAGCAGCTCGCCTTCGCCGTCCGTCCGGCCGACCGCGAGCTGAAGGCGGCGCTCGATCGGTTCGTGCGCCAGGCCTACAAGGGCCTCGAGTACAACCTGGCGTGGCGGCGCTACTTCGAGGACGGGCGCATCGCCACCGAGGTGCGGGCGCAGGACGCGGGCACGCTCCAGGGGCTCTCGAGCTGGGACCCGCTGTTCCGCAAGTACGCCGAGCGGTACGGCTTCGACTGGCGGCTCCTCGCGGCCCAAGCCTACCAGGAGAGCCGGTTCGACCCCCAGGCACGGAGCCTGGCGGGCGCGCTCGGCCTGTTCCAGGTGCTGCCGCGGACGGCGAAGGAGATGGGCTTCGTGCGGCTCGAGGATCCGGAGGAGGGCGCGCACGCGGGCATCAAGCATTTGTCGCGGATGGCGGACCGGCTGGAGACGACGCTCCCCGTCCAGCAACGGATGCGGTTCGCGCTCGCCGCGTACAACTGCGGCTGGGGGCACCTCGCGGACGCGCGGCAACTGGCGCGGGCGAAGGCGCTGGACCCGGACAAGTGGTTCAAGAACGTCGAGCGCGCGATGCTGCTGCTCCAGCGTCCGGAGTACTACGCGCGCGCCCGGCACGGGTACGTTCGGGGGACCGAGCCGGTCCGGTACGTCTCGGAGATCCAGACCCGGTACGAGAA